>JAYVFP010000041.1:0-54778 GCA_043773025.1 Archangium sp.
GAGCGAAGTCGAAGGAGCACTTCCGCCTCGCGCAGCAAGTGGCATCTCGACTTCGCTCGATGCGAACGGTGTGGGCTGTTCCTTAGGAGCGGAGTCGAGGGAGCACTTCTGCCCCGTGGCCGTGGCCTTGCACTCCAGGCCTCGGATGTCGTCCACGTTGAAAGGGGCAGAACCATGTTCGATTCGATGAAGCAGAGCCTTCGTGACTTTGACAGGGAACACATGATGGACCTGATTGGAATGGAGCGCCGTCGCACCACGGCCGAACGGGCGGTGCCGATCATCGCGTTCTTCGGCGTCGGCATTCTGGTGGGCGTCGGCATCGGGTTGATGACGGCGCCGCGTTCAGGCAGCGACCTGCGGAGCGACCTCAAGGACAAGTTTCAGAGCGCCGTACCGCGTGCTGCGGAGGCCATCGAGTCGGCCATTGAGCAGGCGAAGCAGACCGTGAACACTCCGCGGCCGAGCGCAACCCATTCGTGAGCTCTCCTCAGAGCACCCCCCACGCAGGCCCGGGTTTCGCGTTCGCGACCTCGTGCTGCGCGTGGGGGAGCGGGTGGTGGTCGGGCCGGTCTTCGAGCGCGCGGCGCAGCTGGCGTTCTACGCGGTGCTCGCCCTCGCGCCCTTCCTCGTGGTGCTCACTTCGATCGCGGGCTTCGTGCCCAGTCAGAACGCGATCGATCAACTGCTCGAGCGCGCGCAGAGCCTGATGCCTTCCGAAGCCTTCGACCTGGTGTCGGAGGTGATGGCCGACGTGGTGGAGAGCCGCAGCGCGACCTTGTTGACGGTAGGCCTGCTGACCGCCATCTGGAGCGCCTCCCGCGCCGCCAACTCGCTGCGCACAGCGCTCAACGCCGCTCACGATTTAAAGGGCGACGGGCGGTCTTTCGTTCGGCAGCAGGTCATCGCGATCGTCTTCACCTTGGGCGGGGCTGTGCTCCTGCTCGCCTCAGTGGTGGCGTCCGTGGTGGGCGCTGGGCTCATCGAGCGGGTCGGCAGCAGTCTGGGCTTCGACGCATTTGCAGAGGCCCGGCTGTGGGGCGTCATTCGCTGGCCGGTGGCGGTGGGCAGCCTGGTGTTGCTGGCCGCGTTGGCGTACCGAATTCTTCCCGACATCCGGCCTCGTGCGATGGCGTCGTTCTGGGGCGCCGTGGTGGCCACGGTGTTCTTCCTGGCCAGCACCCGGCTCTTCGCGATCTACGCCGAACGTTTCGCCGACTTTGGCCCGACATATGGCGCGTTGGCGGGCGGCGTGGTGCTGCTGTTGTGGAGTTGGTTGTCGGCCATCGCCTTCATCGTCGGGGGTGAGGTGACCGCGGCGCTTCCCGGAGCGCGGCCGCGACGCCGCGAATGACGACCTCTGCCTCGCTACTTCGAGACCGTGACGTCCATCGAGCGGTGGGGCCACGCGCGCTGGTAGAACCAGAAGCCGCACGCGGTGTGGCCTTCTTTGAGCCCGGTGAGCAGCAGGGTGTCTTCGGTCGCTCCCAGCCCGAGCAACGGCTCGTTGCACTGCATGAGCACGATGGGGAAGGGGAAGACGATGCGCGCGGTCTCTCCCACGCGCAGGGTGAGCACGTCGGTAGAGCCGCCGTCGAGCAGAAAGCCTCCGTCTCCGTCGAGCCACTTCCAGGTTGCGGGGGCGGTGCTTCCCGCATCAGCCCCGCCTGCGTCTGGGGTGCCTGCGTCCGCGGTCAGGGTCAGCAACAACAGAGTCAGCAGCACGTGGTTCGGCCCTCCAGAGTAGGAAGGTACTCGTGAGTGACGTCGCCGTCGAAGAGCTGGCTCGCCTTCGAGGCTTTGCCAAGCGCCGCCTCGCCAACCCGAACGGGCAGCAGCTCTGCCATCACCTCGATTCCACCCCGTGGGAAGCGGCGATCGCTGACGCGCCGCTCGCACCGTGGGAGATGAGCCTCGGGTACCACACGCCGTTCTGGTCGACGCTCGACGAGGAGCAGCGGCTCGCCCTCAATCACTGGACGTACGTGATGATGTACTTCCGCATCGGCGACGGTGAACGTTTCGTGGTGCTGGTCAACGAGGCCATCGCCGACGCGCTCGTTTCGTACGATCCCGAGGTCTCCGCGCTGATGCGCCTCGAATCACACGAAGAGGTCGACCACATCGCAGCGTTCATGCGCGTGCTCGAGGCGGTTCGCCGCCGCCATCAGATGGGCTCGTTGCGCCTGCCGGTCAAGCCGCTGCGGCCGCTCATCGTCAGCAAGCCCTCGGTGCGTTTTCTCATCAAGACGTTCGGCGCCGACTTCATCACCACGTACTTTCTGGGCCGCGGCATCGTGAACCACATGGGCAAGGCCTTCGAGACGAAGGTCGCTGAGCTGCCCTTCGCGACGCCGCTCACCCGGTTGTCGATGCTGCACACCGTCGACGAGAACCGGCACATGGCGGTCTCTCGCATGATGGCCGCCTGCACGTATCAACTGCTGGAGCGGCGCTCGTCACGCAACGTGCTCTATGCCGCGATGCACGAGGCGATGCAGCGCACGACGATTACGTACACGTTCTCTGATCGCATCACCACGGGGCAGGAGCGGGCGATGTCGCACCGGGCGGTGCCGCAGATGAAGGCGCTCTTACGGCTGCCGAAGGAAACGCTGCGAGAGCTCGTCGACGCACACTTCGATGGCGTCACGGGCCTCGAGCGCGCGAAGAACGAGTTCATGCCGAAGTTCAATCAGCGCCTGCTCGAGCGTGCGGGGCTCTCGCTGGAAGAGAAGCGTGTCTGGTTTAAGATGTTGGTTTCGCTGCAGCGGAACTTGCGGTTCTTTCCCGCGGGGTATCAACCGGGCACTTCGGTCGAAGAGGCGTTCGACGAGTAGTGCTCCCTTTCTTCTGGGTCGCTTCGCCTCGGCGCATCTTCCGCTCCGCTCACCCCGCTGGCGCAGGCAGAGGCAGCGAATGCCATTGCCCTTCGGGCAGCTCGCCCAGCGTCCATTGACCGAAGCGGGTGCGCGTCAGGCTCTCGACGTGCGCGCCCACCGCCGCGAACATGCGACGCACCTGGTGGTACTTGCCCTCGCGCAGCGTCACCTCAGCGCGGTTGAAGCCCAGCGACCGCAGCACCGCCGGCAACGTCTGCATGCGCTCCCCTCCTTCGTTCAGCTCGAGCCCGCGCGCGAAGGTGGCGATCATCTCAGGCGTCACCTCGCGATCGAGGCTCGCCTCGTACACCTTGTCGACGTGGTGTTTGGGCGAGGTGAGCCGCTGCACCAGCGAGCCCTGATCCGTGAAGAGCAATATCCCCGAGGTCTCCTTGTCGAGCCGGCCGATGGTGGTCACCTTCGGGTCGCGCTCCTGCCACCGCTCGGGCAGCAGGTCGTAGACCCGCGGGCCCTCCTTCGTGTCGTGGCTGCACACCAGGCCCACCGGCTTGTTCAACATCACCAGCAACCCGGCAGGGAACTCGAGCGGCTCGCCATCGAGCCGCACCTCATCAGCAACCACCCGGCGGCTGGCGTCGCCGAGCACCACCCCCGAAACCTTCACCAAACCCTCGTCGCACAGGCCCTGGGCCTCTTTGCGGCTGCAGTAGCCGAGGGAGGACAAGAGCTGATCGAGCCGTCGCGTTGAAGAAGTCACGAACGCGTCACAGCAGAGAGGCGGCTGCTTCGCTACACTCTCGACACTCCGATGTTCGAAGCCGTTCTTCCTGCGAGTCCTGAGAGCTGTTTTGCCGAGTTCATCGATCTGCGCAGCGCCCGGCTGTGGTTGCCGGGGCTGAAGAAAGCGCGGGTGGTGCGCAGCGACACCCAGGGCCGGCCCGTCGAGGTCAGCTACGAGTTCGGGGAGATCCTCTCGTACGCGCTCGTCTACCACTACGACGACGCGCTCCACCGCGTGCGCTGGGTGCCGTCGGCGGGGCTTCAAGACGCCGTCTCGGGCTCGGCTTCGTTCGACGCGGAAGGGGGCGGGTGCCGGTTCCGCTACTCGCTGGAGAGCTTGCGCGGGCGCGCCGCGACGCACGAGCGCGACGTGGCCGAAGCCTTCGCCACGTGGATGCGCCGCCGCGCAGCGACGTGATGAGGCAGAACGTCTGCTGATGGAGCGCGAGCGGGGGGAAAGGGGCCTTACGGGGTGGTGAGGCGGAGCACGCGAATGCCGCCGTCCGAGACCTGCCACACCTCGTACGGCGCCGACGGCACACCCGCATCGGGGTCGAAGTCGAGCGCGCCCGATGAACCCTCGGCGTTGATCGACTTGCCCTCGAGCAGCAGGTTGCTCGCCTCGGTCCACTTGTCGGCGCGCAGCGGAATGGGCTGCTGCGTGGTGTTGCTGAGCTTGCCCATGCCCTGGCCCAGCACCGGCCCCGCGAAAGACGAAGTGCTCTGCGCAGAGGCGGTGGCGAGCATCACCAACCACATCGCGTCGTAGCTGTGCGAGGTGAACGAGAAGCTGTTCGGATCGGTCCCGTAGCGGGTGCGGAAGCTGTCGCGGAAGGCAGAGAAGGCGTTGCCTGCGCCCTGCGCGGGTGCAGTGCCGATCGCCTGATCGAGCTCGGTCAACGTCTCGGGCGTGAGCACCGCGGGATCCTTGACGGCGTCGGTCAGGTACCAACGATGCCCTCCGGCGCGGGTCAACGCGGGGATCGTCTTCGCGCGCGTGATGAGCGCGCGCACATCGGGGGGGAAGGCGATCAACACGGTGGCTTTGGGGCCAACGTTGTTCAGGCCGTTGACGATCTGCGTGATGGAGCCCGCGAGGTCATCGACCGGGAAGGGCCGGCCCTCGCTCGTGAAGCCCGCGGCGCGCAGCGACTCCACCATGGGCAGGCCGAAGTTGGTGCCATAGGCCGCGTCGTTCACGTAGACGACGTCGACCCGCGTGGGCCCGGCATCGGGAAAATCGGCCCTGATGAGCTTGGCCAGGGCGCGGGCCTGAAGATCGTCAGAGGGGGGCACCCGCCACACGTTGCCTTCAGTTCGGAAGGTCGAGCTCAGCGCGGGCGAGGTCGCGTTGGGCGAGATGATGAGGGTGCCTGCGTCGAGCCGCGCCGGGAGCGTGGCGGCCTGAGCGGTCGCTCCGCTGCCCGAGACGATGAGCGCGGGCACCTGCAGGTTCTCCACCATCCACGCGGTGTACTTGCGGGTGGCGTCGTCACCACCACCATCGGAGCGGGCGATGTCGCACACGAAGATGCCAAATGGGCGGCCCTTGATGCCGGTGCGATTCACTTCAGAGGCGGCCAGGCGCATCGCGTTGAGCCCCTGCACCTCGGAGTCGTCGATCGCCCCCTGCAAGTTGCCCAGCGGCAACAACGCGGCGATCGGAATGCGGTCGGGCTTCTCGAACGCGGCGACCGTGCCACCCGCTTCTTCGCGTCGGCAACCCTGCGGCAGGGCGAGGCAGTAGCCCTTGTTGCAGGCGGCCACGGTGCCGCAGTCGACGTCGTTCTTGCACTCCTCGAAGCTGCCGGCGGTGGTGAAGCTGCAGCCCCACAACGGCAACAAGAGCGGGAGGAACCACGCGCGCGGGTTCATCAGAAGGTCACTCCCAGGCTGGCCATGCCGCCGCCGGCCACGGGGGCGAACACGACGTTGACCGCTTTTTCAGGCTCGTCGCCCTTGGGGTACAGGATGACGGTGGCCACGGCAGCCGCGAGGCCCACCAGCAGGCTCACGTCAGTCACGGCTGCGGTGGTGCGGGTGGCGGCTTCGTACTGCTGCTTCAAGGTGAGCGTGTCGGCGGTGCGAAAGGCCTCGCGGTTGCCGTTGGCGGCGATCCCGAAGCCGATGGCGAGGCCAAAGCCCACGAGGGCCGCGCCGCCGGTGCCGTAGGCCGCCAGCTTGCGAACGTTGACCTGCTTGTTCTCGGCCTCTTTGCGGATGCGCTCTTTCTCGGCGAACTCCTGGCGCTGCTTTCGGGCCTCGGCGGCCTCGGCATCGGCGCGTGCTTCGGCCTTCTTCGCGTCGTTCTCGAGGCGTTGCTTCTCGGCGTCACGCACCTGCTTGTCAGCCGAACCGCGGGCCAGCAGCGTGCGAATGCGATCCATCGCGAGGTTGGCCTTCTTCACGAGCTCAGGCTGCGTCTCCTCAGAGGGGAGCGCGACGTACTTGCGGTAGTACTCCTGGCTCAGGTCGAGCTCGGCGGCTTGGTCGTAGGCGCGCGCGATGTTGTACAGGTAGAGCCCGGTGGGGTCGGCCTCGTAGGCCTCGCGCAACGTCTCGGCGGCTTGCTTGTAGCGGTTGTCTTTGTAGAGGCGGTCGGCGTCCTTCGCGAGGGCAGAGGCCTTTGGGTTGGCGGCCAGCGCGGTCGAGACGATCGACAATGCGGCGAAGAGAACGAGGCGACGCATGGGGCCGCCGATGCTAACCCACCGGGGGGCCAACTCCACCCCGCGTCTACTGGCGCCCCCAGGACCACCCACGCGCCGAGAACGCCACCGTTCGCATCGAGCGCAGTCGAGATGCCATTCCTTCGCTCGTCAGGAACAGCCCACACCGTTCGCATCGAGCGCAGTCGAGATGGCACTTGCTGCGCGAGGCGAAAGTGCCCCCTCGACTTCGCTCGGGGAGACCGGTGATTGGAGTCATTTCCATTTTCGCCAACCCTCGAAGAAATCGCTGGCGAAGCCGTTCTCGTGTTCTACGAAGCCTCGCGCCTCGACTGAATCGAAGCAAACAACTGGAGCAGGCGGTCGAGGTCGACAGGTTTGACGAGGTGTTCATCGAACCCCGCGGCCTTCGCTCGCAGCCGGTCTGCTGCTTCGGCATAGCCCGAGATGGCGACGATTTTTGAGGGGGCGGCGGGGTCGACCTTTCGCAGCTCTCGGGCGAGCTCGTACCCGTCCATGCCCGGGAGCCCGAGGTCGAGCAGCGCGATCTCGGGAACGAACGTGGTTCTGGCTCGAAGGGCGGAAGGCCCATCGTAGGCCACGACGACCTGGTACCCCCTGGCGCGCAAGACTTCGGCGACCATGTCGGCGGAGTCCTGGTTATCGTCCACCACCAGCACCCTCAGCGCGCTGAGCCCCGAGGCGACCGCGAGGAGCTGCGCAGGCGGCGCGCCATTCGGGGCGTCGTCGAGCGCGAACATCGGCAGCCGCACCACGAACTCCGCGCCCTGGCCTGGACCCGCGCTGTGCGCTTCGAGGTGCCCTCCGTGCAGGGTGACCAGGCTCTTGGCGATCGTCAGCCCCAGGCCCAGGCCGCCCTGAGGGCGATCGGACCTTTGAACACCCTGGCGAAATGCAGCAAAGAGATGAGGCAGCAGGGAAGGCTCGATGCCCATGCCGGTGTCCTTCACCCGGATCACCATCATTTCGCCCTCGGTCTTCGCTCCGACGGTGATCGTGCCGCCCGGGTCGGTGAACTTCGCGGCATTGAAGAGAAGGTTCGAGACGACTTGCCCGAGCCGGTCGGGGTCCACGTACACCGTCGAATCTGATCCCAATTCGACGACGACGTTGTGTCGTCGTTCCTCGAGGTTCGCAGAAGCGAGCTCGATCGCCTGGTTGATGACCGCGGCGATCTTGATTCCCCTCTTCTCGAGGCGAATCTTGCCGCTCGTGATCCGCGAGACATCGTGGAGATCGTCCACCAATCGGATCAGGTGGGTGACCTGCCTTCCGATGATCGCACGCTCCTTGGCGAAGTTCGGTTCACCCTTCATTTCCATCAGCCGAAGCGCGAGCAAGATGGGGGAAAGCGGGTTGCGCAGCTCATGACCGAGCACGGCGATGAACTCGTCTTTCGCCAGACTCGATGACTCAGCGACCAGACGAAGATGCTCTTGCACCAGGCGCGCGTTCTCCAGTTCTACAGCGTGCTGCCGCGACTTGATGATCTGGAGCTGGACCCGCACGCGCGCCACCAGCTCGCGGGCCGAGAAGGGTTTGACGATGTAGTCATTAGCCCCGCAGGCAAGTCCTTCAGAGGTCGCCTCTTCGCCCGTTCGAGCCGAGAGCAAGATGATCGGCAGCCCTCTGGTCTCCGGGTCTTCCTTCAGGGCGCGGGTCAGGCCAAGCCCATCGAGGTTGGGCATCATCACGTCGGACACCACCAGGTCGGGGCGTGTTCGACGAACGGTTTCGAGCGCCTGCTGACCGTCGGCGACGGCTTCGACCATCCAGTGAGCCGACAACAAGCGCCTCAAATACTCACGCATGTCTGCGTTGTCGTCAGCCAGCACCAGCCGGGCGGGGAGATCCTCGGCATGGGGATCAGATGACGCAATCGCGAGCCCCGCCCGCTCCGGACTGTCGGGTGGCAGCCACGAGAGCGCATCGTTGACGTAGGCCGCCGCGCCCGCCGCGGTGCTCGCCAGCACTCTGGGCGCTTCGATTCGATCGGGCGGCAGGTGGGCCGACCCCAGGGGAATCGAGACCACGACTTCGGTTCCCACGTTCGGTTCGCTGCGGGCCTCGACCTTGCCCCCGTGCAGTTTGACGAGATCCCGCACCATCGCCAGACCGATGCCCGTGCCCTCATGGCTGCGCGCCCGTGCACCGCGCACGCGATGAAAGCGCTCGAAGACCCGGGGCAGCTCGTCTGCTGGAATTCCGACGCCCGTGTCGCGAACCGTCAGCACGCTCGACTCGCCGATCGTCGAGAGGCTGACCTTCACCTCGCCTTCGAACGTGTGCTTGAAGGCATTCGACAAGAGATTGAGAACGATCTTTTCCCACATCTCGCGATCGACGAAGGCGGGGGCCAACAGCGGCTGCGTCTCGACGACCAGCCGCAGCCCGGCTTTGTCCATCGCCGCGCGAAACTGGCTCGACAGATCAGCGGTCAAGCGGGCGAGGTCGGTGGCCTGAAACGACGCCTCGATCCGGCCGGCTTCCATTCGGGAAAAATCGAGCAACGAGTTGACCAGCTTGAGCAAGCGCAGCGCATTGCGGTGGGCCATCTGCAAGGCCTCCCCACCGAGCACCTGCCCAGGTGCGGCGAGCGCGTCTTCGATGGGGCCGAGCATCAAGGCCAGCGGGGTGCGAAATTCGTGGCTGACGTTCGAGAAGAACGCCGTCTTCGCCCGGTCGATGTTCGCCAGCGCCTCGAGCCGCTTCTGGTCCTCTTCGTAGGCGCGGGCATTGCGAATCGCGGTGACGACCTGGGCCACGGCCAGCTCGAAGAAGCCCCGGTAATTTTCATCGAGCCGGCGGTGAGGGCTCAGCCCTGCGATCAACACGCCATACGGGCGCTGCTGGTCGGGCGCAGAGATCGGCAACATGATCGCAGCCCCGGGGGCCTCGACCCACGAACCGGTCGGCAACGCAGCGAAGCGTGCTGCCAGGTCATCGAGGACGTCGGTCTTCGGCCCCTCGACACAGGAGGCCAGCGGCCATGCCGACGGGTCGAGCGCCTTCGCATCACCTTGGCCCGGGCCAAAACCAGAAGTGGCAGCCAATCGAGGCTGCGCCAGCTCATCGAGCAGAAAGAAAAGGGAGAATGGAACGTCGGCCGGGTTGAGGCTGAGGGCGGCGGCGGCGCTCACGCAGGCCTCGTCGGCCGATTTCACCTCGCTCGCCGTGGCTCCCAGTTCGCGCAAGGTCCGCAACTGGCGATCATCCTGCACCTGGGCGGAGGTCTCGGAGACCGTCGCGAGGACACCACCGACTCCCGTGCCAGCCACGGTCTCGTCGGGAACGGGGCTGTAAGCGACGCGAAAGTGACATTCTTCGAAGAAGCCGCTGCGATGAATCAACAGCGAGAGGTCTTCGCTGCCCGCGGCAGGGCCCCCTGAAAACGGCCCTTCGATCATCGGCCCGATGGTGGGCCAGATCTCGGCCCAGCAGTCCTTCCCCGATTGACCGACCGCCGCGGGATGTTTGGCACCCAGGATGGGGACGAACGGGTCGTTGTAGATCTGCACCAACTGCGGCCCCCACCAGAGGCTCAGGGGCGACCCGTTGCGCAGCACCAGGCCCACCATCGTTCGAAGCGGTTGAGACCAGCCGAGCACCGGGCCCAGCGGCGTCTTTGACCAGTTCAGCTGGCGAATCAGCGCGCCCATGTTCCCCCCGCCGACCAGACAATCCATGTCGGCCGACGCAGCGTCGGACACCGGGCGGGGCGCGTTCTCGACGTCGGTCATTTCTGCTCCAGCGCGAAAGTCAATCCGCCACCCTCTGCTGAGCGCCCTGATCCCAATTATCCAACCCAGACCCGCGGCTCGTCGCGCAGACGAGCACCACGACCACTCATGACGCACTCCTCGGAAGGGACGCTTTCCGAGGTTTAACGAGTGCGTCAGGTGGCGCGGGTCTCTCCCCGCCTTTCAGGTGAGGAGCGTCGGCCCCTCACCCCGACCCTCTCCCCGCTTCGCAGGGAGAGGGAGAACTAGGTCAGGCGGGAGAGCAGTTGCTGACGGATCAGCTCGAGCGTCCTGGGCATGCGCTCGCCGAACTGCTCGAAGAAGGTCTTCTGGTCTTCGAGCTCGGCCTTCCACTCACCGTCATCGATGTGCGTCGCTTCGTCGACCGTCTCCGGCGCGATGTCGAGGCCCGAGAGATCGATGTGACCCTGCTTGGGCACCCAACCGAAGAGCGTCTCCTGCGCGCCGACCTTGCCGTGAGCGCGATCGAGGATCCACTTGAGCACGCGCATGTTGTCGCCGAAGCCGGGCCAGAGAAACTTGCCTTCCTTCGTCTTGCGGAACCAGTTCACCATGAAGATCTTGGGCGGGTAGGGCACCCGCTTCTGCATGTTGAGCCAGTGCTGGAAGTAGTCGGCCACGTTGTAGCCAGCGAAGGGCAGCATCGCCATCGGGTCGCGGCGCACCACGCCGGTCGCGCCGGTCGCAGCGGCCGTGGTCTCTGACGCCATCGTCGAGCCCAGGTACACGCCGTGCGCCCAGTTGAAGCTCTGCATCACCAGGGGAATGGTGGTCGAGCGGCGGCCACCGAAGATGATGGCGCTGATCGGCACGCCCCGCGGATCGTTCACGTGGCTCGAGAGAATCGGGTTGTTCGCGGCGGGCGCGGTGAAGCGGGAGTTCGGGTGCGCAGCCTTCTCGGTGCTGCCCTTCTTCCAGGGCTGGCCCTTCCAGTCGGTGAGCTCGTCAGGCACTTCGCCGTCGAGCCCTTCCCACCAGACTTCTCCGTCCTTCGTCACGGCGACGTTGGTGAAGATGGTGTTCTTCGAGATGGTCTTCATCGCGTTGGGGTTGCTCTTCATGTTGGTCCCCGGCGCGACGCCGAAGTACCCGTTTTCCGGGTTGACCGCCCAGAGACGCCCGTCGTCACCCACGCGCAGCCAGGCGATGTCGTCGCCGACCGTGAACACGCGCCAGCCCGCGAAACGGCGCGGGGGAATCATCATGGCGAAGTTGGTCTTGCCGCACGCCGAGGGGAACGCGGCGGCCACGTAGGTCTTGGTGCCGTCGGGGTCTTCCACGCCCAGGATGAGCATGTGCTCGGCCAGCCAGCCTTCGGACTTGCCCAGGAAGCTGCCGATGCGCAGCGAGAGGCACTTCTTGCCGAGCAGCGCGTTGCCGCCGTAGCCCGAGCCGAAGGACCAGATCGTGTTGTCCTGGGGGAAGTGGCAGATGAAGCGGCGGTCGGGGTTCACGTCGCCGGTGCAGTGCAGGCCGCGGTTGAAGTTGTCGCCTTCGCCGAGCATCTCGATCGCGGGTTTGCCCATGCGGGTCATGATCTGCATGTTCAAGACGACGTAGACCGAGTCGGTGACCTCGATGCCGATCTTGGAGTGCTCGCTGCCCAGCGGCCCCATCACGTAGGGGATCACGTACATCGTGCGGCCCTTCATCGAACCTTCGAACAGGCCGCGCAGCTTCGTGTACGCGGCGTCGGGCGCCATCCAGTGGTTGGTGGGGCCGGCGTCTTCCTTCTTCGGCGTGCAGATGAAGGTGAGGTGCTCGACGCGCGCGACGTCGTTCGGGTTGCTGCGGTGCAGGTAGCTGCCAGGGTGCTTCTCCTGGTTGAGCGGGATCAAGATGCCCTTGCTGACCGCGAACTCGGTGAGCCGCTTGCGCTCTTCCTCGCTGCCGTCGCAAAAGACGACCGAATCGGGCTGGCACATCGTCACCATCTCGTCGACCCAACCGAGAAGGTGCTTGTTGCTGGTGAGGGGAGTGCTGGTGGCCATGGGCACTTGCTCGCATGGGCCTTGGAGCCTTTCAAGGGGCGTGTGCTTCTGGGGTGTGTGAGGAGCACTTGTAAGAGGCCCCCCGGGCGTTGCACCGTCGACGCGCATGTAGTCATGGACTGGTTCGATGAAAGCCAACGGGTCGGTTGGCTGGTGATCCTCTGGATAGCTGGGTGGCCTCACCGAGCTGAATGCAGCCGGGGAGCCTCTGCGCCTCCATGAGGCTGGCCGACTCGAAGGTCTCCCGCCAGACGTCGTACTGAAACCTTGGCTTGCCGAGGTCGTCCGCGGCCCGCACCGCGCCCGTGCTCAGGCCGATGCGACGAGGAGCTCGAGCTGCTGCTGCGGCGTGTCGGCCATGGGCCCAGAATATGAGGGGTGAACCTCTTGTTCTCTTACCCCGATTCACGGCCCTCCGTGCCTCTGCTACCCTGCTCGTCATGACGGAGCGCGTGAAGGCACTGATTGATCAGGCGAAGGCGTTGACGACAGAGGAGCGCGCCGAGCTGCTCGATGAGCTTTCAGGCGAGAGCACCGAAGACATCGCGAAGGCGTGGGCCGACGAGGCCGTTCGGCGTGGGGACGAGGCCACCGCGTCGGGTGACCGGGGTGAGCCCTGGGAAGTCGTTCGAGCGCGGCTGCTGGGGTGAAGCGCATTCAGGTTCTCGCCGGTGCCCAGCGCGACCTGGCCGAGGCAGTAGTGTTTTATAGGGCTCGTGATGAGCGCATCTTCGCCCGGTTCGTCGTCGCCATCGACCACCACATGGAAGTCATCGCCGATCACCCTGAACGAGCGCCCATCGCCGTCGGCACCAAGGGGCCAACGCAGTACCGGCGTTTGAAGGTGCAGGGCTTCCCCTTCGGCACCGTTGTCGCAGCGGGGTTCTTCGCTGTCTCAATCAAGGGATTGGCCGGTTAAGTGTCAACCTTCACGTCCTTCCACGGCGCCTCTGCGGCTCAGTATTCCCAGGTTTCCGCCACCACGCTGTTGGGCGTGCTGTACCCGCCGAAGTGGATCAGCCGCTGACGGGTGGAGTCGAACACCATCGCACCGTGACTGCGCACCCCGGGATTGGTGGGCATCATCGTCCAAGCGGTCCCGTCGTAGCTCCACGCGCCAACGAGCGGCGCTGCTGAGTCGGACCCTCCTACCAGCACCACCGTGCCCGAGCGTCCGTCGTAGGCCATCGCCCCGCCGTAGGTCGGGGGCGGTGGATTGGTTGGCATGGTCTGGATCCAGGAGGTGTCCAACTCCCAGGTGCCCCCGCTCAAGACCCCGCTTGAGTTTTGGCCACCAAAGAAGACCATGCGCCGTCGCGAGAGATCGTAGGCGACGGAGTGGACTGCTCGCCCCAGCCCCGCGAGCGAGCGAGGGGTCCAACTGGTGCCGTCCCATTCAAAGAGGTCGGAGAGGATCGAGCCGCCGGTGCCAAACCCCCCGTAGACCGCCACGCGCGAGCGGTTGGGGTCCCACCAGCAGCCAAAGAAGCTACGCGCCATGGACATGTTGGCGGGCTGGCGCTGCGTCCAGGTGCCGTTCCACTCCCAGGTGTCGGACAAAAGGTTGGCGGCCGAGCCACCGAAAAGCACGATGACGTTGCGAACGGAATCGAAGGCCATGCCCGCGAAGGTGCGCTCCGAAGGGCCGCTCCCCATGAGCTCAGTCCAGGTCGAGGTGGCCGGGTTGTATTCCCAGGTGTCGGAGAACAGGGTGCCTGCGAGGTTTTGGCCTCCGAAGAGCACCACCCGCCGCCGCACGGAGTCGTACGCCATGGCCGAACCGATGCGCGCGGCGGGCGCTCCGGTGGTGGTGATCTGGGCCCAGCTGCGAGCCCCCGCATCGGCAGTCCCCGCATCATCGGCAGCCCCCGCATCGACAGGCCCCCCATGGTCTCTCCCTATCAAAGGATCGCAACGGAAGCTTTGATATGGCTTTTAGCGCAGCTCAGGATCGTACGGGTGACCCAGCGCCGCGGGAGCCACGCTCTTCGCGCCTTGAAGTGAGAGCACCAGCAAGGTGAGCGCATACGGCAAGGCCAGCAGCACGCCCTTGGGCACCACCTCCAGCAACTCCGGAGCAGAAGACGAGAGCCCCACCCGCAGCGCGTTGCCGAACGCAAAGAACGCCGCCGCCCCGGCAGCACCCAGCGGAGTCCACCTGCCGAACACCATCGCGGCCACCGCCATGAAGCCCAGGCCCGAGGGCATGTGGTGCTCGAAACGGTCGAGCGTCGAAGTCGAAAGCACCGCCCCGCCCAGACCCGCCAACGCGCCCGACATCAACACCGCACCGAAACGCAGCGGGGCCACGCGCACGCCCATCGCCGCGACCGCTTGCGGCTTCTCACCCACCGCGCGCAGCCGCAGGCCCCACGCAGTTCGATAGATCGCGAAGTGCACGATGAACGGCAGCACGAGGGCGAGCCACGTGAGCGGTGAGCGGCCGAAGACCATCGGCAGCTGCGTGATGGCAGGCGTCGACGAGGGCGAGTTGAAGAGCGCCTCGAGCAGGAATGTGCCCAGCGCGAACATGACCAGGTTGAGCGCCATGCCCGAGACGACCTGATCACTTCGCCACCGTATGCACAGCAACCCGTGAATCGCCGCGACCGCCGCGCCGGCGCACATGCCGACCACCACGCCGAGTGGAGTGGGCATCGCCAGCGAAGCCACCGCCGCCGCGAAGGCGCCCGCGCGCATCATGCCTTCCACGCCGACGTTCACCACGCCCGCACGTTCAGACAGCGTGGCGCCCATCGCGGCGAACACCAGCGCGGGTGCGGCCTCGAGCGCGGAAGAGAGGAACTCGAGGATCACGCGGGCTTCCGGGGTGAGAGGCGATCGAGCAACTTGTCCCACAACATGCGCGCGGCCACGAAGAGCAGCGCGAGGCCCTGGATCAATTCAGGGAAGCTCTTGTGCACGCCGAAGAGCTGCATGCGGGTGCCACCGGCGCGAAGGCCTCCGAAGAGGGTGGAGATGGCGAGTACGCCCAGCGGATGGCCCTGGCCGATGAGTGACATGGCGATGCCGTCGAAGCCCCACGGTGCTCCGAGCGAGGCGGGGTATTTGAGCTCGGTGCCCAGGATGAGCACTGCGCCGCCGAGACCTGCGAAGGCTCCGGAGAGCAGCATCGCCTCGATGAAGCCGCGTTCGACGTCGATGCCGGAAGCGCGCGCGGCGTCCTGGCTGAGGCCGATGGCCTTCCACTCGAAGCCGCGGGTGAAGCGGGTGAGGAAGACCCAGGTGAGCACCGCGGCGATCAACGCGAGCACGATGCCTGCGTTGAGGCGCGAGAGGTCTCCGAGCAACCTGGGGAGCTCGGCGGTGGGGTGAATCTGATCAGTGCCAGAGGCCGAGTTGTCACCACTGGTGGTCGCGCGCAGCGGGCCGGTGACCAGCCAGTTGTCGACCAGGCTGACGGCGACCCAGTTGAGCATGATGGTGCTGATCACCTCGTGCACGCCGCGCTTGAGTTTGAGCAGGGCGGGGCCGAGGGCGTAGAACGCTCCTGCTGCTGCGGCGGCGAGGAGGCAAAGGGGAAGATGAAGCAGCGCGGGCAGCTCGACTTTCGCGCCCACCACGGCGGCTGCGAGCGCACCGACCACCAGCTGGCCCTGCGCTCCGATGTTGAAGAGGCCGACGCGGAAGGCGACGGTGACGGAGAGACCGGTGAAGGTGAGGATGGCGGCTTTGGTCGCTGCTTCCCCGAGCGGGCGGAGCAGGGTGGTGGAGGCGCCCGTCTCGAAGAACTTCGGCCAGTCACCGAACGCGCCCCACAACATGGCCGTGAAAGCATCGACGGCCGTGCCGAAGTCGCGCGTGAGGCCGGCCGCGATGAAGCAGATCAGGATCGCGCTGATCACCGAAAGAACACTGGGGAGCGCCCTACGCACCATGGCCTCCCTCGCCCTGCGAAGCGGGGTGAGGGGCCGATCCAACCCCCAACATCCGCCGGCCAATCAACCGCTCGTCAAACTCAACTCTCCCAAACTCGCCACTGACCCGCCCGCCACACAACACAACAATCCTGTCCGAGAGCTCCATCACCTCATCGAGGTCGAGCGAGACCAACAACACCGCGCAGCCCCGCGCACGCTGAGCCCGCAACTGCTCACGCACCGCCGCGACCGCAGCAATGTCGAGCCCCCGCGTCGGCTGCACCACCACCAATAACTTCGGAGCCGCATCGAGCTCACGCCCGACGACCAGCTTCTGCTGATTGCCACCCGAGAGCCCGCCCGCGCGGATCATCGGATCACGCGGCCGAACGTCGTTGGCCTCGAGCAACGCAGCAGTGCACGCCCGGCGTTTGGCGAAGTCGATGAACGGGCCCTTCGCGAAAGGGGCACGGGTTTGCCGGCCGAGGGAGACGTTCTCTTCGACTGACAGGTCACTGATGATCGCCCGGCGCAGTCGGTCTTCTGGAATGTGCGAGACGCCTCGTTCTCGGGCGGTGCGCGGGTTCCAGTCCGAGAGGGTCTTGCCCGCGTACGTGAAGGTTCCGCTGTGCCACTTGCTCAGGCCCGTGAGCACTTCGGCCAGCTCGCGTTGGCCATTGCCGTCGACCCCGGCGATGCCGAGGATTTCTCCTGCGCTGATTGTCAGGGAGATCTCGTGCAGGCCTTTGGCGTTCAGTTTTTCGAGTGTGACCAGTGTGGGCCCCTCACCCTGACCCTCTCCCCGCTCGCGGCGCGAGGGGACTTCGGTGCCGACCATCAGGCCTGCGAGCTGCTCTGGGGTGGTCTGGGCAGGCGTGGTTTCTGAGACCTTCTTTCCTCGGCGCATCACGGCGATTCGCGTTGAGAAAGTGAGAACCTCGCGCAGCTTGTGACTGATCAACACCACCGCCAGACCTTCTTCACTGAGGCGCCGGGTGACCGCGAAGAGCTCGTCGGCTTCTTGCGGCGTCAGCACCGCGGTCGGCTCATCGAGGATCAACGTCTTCACACCGCGATGGAGCGCCTTGATGATCTCCACCTTCTGCTGGCTGCCCACCGACAGCTCCTGCACCACCGCGCGCACATCGAGCTGAAACCCGAACCGCGTGCACGTGGCTGCGACTTCTTTCTCTGCGCGCGCGCGATCGAGGCGCCCCCACGAGGTCGGCTCGCGGCCGAGCACCACGTTCTCAGTCACGGTGAGCGTCGGCACGAGCGTGAAGTGCTGGTGCACCATGCCCACGCCGCGCGCCAACGCCTCTGCCGGGGTCTTCACCTTCACCGCCTGCCCGTCGAAACACACCTCGCCGGCATCAGGTTGATACAGCCCGTACAGCACGTTCATCAGCGAAGACTTGCCCGCGCCGTTCTCGCCGATGAGGGCCAGGCGCTCACCCGGCCGCACTTCGAGCGACACGTCTTCCAGCGCAGGAACGCCGCCGAAACGTTTGGTGATGTGTCGGAGCTCGATCACCTCGCGAGGACCCTACCTGAGGAAATCAGACCTCGACCTGAGAACTGCAGTGCACACCAGCGCTGGCCCACGGCCGCACCATTCGCAGCCGAACTTGCACCCAAGTGCTCGATCTTCCGTGACCGCCCCGGTGGCCCGCCCCGTGCTTTCTACGGCGCCCGGGAGACGTCACCATGCGGAATCTCATCTTCGGAGCTGCAGTCCTTGCGCTTGCGGGCACGGCCACTCAACTCCCGGCCTCCACCGTCGAAACCAACGCGCGCCAGGTGACGGTGCAGACCTGCGCCCGGGTCGATGGGAAAAATCTCGGCGCGCTTCCGCTCGAGCTCGAAGTCGGCGGCAAGACCGTACGCTTCTCCGAGTGGACCACCGCCGATGAGCTGGCGACCGACGTGGTGGGCTTTGCCACGCAGTTGCCGCAAGACGTCACCTTCACCGTGCAGGCAGGTGAGCGCACCTTCGAGAGCAGCTCGCCGCGCTGGCTCCACCCGCTGGGCGTCTCGGGCCCGCGCGTTCAGCCCATCGACTCGGTGACCTTCTGCACGCAGTCGCGCCGGGCCACGCTCGCTCAGCGCTGACGCACGAAGTAGCGTACTTTGGAAGGTTGCAACGCCGTGCCCATGTTCACGTAGCCAGCAGGGTGCGGCAGCTTGCACGATTCTTCCATCGCCACCCAGCCGAGGCGATCGTCGTTCGCTTTGGAAAGCCACTCCAACTGCGTCACCGGCTCGTACGGCTCGAGCGAAGGCCACACGTAGTTTGAAGGCGGCAGCGGTTCAGCGAGGGTTGCGACCGAGTAGATGCCCGTTCGCCAGTGCTCTGTGCAACCCACGTAAAGAATATGGGTGCCTGGCTCCGGGGGCGGTGCCGCTTCGGGAAGTTCACCCAGGTGGAGATTGTGCACCAACTGCTGCTGCACGGTCGAGCGTGCGAGCGCCATCAGCAGTGCTTCGCCGCTGATGCTGTCGGCCTGCTCGACGTCACCGCTCCAGATGAGGTGCGTGACGCCCATCTGGCGCAGGTGCCGCCACACCTCGGCCACCGAACCCCAGCGCCCGTAGTTGATCCCGAACTGAAGACCCGAACAGTCGGTGACTGTCTGGCGTGGAAGACCCAGGTGCGTTTCCACGCCATGCACCAGCGGCTTGGCGGCGGGGGGAAGTGCAGCCCCAATCTCCGCCCACATCTTGAGCCGAGAGCCACCGGGCCCGCGCTTGGCGATGAAGTCGGCTCCGTTCTCGACCGGTGAGGAGTGCCGCCAGGTGCGATGGGTCTGCCGGAACGGCACGTCGGCGTACGCCGAGAGCAGCAGCGCCGTGAGGCCCACCACCGCAATGCGCGAAGGCAACCCGAGATCCCACAAGGAGAGCGCCGTCGCAGCCATGCCCGCGGCCATCAGCGGCGTGAGCACGGTGAGGTAGCGCATGTGGTGCTGGTGCGTGTTGAACCACACGATGATGCCCACGTTGATCAGCACCGCGAGGATCAAGAGACGCCGACGATCAGGAAGAAAGGGCAACACCGCCAGCGAGAGCAGATAGCCAGAGCCCATCACCGGCTGATCACCCATCATGTCTTTCCAGCCGTAGAAGTTGCGCTGGTAGTCGACCAGCGCCATCAGGGTCGACTCGACTCGGTACGAAGGGCTGCTGATCGACGCAGTGAAGACGTTGGAGAGAGCGTAGTACGCCTGATAGGCGGCGGCATCGGGGTTCCAGGGCGTGCTGGGGAAGAGCCACGACGCGGCCGGGTAGACCGGATTGTGGTACCAGACCCAGTTGCGCAGCCAGTACGGCACCGTGACGAGCAGCGCGACACCCGCAGCCACCATCAACCCGCTGAGTACGAACGGCGACGTTGGCTTCCCCGCGCGCTTTCGGCGCAGCAGCGCGTCGATCAGCATCACCGGAATGAGCGGCACCAGCAGATACAGGCTCGAGTACTTCGCGCTCAAGCCAGCGAGTTGCAGACCGACCAGGGCCCATGAGGCCGCATCATCGCGTTCACGGGCCTGTAGCCAGGCGAGCACCGACGCCGCTGACCAGAGCGCGACGATGTGATCGGCGCCGCCCATGAGTCCGGTGTCGTAGACGAAGACCGAGGGAAAAAAGAAGAGCGCCACCCACGCCACTCGGGTGGCGCGCCGCTGCTGAGAAGGCACCAGCGCGCGCACGAGCGCCGGGAGACAGGCGATCGTGCCCACGTACACGGCGAACTCGAGATGCAGCGCGAGAACGACCCGGTCTTCGATTGCCACACCCGGCGCCAAGAAGGCCCACGTGTAGAGCCAGCTGGTGGCTGAAGGGAGCGACAGCAGCATGTCCCCTTCGGGCGTGGGGAGCATCGCCCGGGCCAGCGCGTTCCGTTCGGCGGCGCGCAGGTGGTACCACATGGAGTCGAAGTTCACGTTGTCGGGCGCGATCACCTGCAGCAGCAACAGCCCCAGACACATGCCTCCGAACAAGAGCGCCAACACCTCGACCGCCGAGAACGCGGGTTGCTGCTGCCAGCGCGCGCGGCTCTCCACCACGGCATCACGCAGTGACGGCAACCCCACCAGCGTCATGCTCAGGGGGAGCAACCAGAAAAAGGGGTATTCCAACCAGCCCAGCCACCCGAACAGACCGATGGCCGCGGCAAAGACGATGGTGCCCGAGCTGAAGGCCAACGCCCACGCGCCATCACGCGGCGCGCGAGACACCCTTCGCACCACCAGCTGCCCGAACGAGAGCGCGGCCAGCACGTAGGTGGCGAGCATCCACCAGGTGAACCACAAGCGAGGCCCCAGGCCCGTGCTCCACTTGTCGAAGAACACCTTGTCCATCGGGAGCGCAAACGTCGCCACCCGGTAACCTGCGAAGGCGAGCACGAGCAGACAGATGACCCCGACCACGTGACGCCGCATGTTCACGGGTGCACCTGTACCGCCTCGAGATGCAGCGTCGAAAGCCGTGCCACCTTGAGGCGGAAGTACCGCGCGGTCTGAGGCGGAAAGGTGGCCAGCCAGGTGCTGAACACGTCGTCGCGGCGCGCGACCTCGCGGAACGCCTTGCCGTCGTCACTGACCTCGACCACCAGGGGCACCGCCAGAGGCATCGCCATGTCCTGGCGATTGACGATGGTGGCGCTGCTGAACGTGGTGGGCTCACCCAGGTCGATTTGAAACCAGGGCGACGGCTCCGCCTGCGTGTGGAAGGCGATGCGCGTGGGAAAGCCGCCGCACTCGTTCTTGTCGGGGTGGCAGTCGGCCCACTTGGAAGACAGCGTGAAGGGTTTGCCCGCGGCCAGGTCGACGGGCTGGTTGTGCAGCAGCATCAGGCGGCCGGTCACCGAGGCGAAGATGCAGATGGCGAACACGAACGAACCGAGCGCGAGCTGCCGCCGCCGGGTGAGCGACTGTTCTTCTCGAACATCGGCCTCGAGGGTCTCCAGCGCGCGCCGGTGCGCTTCACGCGCCACCGACAGAAACGGCGCCACTTCACCGGGCGGCACTTCGTCGAGCCCGCGATCCATCAGCTGATTCAGCCAGAGCCGGCCTTCGCCGGTGTCGGCGAGCGCGGTCGAAGGGAGGGCCTGCGTCGCCAACCTCACCGCTTCCCGCCGGAGCGCGGCGATGGCGGAGGGCTCGGGCAGGGGCGAAGACGAGGCCTCCAGAAACACGCTCGCGTCCCACAGCGCGCGCACGGCGAGACGAACCCGGCGGTGCAGACTGTCTTCAGCGGCGACTCGCGCCCGTGCTTCAGCGACGGATTGCTTCAGGACTTTCATGACGCTTCGACACTCCTCGTTGGGAAAGTGGGACTCACTTGAAGGCGGCGAGGTCGGTGGGGTTCGAAGGCACCTTGATCTCACCGGCGACGATCTTCGTGCGCAGCGCTTCGACCTTCGAGAGCAGCTCTTCTTTTCCAGGCAACTCGAGGCGCACCGGGGCGTAGCTGACGCCTCCTTCCTTGAGCCCCATCACCTGATCACCCGCGGTGTACTTGCCGTCTTTCAAGTCGCTGGCCGCCTGCCACACCGCGAGGTCGACACGTTTGATCATCGAGGTGAGCATCGCTTCGGGAGCGAGGTGTGATTGATCAGAGTCGACGCCGATCGCGTACACGCTCTTGCCGGCGGCGCGCGCTTCTTTGATGGCCTGAATGGCCCCGCTTCCGTCACTGCCCGCGGCTTGGAAGATCACTTCACAGCCTTTGCTGATCAGATCCAGCGCGGCCTGCTTGCCGGCGCCCACGTTGTCGAAGGTGCCGGTGTACTGCACCAGCACCGTCGCCTTCGGGTTGGTGGTCTTCACGCCTGCGCGAAAGCCCGCCTCGAACTTCTTGATGAGCGGGATCTCCATGCCGCCCACGAAGCCGACCTTCTCCTTCGCCACGAGGCCCGCGAGCGCGCCGACGAGGAAGCTGCCTTCTTCTTCTTTGAACACCACGGTGCGCACGTTGGGCAGCGCGAGCGGGTTGCCCTTCGCGTCGAGCACGGGTGAGTCGATGAGCAGGAACTTCGAGCCCGGGTTCTGTTTGGCCACGGTCTCGACTGCGTTCTCCAGCATGAAGCCGGTGCCCACGGTGAGGTCTGCGCCCTGATCGACGAGCAGTTGCAGGTTGGGCTGGTAGTCCTCTTGCGCCTTCGACTGCACCACGATGGGCTTGATGCCGAGCGGGGTGATGCGGGCCTGAAGTTCGGCAGGCAGGCTCGCCCTGCGCTCTGCTTCAGGCAGCGCCGCGTACTTTCCGTCGACGGACTTTTGATTGGCCGCCCACGCCTCGAGCCCACGCAACGCCGAGTCGTTGAAGGACTGATCTCCCCGGCCTCCGATGTCGGTGACCAGGCCCACGGTCAGGCCTCTGGGCGGCCTGGGCGCTTCGGGGGCGGTCGTGTCTTTCTTGCAAGCGGACAGCGCGAGCGCGGCGACGAGCAGCAGGCGGAGCGTCATGGGGGCGCACCATGCCTCAAGATGTGGCTCGGGTCAGGCGTCGTCGTCGTCCTCCGCGTCGTCGCCCAGCAGCTCATCGACGGAGAACGCCAGTGCGTCGAAGGGCTCGGGCTTGAGGCGCTGGCCTCGGTGGGCGCTCTGCACGAGGGCGTAGGCGAGGTCAGTGCGGCGGAAGATCTCCAGACTGCCTTCGAGGGGATCCACCAACCAGTAGTGCGGGACGCCTGAGGCGAAGTAGGTCTGCAGCTTCTCCACGCGGTCGGTCTTGGCGTTGCTCGGCGAGAGGATCTCGCAGACCCAGTCGGGCCGCGTCAGGACAGGCCTTCCGCTGGGCTTCTCTTTCAACCGTTCGCGTCGAAAGCCGCAGACGTCGGGCCGGAAGATTTCGCTGCCGAGCTGTACGTCGAGCTCGACGAAGAACCACCAGCCTCCGGGCCATCGGCCCCCGGGTTTGCGGTTGAACTTGGCCCCCAGTCGGCGACCGATGCCCCCCTGGGCCGATGAGTGTTCAGCGCTGGTCACCTTCTCGACGGCGATTCCGCGGATGAGCTCGACGCGCTCGTCCTGTGCGAGGAACTGCTGAACGGTCATCGCGCGCATGGCCGTAATCTACACCCTCAAGAAGTAGCCGGCTCAATCGGTGGCGCGTAGCTTGCCGGCCCATGTCTCCTTACGAACTCATCAAGGCCAAGCGCGACGGCAAAGTCCTCGACTCCGCTCACATTCGCGCATTCCTCGACGCCTACACGAAGGGCGAGGTCACCGACTACCAGATGAGCGCGATGTGCATGGCCGTGTTCTTTCGCGGTCTCAACGCGGTGGAACTCGGGGCGTGGACGCGCGCGATGCTCGAGAGCGGCGAGGTGTTGGACCTCTCGGAGACCAAAGGCATCAAGGTCGACAAACACTCGACTGGCGGCGTGGGTGACAAGGTCTCGCTCTCACTCGCACCGCTGGCTGCTGCGTGTGGAGTGCCGGTGCCGATGATTTCCGGCCGTGGGCTGGGTCACACCGGCGGAACGCTCGACAAGCTCGAGTCCATCCCCGGGTTCAAGGTGAACCTGTCGGTCGCGGACTACCGGCGGCTGGTGAAGGACGTGGGGTGTTGTCTCATCGGGCAGACCGCGACGCTCGCTCCGGCAGACAAGAAGCTCTACGCGCTGCGCGACGTGACCGCGACCGTCGACTGCATTCCGTTGATCGCGTCGTCGATCATGTCGAAGAAGTTGGCTGAGGGCATCGACGCGTTGGTTCTCGACGTGAAGGTGGGCAGCGGGGCGTTCATGAAGACCATCGAAGACGCGCGCACGCTCGCGACCACGATGATCGGCATCGGCGGCGAGATGGGGAAAAAGGTCGTCGCGCTGCTGACGGATATGGATCAGCCGCTCGGGCGCGCGGTGGGCAATTCGCTCGAGGTGATCGAGGCGGTCGAGATGCTGCGGCGGAAGGCCCCGGCGGACTACACGGAGATCACGCTCGCGCTCACCTCGGAGATGCTGGTGCTCGGCGGCAAGGCGAAGGACGACGCAGGCGCGCGGAAGTTGCTGTTCGAGGCGATGGACTCGGGCGCCGCGGAAAAGAAGTTCTGCGAGATCGTCTCGGCGCAGGGCGGCGATCCAGATGCGATTCGGGACTTGTCGAAGCTGCCTCGCGCGCGCTCGCAGGTCATCGTCAAGGCGCCGAAAGACGGCGTGGTGACTGCGATCGCTTCAGAGGCGATCGGGCTCGCGGCGATGTTGCTGGGGGCAGGGCGCGCGAAGTCGAGCGACGTCATCGATCCCGCGGTCGGGTTCATGCTCGAGAAGAAAGTCGGCGATTCGGTGAAGGCGGGCGAGGCGTTGATCACCATGCACGTCAATGACGAGGCGCGCGTCAAGGAGGTCACCGAGCGGGTGATCGCTGCGTACAGCCTCGGCACCACGGCGCCTGCGAAACGGCCGCTCGTGCTCGAACGTATCGGCTGAATGGCGAGCCGACTCGAGCAAGTCCCCTGGGGTGAGCTCTTTCATCAGAGCGACCCCGTGGTGCCCGCGACCGATGTGCCGATCATTCTGCGCGCGCTCGCCGTGCACGGCCCCAAGACCGATCTGAAAGTGCCGCGCTCGGTGGCGAGTCACCTGACCGGGTCGATGTGCATCTCCCCGGTGACCCCATTGCCCGGCTCGGCGAACCGGTGGGCGATGCCATCCTCGTAATGGGAGACGTGCTCGAGAGCCGCGGCGAACGGGGGGCGCCGGCGGTCTACCTGGCGTGCGCTGACGTGTTCGCCTCTGGGGGGTGCGCGGGGCAAAAGTCGAGGCGAACGTTGCTCAAGGTGGGCCCTGAGCTGGGTCGGCTGGCGGACCCGTTCAGCAGCACGATCGCCGAGCTGGTGCAGCTGATGTCGGGCCGTCTGGTGTGGCCCCAGCACTGACTTGTCGCCTTTCGGGCGGGGGCCCGGTGGCAGCCGACGGGCAGGGAGAACTTTCCCAGGGGGCGCAAGTCGCGTACGGGGTTCTGTATGGAGAACCCCGCTGCCCCTGTCGTCACCTTCGAGTCCTTCGGGCTCCGCGCCGAAGTGATCACCGCCCTCAAGGGCCTCGGCTACGAGGAGCCTACGCCGATTCAGCGCGAGACCATTCCCGCACTGATCGCCGGGCGAGACGTGCTCGGTCAGGCCGCGACGGGCACCGGCAAGACGGCTGCCTTCGCGTTGCCGATGATGCAGTTGCTCGACCCCAAAGATCGCCGCCCGTTCGAGGCCCAGGCGCTGGTGCTGGTGCCGACGCGTGAGCTCGCCATGCAGGTCGCCGAGGCAGTGCAGAAGTACGGCGCGAGCATCGGCATCACCGCGCTGGCCGTCTACGGCGGCCAGGAGATCTTCAACCAGGTGCGACCGCTCAAGCGCGGCGTCGACGTGGTGGTGGCTACTCCGGGGCGCGCGCTCGATCACATCGCGCGCAAGACGTTGCAGCTCTCGAAGGTGAAGTTCGTGGTGCTCGACGAAGCCGACGAGATGCTCGACATGGGCTTCGAGGACGACCTCAAGTCGATCTTGAACGAGCTGCCGGCCGCGCGCCAGACCGCGCTGTTCTCGGCCACGCTGCCTTCGCGCATCTCGAAGATCGCCGAGAAGCACCTGAAGGATCCGGTGCGGGTGAGCATTCAGGCGCGCTCCTCCGATGCGGGCACGCTGCCCAACATCCGCCAGGCGGCGTACGTGGTGCAGCGCAAGCTCAAGGAAGCGGCGCTGATGCGCGTGCTCGAGTGGGAGAGCCCGCAGAGCGCGATCATCTTCTGCCGCACCCGCAACGAGGTCGAAGAGCTCTCGCACGTGCTGATGCGCTCGGGGTATTCGCCCGCGGCCCTGCACGGCGGGCTGACCCAGGAGCAGCGCGACGGCGTGCTCAAGCGCTTCAAGGAAGGCGCCGTGCGCGTGCTGGTCGCGACCGACGTCGCCGCGCGTGGTCTCCACGTCGACTCGTTGAGCCACGTGATCAACTTCGATCTGCCCACCTCGCCCGAGGTCTACGTGCACCGCATCGGCCGCACGGGCCGCGCGGGTAAAGACGGTGTGGCGCTCTCGTTCCTCGATCCCCGTGAGATGCGGCTGCTCGGCAACGTAGAGCGGCAGATCAAGCGGAAGATGACCATGCTGCAGGTGCCCACGCGCGCGCAGTTGGATGGCAAGCGCTCGGAGAACCTGGCCGCCAAGGTGATCGCTGCGATGTCGGAGCCCGCTTCGGCCGACTTCATGATCCTCGCCAACCGCGCGGCGGAGGGCTCGACCATGGAGGCCGTGGCGGCCGCGGCGATGTCGTTGCTGCAGGCGCAGCTCTTCCCGCCGCATGAGAGCGACGCGGTGGACTTCAAGAGCAGCGCGGATCGCGGGCCTGCTCGTTCGGATCGCATGACCGGCCCCGGCTCGCGCCCGGAGCGCACCGATCGCCCGGAACGCAGTGAGCGTTCTGAGCGCAGCGATCGTCCTGAGCGCAGTGAACGTCCTGATCGTGGTGAGCGCCCGTCGGGTCCTCGCGTGGGCATGACCGCGCTGACGCTCAGCCTGGGTTCTCACGCCGGCGTTCGCCCGCAGGATCTCGTCGGCGCCATCGCGAACGAGGCGAACCTGCCTTCGAAGCAGATCTCAGGCATCCGCGTCGACGAGTACACCTCTCGCGTGGAAGTGCCGACTGAGGCCGTCGAACGTGTGATTCAGGCGATGCACGCGACCAAGGTCCGCGGTCGCAAGGTTCGCGTGGAGTTGGAAGGTGCTGCTCGTCCGGTTGCTGATGCTGCGCCGGCTGCTCCTTCCCGTGCGCCTCGTGCGTCGACTCCTCGCCGTGCAGAACCGGCGAAGCAAGAAGAGGCCGAGCCGATCGAGGCGCCGCGTTCGGCTCCTCGCGCCCCCCGGGTCTCGACGCCTCGCGCGAAGAAGGAAGAGGTTGCAGCTCCGGTCGAGGCCGCTCCGGTGGCAGAGGCCGCGCCGCGGTTCGGTGGCGAGAAGCCGCGCTTCGGTGGTGGTGACAAGCCGAAGTTCGGTGACAAGCCGAAGTTCGGTGACAAGCCCGCCTACGGCGACAAGCCCAAGTTCGGTGACAAGCCCAAGTTCGGTGACAAGCCTGCCTACGGCGACAAGCCTGCCTACGGTGACAAGCCCAAGTTCGGTGACAAGCCCAAGTTCGGCGACAAGCCCAAGTTCGGCGACAAGCCCAAGTTCGGCGACAAGCCCAAGTTCGGCGACAAGCCCAAGTTTGGCGACAAGCCCAAGTTTGGCGACAAGCCTGCCTACGGCGACAAGCCCAAGTTTGGTGACAAGCCTGCCTACGGCAAGCCGAAGTTCGGCGGCGACAGCGACAAGCCCTCGCGTTTCGGCGGCGGTGCTCGTCCCGCGCGCTCGGGCCGCATGGAGCCTAAGAAGCGCTGAAGCGTCTGGAGGTGGGTGGCTCGATGGCCCCTCACCCCGACCCTCTTGTCTGGGTCGCTTCGCCTCGGCGCATCTTCCGCTCCAGATGCGCACGCCCAGCGTTCCGCTGGACCGGCTTCGACCGAAGGAACAACCAACCGGTCATCCCGAGAGGGTTTGCGGAAATAGGAATCGGGTTCCATCACCGGTCTCCCCGAGCCCAGTCGAGGGGGCACTTACCGCCCGAAGGCGAGGTAATCCCTCGACTCCGCTCGGGATGAACGGTGGGCGCTCCTTATTTCGATCAACCCTTTCAGCACGAACGGAACGGGCCGAAATCCGTTCAGCCCGAGAGGGTTGGCGGAAATAGGAATCGGGTTCCATCACCGGTCTCCCCGAGCCCAGTCGAGGGGGCACTTGCAGTGCGAAGGAGAGGAAATCCCTCGATTCCGCTTTGGGATGAGCGGGGGCCGTTCGTTATTTCGATCAACCCTGCGAGCGAAGTCGAGGGCGTACTTCAGCCCTTTCTTCGGGAGAAGATCAGGGTGAGCGCCAAAGCAAGCAACCCAAACGAAGGAACGCTGGAACACCCGGTCGGCTCCCCACGAGGAGGAGCGGAAGTTCCCGCGTCGGCAGCGCTCACGGAGCCTGCATCGACAGGCTGAACGGGCCCATCGAGACACCTTCCCATCGAACACGACGCGCCGGCGCCGCACAGCTCGCCGTCATCCACCACGCCATCACAATCATCGTCGAGCGCATTGCACCGCTCGATCAACGGCGGCCCGGGCATGCAGTCGGCCGCGTTGCACGTCGGCCCCAACCGCGCGCACCACCCCTCGCCACACCGCACCCGCGCGCCTTCGTCGACCTGACTGTCGCAATCGTCATCCTTGAGATTGCAGGTCTCCATCATGCCGGGGTTGATGTTGCGGTTGGTGTCATCGCAGTCGCGATCATTCTGAGCCCGCCCACCACCACCACACCCCGAAGTCGGAGCACCCAGCGCCCACCCGAACCCATCACCATCGGCATCAGGCCAGGTGGTGACCGAGGTGAGCCCGTCGTCGACCAACCCATCACAATCATCATCTACCCCGTTGCAGCTCTCGACCTTGCCGGGCGTCTTGCGGTTGTCGAAGTCATCGCAGTCACCATCGGTGGCCGAGTACCCCGAAGGCGTAGAGCAGTTGCGCGTGGTGCCTGAGCTGGTCGAGCCGATGCCATCGCCATCGATGTCGCGAAAGTACGTGGTGCCCGCGCAGCCGAACGACTGCGCCGCGCGCGCGTCGTTGGCTTGATCGCCGCTGCTGCCGCCGTTGCCGTTGGCGAGCACGGTGGCGACTTCGAAATCGACCCCGCCCATGCCGGCCGGTGCAGTCCAGCGGGTGTCGAAGGTCACCGCACCACTCGCTGCCGTTTTCGGGCTCGAGTGCACGATGTTCCCGTTCACCAGCCGCGTGTTCTGCCCCGACATGGTGGCGAAGGTGCCCGTGCCGTTCGCAGTCAGAAACAGCCCGCCGCTCACGCCCGTGCCGCGAATGGTGACGCGCACGGTGATGGTGTCACCGGGGTTGAACGTCGCGGGCATCAGGGTGATCGACGTCTGCTGCGCGCCGGTGCCATGGCAGCCGCCGCAGTTCTGCGCCTCGATGCCTCCACTCCGTGCGGAGGCGACCGACGCTGCCAACATCACTGCGAAGACCAGACCGCGCATGGCTCAGCCGTTCTGCATGTACACGGTGTACGGCGTGCACGTCGCTGCGTTGGCCGGGTTGCGGTAGATCTTGATGTAATACATCGCGCCGTCTTCGGTGCCGTATGAGCCGTCTTTGCGGAACGTACGGATGCCGCACTGTTCGCTGCTACCGGCGCCTTCGCACTGGGTGCCCGTGGACGTCGCGTATCGGCTGATGCACATGCTGATGTTGGGATCGGCAGAGGTCAGGGAGATGCGTACGTCGTAATCGTCTCCAAACACCTGTCCCCGATCCTCACCGAAGAAGCGGATCCAATCCTCGTCGTTGGCGGAGTGAATGATGCCGGTGTGGTTCGCCGACGAGCCGTTGTCTGCCAGCGTGCCCTTGTCGACGCCCGTGCTGCAGAAGCCGCCGGGGTCGGTGCCGATCTCGCGGCACTCGCAGCCGTTGCTCGCCGAACGATCCGTGTCGTGCCAGCCGGTGTTGCAGTTGCCGATGGAGCACGCGCCCATGGTGCAGGCCGGCGTGCCGTTGGTGATGGGGCAACCCGCGAGGCAACTGCCACCCGTCGCGGTCAGCGGAATCTCTGAGAACGGATCTTGCGGGTCGTCGGTCTCGATCGAGATCGAGCCTGCCAGCTCCGCGTTGGTCTCGGCGCGGAACTCGACCTCGAAGGCCACGCGGGCGTTGCGCTCGAGTCGCATGGGGAGCGCGGGCAGGTTCCTGAAGGTGAACAGGTTCGAGGTGCCTCCGACGAAGGTGAGCCGTTTGATGGTGAGCGAGCCGTAGCCGATGTTGCGCAGCTCGACGGGCTTACTGACCACCCAGCCCTGCGGCACGGTGCCCCAGGCGATGGTCAGCGGCGCGGCCTGAAGTTTCGGCTCGGTGATCACCGCGCGAATGGGAATGATCAACATGCCGCGGGCCGGATCATCCGAGACGATGGTCAGCGGCACGTCGATGAGCCCCGGCATCAAGCCGTTCACTTCGACGTCGATGTTGAGGCGCTGCAGCGGCTGCAAGAGGGCCGTGTTCATACCGCCCTGAAAGCTGACCGTGACCCGGTTGGTCGGGTCGGTGGCCGAGAGCGAGGTGACGTTGAGCGGCATGCCGCCCACGTTGGCCAACTGCACGCGCACGCTGCGGCGCGAGTTCTTGGGCACTTCGCCGAACTCGAGCGCGGTCTCTTCAGGCTCGAGCGCGACGCGAGGCCAGGCGTAGCTGGTGCCTTCCACCGTCACGTACACGGGATCGACGCCGGGCGTCGACGACGCCAGCTCGACCTGGGCCTTGAGGTACTGCTCCTCCACCGGCTTGAACACGAAGGGCAGCGCCACACCCGCGTCGGGCACCAGCGCGATGTTCGCCGGCAGGTTGACCTGCAGCGAAGGAACGCCAGAGTCAGCCCGGTCGACCTCGAGGGCGATGTTGCCGAAGCCCACGTTGCGCACGGTGACGGGCAGCTCCTTGCGCTGGGTGACGGGCACCACGCCGAAGTTGAGGGTCTGCGGTGTGGCCTGCAGCAGCGGCTCACCGACGAGCCGCTTCACCAACGGCACCTTGAGCTCGCCGGCTTCGATGCGATCGGCGCTCTCTTCAGCCGAGGCGTCGGTGTACGTGACGAGCAGCTCGAGGTTCTCGCTCTTCGGCGCGCTGGTGACCCGAAAACGCACGTCGATGGTGAAGTCGCTGGCGGCGCCGAGGATGAAGGGCGGCGGCTCGGCCGAGGTGATGGTGTACTCGGCGTTCGGGTTCGAGAGCACGATGCGCTTGATGGCCACGCGCCGGTTCACGTTCGAGGTGACCTTGACCGTCAGCGTGGTGTCGCAGCCGGGCACCACGCAGGTGAAGGCGAGCTGACGCGGGGTGGCGAGCAGGCCGCGAAAGGCGGGCACGATGGGCCCGGGCGGGTTGGGGTTCTTCGCGGGGCCACACGCGCAGATGACGGCAGCAGCGATGAGAATTCGAGCGTTGGTCATCGAGGGCCTCACGGAACGCGAAACATGCTGTTCTGGCGCACGAGGTCGAGCACGTAGGTGCTGTCGCCCTTGCGGCCCAGGGTGGCGTTCTTCTCGGAGATCAGGTTGCCGTTGACGAACACCTTCACGGTCACCGCCGAGCTGCTCTTGTCCAGACAGATGCTCTGAATGAGATCGCCGATGTTTTGACCGGGAATGGGGATCGCGCCGCCCGAGAGATAGCCGACCAGCACCTCGACCGAGATGCCCAGGATGCCGGCCAGCAGATCCGTCGGCAACGAGGCGCAGTCGTTCTGGTAGTTCACCATCACGCGGTACGTTCCGTCCTGCCGGGAGTCCGCGAGGATGATGCGCTCAGGCTCTTCTTTCGGCGCGAAGGCCAGCCACGACGCGTTGCCGTGGTTGCCCCAATTCATCGGGTTGGGCGTCTGCTTGTTGCAGACGTAACCGAAGGGGTGCTCGAGGGTCATGTCGACGTTGCGCACGTCATTGTCGAAGGCGTTGTCGGCCCCGTTGTCGAAGGTCATCTCGAGCTTCACCACCTCGGCGCCGCCACCGAGTACGCCGCGCGCGGTCACCGGAATGCTGACGGTGGGGCGGAGCGGATCGTTGGTCTCCAGATTCAGGATCGACTGGAGCACGCCTTCGCGCGTCGCCGTCACGAGCACCTGCACCTCGACGTACTGAGAGGGGCGCACGTCGGGCACGATCTGCGGGTTGGTGGAGAAGTCGGTGGTGAACATCATGCCGCTCCACGTGGGGCGCACGGTCAGCGGCGCGCCGCCCCCGTTGACCACCGTGATGGTGCGGAAGGTGCTGGTGCCGAGCGTCACGTCACCCAGGTCAATCATCGCGGGCGTGACGGTCACTCCGGGTGCTGAAGAAGAGGTGCCGCTCAACGGCACGGTGAAGGTGCCCTTGTTGGTGGTGACCACGAGATCGGCGGTGTGATCGGCCAGCGTACGCGGCGTGTAGCGGACCTCGAGCGTCTGCACGGCGGTGCGATCGATCGACGCGGGCGCGAGCGTGCGGGGCAGGCCGGTGAGCGGCACCAGCGCGAAGTCCATCGTGTCGGCGGGGGAGAGCGCCACGCTGTTGATGGTGACCGGCGCGCTGCCCGTGCCCTGGTTCGAGAGCTGAACGGTGCGGCGGGTGAGGCGACCCTGCGCGGTGTAGCCGAAGTCGACGGGGCTGGGCGAGGCGACCAACTGCGGCGTGCCGATGTAGTTGGCTTTGATGGGCACGCGCAGGGTGGGGTACTCCTTGTCGTCGGACAACAGCGTCAGCTCGGTGACCGAGTTGCGCACCGCGCTCGGCGTGTAGCTGAGCTGAATCTCGAGGCTGCGGCCGGGCCAGACTTCCTTGGGGAAGTTCGTGTCGCAGAGGTCGCAGGTGAAGCCCACGCCGGTGTCGGCCAGCGTCGCTTCGAAGAGCGTCAGCGTGCAGTTGCCGATGTTGTGCAGGGTGACGGTCTGCAGCAGCGCCGCCTGCGCGTCGACCGTGCCGAAGTCGACGGTGTGCGGCGAGGGCTGAAGGATGGGGTTACCCTCGAGCACGATGTCGCACGCCTTGGCTTCGCGCGGCACGCACTCGTAGTTTTCACACAGCCAGCCCGCCTGACAGTCATCATCTGCGCGACAGTTCGCCGCGACGACCTTGTCTTTCGTGCAGCCGGTCACACCAACAGCGACACCTGCAGTCAGGAGCAGAATCAGTGAACGCATGGGCAGGGCGGGAGTGTCCGCTCTGGTGCGTGTCGACGCAAGGCAACCCTCAGGAACCGAACGGCTCGGTGGGTTTTCGCGGGGTGGGTTCAGGTGCGACAGCAGCCGTGCGCTCGGTCACCGTTCGCGGAAATACGAATCGTGTTCCATCACCGGTCTCCCCGAGCCCAGTCGAGGGGGCACTTACCGCCCGAAGGCGAGGTAATCCCTCGACTCCGCTCGGGAGGAACGGTCACCGTTCGCATCGAGCGCAGTCGAGATGCCACAGGACGACCGGTGGGTTCAGCGGCGGTGGGCCGCCACGTCAGCGTGCTTCACCAGAAAGTCATCAAGCCCGCCGACGAAGTCGATGACCGGCTTGCCCTTGCGCGGCGCCCAGATGCGCGTCGCCACTTCCGAGATCAGCTCCTGGTCGTGCGTGACCACGATGACCGTGCCCTCGTACTTCTGCAGGCCTTCCGACAACGCCGCGATCGACTCGAGATCGAGGTGGTTGGTGGGCTCATCGAGAACGAGCACGTTGTCTTTGCGCATCATCAACATGCTCAACAGCGTGCGCACCGTCTCACCACCCGACAGCGTGTCGGTGGGCTTCATGCGCTCTTCACCAGAGAACAGCATGCGGCCGAGCAGGCCTGAGATCTCCTCGTTGCCCAGCTTGCTGTCGAGGTCGCGCAGGAAGCCGTAGACCGAGGTGCCCTTTTTGATGAGGCCGTGGTGATCCTGCGGCATGTAGCCGACGTTCGCGTTGTGGCCCCACTCGATGGTGCCCCCGTCAGGCGCAATGGCGCCGGCGATCATGCGCAGCAGGGTCGACTTGCCCATGCCGTTCTTGCCGATGACGCAGATCTTCTCGCCCTTGGTGATGAGCGTGGAGAACGGAGGAATGACCACCTCGCCATCCCACGACTTGGTGATCGCGTTGATGGTGAGCGTCTGCCGGCCGCTGGGCGCCTTCTGCTCGAACTTGATGAACGGGCGCGCGATGTTCGACCGCTTCAAGTCTTCCATCTTCAGCTTCTCGAGCTGGTTCTTGCGGCTCTGCACCTGGGTGGCGCGCGTGCCGGCGCCGAAGCGGGCCACGAAGTCCTGAAGCTGGGCGATCTTCTTCTGCTTCTCGGCGTTCTCATCTTCGACGCGCACGCGCAGCTGCGACTTCTGCCGCACCATGTCGTCGTAGCCACCGGTGTAGGTGATGATCGTCTCGTAATCGATGTCTGCGATGTTGGTGCAGATCGAGTTCAAGAAGTGGCGGTCGTGCGAGATGGTGATCAACACGCCTTCGTACTCGTGGAGGAACTCCTCCATCCACCGGATCGAGTCGAGATCGAGGTGGTTGGTGGGCTCGTCGAGCAGCAAACCATCGGGCTTTCCGAACAGCGCCTGAGCCAGCAGCGTGCGCAGCTTGTAGCCGCCGGTGAGCTGCTTGAGCGGGCCTTCGTGAAAGGCCTCTTCGATGCCCAGACCCATCAGCAGGGCGGCGGCATCGGACTCTGCGACGTAGCCATCTTCTTCGGCGATCACCGTCTCGAGATCGCCCAGGCGATTGCCGTCGGCCTCGGTGAGGTCGGCCTTCTCGAGCAGCGTGTTCTTCTCTTTGACCGCCGCCCACAGCCCCTTGTTGCCCATCATCACCACGTCGAGGACGCGGGTCTCTTCGTACTGAAAGTGGTTCTGGCGCAGCACGCCCAGCTTCTTGGGGCGAATGATGTCGCCCGTGTCTTGATCCTCATCACCTGCGAGGATCTTCATGAAGGTGGTCTTGCCCGCACCGTTGGGGCCGGTCAGGCCGTACCGCTTGCCGGCGGAGAACGAGACGTTCACGTCCTCGAAGAGTTTCTTGGGGCCGTAGCCCTTGCTGACGTTGATGATGGAGAAGGACGCCATAATCCGTCGCCTCTACACTGAAATCGATGCCGCCGGGCAGCGCTGAAAGAGGAGTGATAGTCGAGGCCCCATGGAAGTCGACGCGCTGGGCATCGCTGATCTCCCGAATGACTTCGTGACCAGAGAGCTCGAGGTGGCGGTGCTGTCCTTCGCGGGCCTCGAGGGCGATCGTCACGCGGGGCTCACCCGGCGCGCAGGCGTGCGGGAAAAGCACCTGCCCAAGGGCACTGAGATCCGCAACGCCCGGCAGCTCTCGCTGGTCAGCGTGGAAGAGCTCGTCACGGTCGCCGCTGCGTTGGGCCTGCCTGCGCTGGATTACCGGTGGCTCGGCGCGAACCTGCTGCTGCGAAATGCGCCTGAGCTGACCCGTTGCCCGCCCGGCACCCGGCTGGTGTTCGGCTCGGGGGCGGTGCTGGTGGTCGACGGGGAAAATGACCCGTGCCGCAAGGCGGGGCAGGGCATCGTTCGGGGCGCAGGGGTCGACGCGTCGATCGCCTTCAAGTTCGTGAAAGCGGCGCACCGGTTGCGCGGCGTGGTGGCGTGGGTCGAGCGGCCCGGCGTCATTCGTCAAGGAGACCCCGTGACGCTGGTTTCGCGCTGAGCGGTTGCGTACCTTCGGCCCATGCAGAGCATTCTGGTGGCCGTCGACGGATCAGCCCACAGCCTGAAGGGTGTGCGTGAGGCCGCGATCCTTGCGAAGTCTCTTCCGGCGCGACTCGAGCTGGTCAACGTGTTGCCGCCGATTCTGCTGAGCCCCAACGTCTACGGGGAGACCATCGCGAAGGTCGAAGAAGGAAACCGCGAGGTCGCCACGGAGATTTTGGAGGCGGCGAAGAAGCTGGCCACCGAGCTGGGTGTTGGGGCCGACACGGTGATCCTCACGGGACCTCCGGCCGAGGCGATCTCGGATCTGGCCACGGCGTCTCGCGTGTGGGGCGTGGTGATCGGCGCCAAGGGCCACGGCGCGGTGGCGCGCATGCTGCTCGGCAGCATCACCGACCGGCTCGTGCACATCTGCTCGAAGCCCGTTCTCGTCGTTCGTTGATCTTCCAGGGAGCTTTCATGTCGTCCATTCGCCTGTCGCTCGCGCTGGCCGTCTGCGCGCTGTTGCTCGGAGAGGGCTGTGGCCCCGCGAAGCCCAGGTGTCTGCCCAGCAACTGCGCGGGCTGCTGTGACGCGAAGGGCGAATGCAACGCGGTTCCGAGCGCCCAGGCCTGCGGTTTGCGCGCGTCGATGTGCGTGGCATGCGTGGGCGATCAGGTGTGCCTCGGCGGCTTTTGTACCGGCTCCGGTTTCGGCGGCGGTTCGAGCAGCGGCGGTGGAGCCGGCGGTGGTTCGACAGGTGGCGGAGTGACGGGCGGTGGCGCAGGTGGTGGCGTGACGGGCGGAGGCTCTGGTGGTGGAGCGACGGGCGGCGGTGCAGGTGGTGGATCAATCGGCGGCGGTGCGGGTGGTGGAGCGACGGGCGGTGGTGGTGGCTCGACGTCGAACACGGCCGCGCAGATCGCCGCGGTGCGCGCAGCAGCCGATCTGGGCACGGGCAGCGTCTCGCTCCCGGTGCAGGGCGCGTTGGTGACCTTCGTCAAGCCGCTCGTGCCTGACGCAGGCGCCTCGACGGATCCCGCTGGCTTCATCGTGCAGGCGGGCAACACGGGCCCCGCGCTCTTCGTGAGCGTCGAGGCGTCCACGCTGGCTGTTGCCTCGGGTGACCTGGTCGACTTCACCGTCACCAGCGTCGGCAAGATCGCCTTCCTGCGCGTGGCCACGGGCCTGAGCGGCTTCGTCAAGCAGAGCAGCGGCAATCCGGTCTCGGGGCTCGCGCAGAACGCCTCGAGCGTCGACTTCGTTCAGGTCAGCGCGCTCGACGATCGTGAGGCCGAGCTGCTCTCGATGAACGGCAGCCTCGTGGGTGAAATGGCCTTCGCGGGCAACGGCTACGTGTCGGCCAGCCTCACGACTGCCGGCACCGTCGACCCGGGCGTGATGAAGCTGCGCTTGCCGGCCGCGCTGGCGCAAGCCGAAGGGCTGGGCGCCGGCTGTAGCGTTCAACTGACCGCTTCTCCGTTGTGGCGCCTCAACGCGCAGGCGCAGCCTTCGGCGTTCACCTCGAGCGCGCTGGTGGGCAGCACCTGCCCCGCGCCTCAGCTCGTCTCGGCCGCCGCGACTTCCCCGACGGTGGTGCGCGCCACGTTCAGCCGCCCGATGAACCCATTCTCCGTCACCACCTCGAGCATGACCGTCGGTGGGCTGAGCGTGACGCTGGCGACGCAGATCTCGGCTTCGACGTGGAACCTCACCACCAGCAGCCAGACCGGCGGCGCGTCGTACACGCTCACCGCGTCGACCTCGGTGGCTGACGTGCGCGGCACGCCGATCAGCGCTTCGGTGCGCACGGCCACGTTCACCGGGTATCAACCTCCTGCCAGCGGCATTTTGATCAACGAGGTCGACTACGACAACGTGGCGGCAAACCCCGACGGCGGGCCGACGCTCTCGGACAATGCCGAGTTCATCGAGCTCTACAATCCGACCGCTTCCGCCCAGACCCTGGTGGGCCGATCGGTGGTGCTGGTCAACGGGGGCAGCAACCCGGGCCCGACGTACCTGACCATCGATCTCACGGCGGCGGGATCGCTGGCGCCCGGTGAGTATCTGGTGGCGGCGAACGCGACGACGCTCGCGACGCTGCCGGGCACCGTGAAGAAGGTGACGATTCCCGGCACCATCGATCTAATTCAGAACGGGCCGCCTGATGCCGTCGCGCTGATCGACACGGCCAGCTCGTTGGTGCTCGAGAGTCTCTCGTATGAAGGCGGTACGAACTGGGCTTCGCCCGCGGGCACCGTCTCGGTGCAGGAAGGCGCGGCTTCGACCACGGGGCTCGTCGACAGCAACACCACCAACGTCAGCATTTGCCGCATCGGGCCAGACACGAACACCAACGCGACGGACTTTCGGGTGTGTTCGGCTCCGACTCCGGGTGCGGTCAATGTTCAGTAGGTGTCGGCCTTCACCCTGACCCAAAGGGAGAAGGGACTTCATTTCTCAGTCGTGATCGTCGGGGCCCAGGCCAGCCAGGGTGACGAGGTTGCGCGGGTGATGCGCGCCGCCTCGCACCTCGAGCACCCGCTCAGCCCACAGCTCAGGCACCGCGCCTTCACCGAAGATGGCCCCGAAGAGGGCGCCGGTGACGGCCGCGTTGGTGTCGCTGTCGCCGCCCCGATTGGCGACGTCGATCAACGCCGCTTCGAGTGAAGGCGCGTGAAACAGCTCCCAGAAGGCGAGCCGGTACGTCACCCGGATCGACGTGGGCCACGGGAAGAAGAGGTGCAGGTCGGGCCCGTAGAGCTCGGGATCATCGTCTTGCGCCCGAAGCAGATCTTCCCGCAGCCAGTCTGCGGCGTCTTTCGTCTGCGAGACCCAGTCTGATTCTTTGCGGCCCAGGGTCGCCGCCGCCAGCGAGAGCTCGGCTTCAGCCACCTTGAGCAACGCCGCCGGGTCGAGGCGTTCTTCCGGCGTGCAGATGGCCGCGGCGATGATGCCGTTGAAGGTCGCGCACGCCAGTTGGCACAGCGGGTCGAAGTGCGTCACCGCGGTGTCGTCGAATGAGGCGGCGATGCGCTCCTCGCGCTTCGAGTGAAAGAACACGCCGATCGGCACGGTGCGGGCGAGCGGGGCGTTGTCGCGCACCTTCTGGTACCCCTCGAGCCACACCTTGCGGCCGGAGTACTCGGGTGAACGGCCATCGAGGATCGCCTCGAGCGCCGCCTTGATCGCGTCGGGCACGTCGATCGCGTGCGCGAGCCAGCGCGCGTACGCCTTGCCCGTCTCGAACACGTCGTAGCGCCGCAGGTTGCGCAGGGTGCCCGAGAGCACCTGCGCCAACTCGGAACCCCAGGTCACCTGGCCCGGCAGCAGCTCGAGCCTTCCACCACCCCGCGGCTCCTGGAGCGGCCCTTCATTGAGCTCTGGAAACTGCGCGGCCGGCAGGTTGCGCATCTCGTTGCAAATGCCCATCGCTTCACCGACCGCCAGACCCAGGAGCGCCCCCTTTTGCCGCGACCGAATCATCTCGGCGGAGGCGACCGTGGGCGCCTTCACTTTCCTGTTCGGGGGGCGGCGTGGAGGCGGGGGCGACATGTTTTTCAAGGCTCTTTTAACTGAAATGCCATGGGGTTACGGCGATCGACCCGTTTCTGTGCGAAACTTCTGCCGGCTCTGTCAGACAATGTAGGCAGATTCTTCACCCAATTCCTGAGGCTCTCCTTCATGTCGATTGATTCGATTCGCAGTGCTCTGACGACGGCGCTCACCAACAAGCGCGTCACCCGCGACGAGATCCGCACCATCGTGAAGTCGGCGCAGGACGGCGGCAGCATCGACGCCGCTGAGAAGGCCGAGCTTCAGGCGATCCTCAACACGCACGGCTCGAAGTTCACCGCCGCCGCGAAGACCGAGTTCACCCGCTTGATCGGCGGCGCCGCGATCGTCCCCCCGCCCCCCGCGCCGACCAATCAGCCGGAGAAGGTGACCCTCGAAGCGAAGCGTCAGCCGTGGACGACGACGTACTGGCCCATGGCGGGCAGTGGAAATGAAGTCGGCAACCCGCAGACCCACCTCTGGGCCCAAGAGGGCACGCTCTCGAAGGTCGACTCGCTGCTCAAGGCGCGCGGCCAGGCTGAAGGTGCGCGCAACTTCGAGCTCAAGCCGAACCTCAACTGGTTGGTGGGCAAAGAGGCCGGCCACTACATCCCCGAGTCGAGCCTCTCGGAGACCGACGCCGAGCGCACCACGGGCGTCGACTTCAACAACAACGGGAAGATCGATGCCGACGTGAAGTGGGACTTCATCGATCGCAACGGCCAGTTCGGCAAGGACGGCAAGACTGAGAGCCAAATGAACGTCGGCTGGTGGGGCAGCTGCGACAAGGTGGCCCGCGCCGGCATTCTGTTCGAGGAGCCCAGGAAGGACGTCACCCTGAACGGCGTGACCTTCACCACCCAGGACATCAAGGGCCTGCTCACGGTGCTCGCCGACAGCCAGGGTGGCGGCTCGGACTTCGTAGGCAACCGCTACGACGCGAACCCCGACATGGTGACGCTCAAGAACGGTCAGCAGGTCAAGGGCACCATCATCTCAGACGTGAAGTTCGACAACACCACGCGCCGTCAGCAGGACTGGCAGATCAACAGCACCAACCTGCCCGACGAAGTGAAGGTGAAGTTGATGGACGGCACCGAGAAGACCTTCAAGAAGGCGGAGCTCAGCCACGTCGCTCGCGAAGACAAGCGCGATGACCCGGTCCTGATGCACGAGACGATCAGCGCGTGGCTCAAGTCGGGCCGCCCCGCCGTGATGGACAAAGACTCGGCCGATCACGTGTGGAACTACAACTTCTACAAAGCCGACGACACGCTCTACAAGAATGGCCTCAAGCCCAGCTGGGCCAACGACGAGCTGCTCAAGAACGGCCACAACGGCCCTGCGGGCGATGGAAAAATCGTCTGGGTCGAGCGCAAGGTTTCGCTCGGAGGTGGCGGTGGCACCGAGACCTACCGGTACTGGATGGAAGAGAAGGCCGGCAAGTTCATCAACGGCGGTTGGGACACCTCGAGCGCGAGCCCTGACTTCCTCTGGCGCCCGCAGACCGAGTCGGCCTTCACCGGCCGCAACGAGCGCAACCCGTTCGTCGATCCCAAGCTCGTGAAGGAAATCTATGAGGCGTCGATCCGCTAGTTGACGGGTGTCGTGCACTACGGTTGTAGTGCACGACATGAAGACCGCTCTGCTTCCTGCCACCAGGGTCGCTCCGGCACTGCGCAAGCGAGTTGAGTCGCTGCTGCAGCAAGGGGAGACCGTCTCCAGCTTCATCGAGGAAGCCGTCAGCCGGCATGCCGACGAGCGATCCGCACAGCGTGAGTTTGTCGCGCGCGGTCTTGCGGCTGAGAAAGAAGGCGATTGGCTGACCGCGGATGAGGTCTTCACTTCAGTGCGGAAGGCAGCGGCGCGTGGTCGCAAGAAGGCCAAGGCGTGAAGCGGTACCGGGTGCTCTTCGCCCGGACCGCGCGCGAAGATCTCGACCGCTTGACCGAGCACCTCGTTGAGAAATCCCCGGACCGCGCAGGGGATGCAGAGCGGGCGATACGCGACGCGGTCGAGGTCTTGAAGCGTCTGCCTCTGCTCGGCCCTCAGGCTCGAGACCAGGATGACCGAGGGCTTCGTGAGCTTCTCGTTCCGTTTGGGACTTCGGGTTACTTGCTCCTCTATCGCGTGGGCCCGGGTTCCCTGGTCAGCGTGCTGGCTGCGCGCCATCAGGTTGAAGAGCGCTTTCACTGAGACTGGGGTCACCTCATCGTCAGCGTGAGATCCTGCCCTGCACGGCGAACCCGAAGGTCGATGGACGGCCCCGTCAGCGTGCCGACCAGCCACGAGGGCGAGAGTTTCAGGCGATGACTTCTTCGCTCTCGGGCTTGGTGCCATGCCAGCGGTGCAACGCCGCGCGCGGACCGTCTTCGTGCCACTCGACCAGCCCGTAGTGGATCTCGAGGTGCTGCCCCAGCCGGCCGAGCCCTAAGTCGACCATGGGCATCCAGGTGCCGGTGTTCACGTAGGTGCGCATGCTGCCGGCGACCCGCCAGGTGCGGAGCATCGGCACGTGCGTGTGGCCCATGAACACGGCCTTCACGTGACTCGACTGCTTGAAGATCCGCTGCGCGTAGCGATCGAGCTTCTCGAAGAAGGCGATGTCGTTGCCCAGAAACTGGGTGAGCTTCACGAAGGGCCGCTTCTTCCACCAGACGGGGTTGAAGCGGGCCTTCACCAGCGCCTTCGCGGTGTCGGCGATGATGCGCGAGGTGAAGCGGGTGTCGACGATCATGCCGCCTGCGAGCATGGGCCAGAACGGGTGCACCTTGTCGACCCACGGCCGCTCGCGGATGAGCGGGTTGAGCACGCGCAGAATGAAGAGGCTGCCCCAGGGCAGGTTGAGCACCGGGTCTTTGTTCGCGCGGCGCAGCGTGAGCTGACCCCAGTCGAACGCGTGCATCGCCTCGAACTGATGCCCATGGTGAAACTGCACGCCGTCGAGCTCGAAGAGCGCCTGGTCGGTGATGAAACGAACGCGCGGGTGGCTTTCCTGCCCGGTGACGAACTTCGTGAAGAGCGCCTGCGGGCCGGCGAAGAGCATCTCCATGTCGTGGTTGCCGGGCAGGTAGGTGAGCTGGCTCTCTTCGTTCTTCAAGAAGCGGGTGAGCGCTTCGACCACGCGCGGGTGACCCTTGAGGCACTTGTAGAGCTTGATGCCCGCCAGGCGCTCAGAGATCTCGTCGGGGAACTGCCCCATCACGGGCACCTTCAGCAGATCGAAGATGTCGCCGTTGAGCACCAGGTGCGAGCCCTCGTACTTCTCGAGCAGTTGGGCGAGCCGTTCGTCTTCCTTGAAGTCGTCGTAGATGTTCACCCGGCCGCGGCGGTGACCGGTGCCCAGATGCATGTCAGACAGAACGAGCGCGCGTCGCACAGGCAGCCCAGCCTACTCGGATGGCCCAGACCTTCGACCTCTGTCGGAGGCATTTCCAGCCGGTAACATTTCGCGCCCCCCCCCCGGGGGAAGGGACCGGGTGAGGGGGTCTTCACCTAATCAACGCCAGGCGCCGTCGTATTGTCGTCGCTCGTGCGATCGATCAGCTTGTTCAGAGGATCAATCCCCACCCGAGCGGGCCTGGTCGGCACGCTGAACGAAAACTCAGACTCACCCTTTGCCACGCGCTTCTTCTCGAGAAACAGCGCATTCCCGTCGCCATCAATCGCGCCGAGCTCCATCACGTCATTGAACTCGAGCTCAGTCTGATCGCCCTTGTCATCACTGCGGTACTTCACCGCCTTGACCTTCACGGTGACATCCCACGCACCCGCCGCGTTCTGCTTCATCGACGCTGACACCGCGCGGTTGTCATAGATGGTGATGGTCTCGAAGAGATCCTCGAGCACGCCGTGATGCTCCTTGGGAATCTCAGCGCGCAAGAACGAGATGAGCTGCGTGCTGTTCGTATACGGCGGGCCCTTGAACTTCACGGCCTCGACGTACTTCTTGAGGCCGCGGTTGATGACCTCTTCACCGACGAGATCCTGCAGCCAGTACATGACCAGACTGCCCTTCTGGTAGTGGATGTACTGCTGGTTCTCCACGCGCGAGAGAGGCAGCTCCTTCTTTCGCTCCATCGCTCGGCCGATCAAATATCGATCGAGCTCGAACTTGAGGAAGCGGCGCATCTTCTCCGGGCCGTACTTCTTCTTCATCACCATCAACGCGGCGTACTGCGCCATCGATTCGCTGGTGACCGTCGCGCCTTGCACGTGACCGCCCACCACCTGGTGAGCCCACCACTGATGCGCGATCTCGTGCGCGGTCACGTAGTACGGGTAGTCGAGATCCTCTGCGTTGCCTTCCCGCACGCGCGCGATGAAGCCCAGGCCTTCCGAGTACGGAATGGTGTTGGGGAAGCTCTGAGCGAAGGTCTGGTAGCGGGGGAACTCGAGGATGCGGGCTTGCTGGTGCTGATACGGCCCGAAGTTCTCGGAGCAGTACGCCAGCGCATCCTTCATGCCCTGCATCATGCGGTCGATGTTGTACGGGTGTTTGGCCTCGTAGAAGACCTGCAGCTTCACGTCATTCCACTTGTCCTCCTTCACCACGTAGCGAGCCGAGAGCACTGAGAAGAAGTTCAAGATGGGTTGGTTCATCTCGTAGCGGAAGTAGCGGCGGCCGTTCTCCGTCCACTCCTTCATCAAGGTGCCGGGCGCGACGGCGATCTGGTCTGGCGAGGTGCTCACCGTGGTGCGAAAGCCGATGAAGTCGGAGTCGGCGCGGATGTAATTGCGCTCGAGACCCTTCGGATCGTCGCGGTCGAGGGCGCGCTCCTTCGGCGGCAGGTCGTACGACTTTCGATCGCCGTCTTCGGACAGCTCGGCGTCTTCCAGATAGCCGACGGTGGGCAGGTTGAAGTTGTTGAAGAAGGTGCCGTTGCCCACCACGTCTTGCCTGCGTGCACCGTGCACGATCGGGTCTGCGCTGAAGATCATCGTGAAGGTGAGCGGGCGCTTTTCACCGGGCTGCAGCGGAGGTTCGAGCGCGAAGATCTGCAGGCTGAACTCATCCACTTTCTGCTTCGGCGAGCTCACCGCGCCGATCGCCAACGCGTCGATCTTCGCGTCGTCAGAGAGGTTGAGCAGCACCTCGGTGATGGCCTCGTTCGTCTTGTTCTCCAGCAGGTACGTGCCGCGCGCCTCCAGCCGCGGAGGGGAAGCGTCGGGGTAGATGTCGAAGTTCACGTCGGCATCCACGATGCGCGGCGTGGCTTTGTTCGCCCACGACTTCCACGCCTTCTCGTAGCCCGCCTGCTGCTTCTCTGCGTCTTTGGCGGTGCGGTACGGATGACGGATGTGCGTCTCGTAGAAGAGGTAGCCGCCGAGGCTCGCCGCCGAGAGCACCGCGAGGGCCAGCGCCGCTCTCCACGGGCCGGTGAAGCGACCCATCGCGAGGGCTCTGCGCTGACGCAGGCCCGCTTCCCGCCCGCGCACTGCGAGAAGAAAGGCGATCACCACCAGCACGGTGGCGATCGACCACCAGTACCCGCGGTAGAGCAGCGACGCAGGCAGCCAGTGCCCGTAGCCGTTCATGTCGGAGAACGAGATGCGCGGCTCTGAGTTGAAGCGCAGCAGCCGCTCCTCCACGCCCAGGAGGCCGAAGGCCAACTGGCTGACGAAGTAGAGAACCATCACGCCGTGGCCGAGGTACTTCTGGTTGACCAGGGTCTGCACCACCAGCGCCAGCACCGCGATCAGCACGTCTTGCATGAGGCCGAAGACGATCAGCTCCATCGCGTAGAGGCCCCACTGAATGTCGAAGAACCCGCGACCGAGCTGGGATGCGAGCGCGGCACCTCCGATGACCAACTGCAATGACGCGGTGATCAGCACCAGCGCAAACAGCTTCGAGAGAAACGGTACCCACGTCGGCACGCGCGAGGCGTCGACGATGTCCGCCACCTGCGCGTCGCGTTCTTTCCACACCAGCTCGCCTGCGTAGAAGGTCAGGGTGATGATCACGAAGCCGCCGAAGGTGCCGCCGGCCAGCTCCAGCACCTGCCAGGTGACCGGGAGCGTGGCGGTGCCGAAGATTTCTCCGGCGACCAGTACGCCAATCAACACGAACAACAACCCCGCGGCCACGAACGACCAGAAGACTGCGCTGCGGGTGATGTCGCGAAAGTGCAGCCACGCGGTGGCAAAGACGGTGCGCCACCAGCCGCCCGTGGTGGGGCTCGAGCGCGTCGCGGGCAAGGCGCCCAGGCCCTTCGGCGCCTCTTCCACCGGGTGCCGCTTGCCACGTTGCTCTTCGACGGTGGTGCGGAAGCGGTTGACGGTGAGCGCCAGAAGCAAGCCGCCGACCGCCGTCCAGATGAGCTTGTTGAGCAGCATCAGTCCGTTGAGCGGCACCAGATCGCGGTTGCGCTCGATCGGGGTCCAGTAGCGGGTGACCACATCGAAGGTGATGAAGCCGAACGGGTCTGCCAGTGCGCCGATGGTGCGGTTCTGCACGTCGCCGATGGCCGTGCTGAGCACGAGGTAGCCGAGCACCAGCACCACCACGCCCACGTACACGGGCGCCATCTGCCGGCTGAGCGCGGCCAACGAAAAGAACAGCGCGCCGGTCACGAAGAGCATGGGCCACACGCTGACCAGGTACGGCCAGACATAGACGTCGAGCCGGTGCGGGCCGATCTGCGCTACTTCGATCACGTGAAGCGCGGCTGCACCCTGAGCGACCAACGCGCCCAGCACCATGCCCGCGGCGATGGCCAGGAAGAGCACGCAGGAAAAGAAGTACGCGCCCAGAAACCGGCCGAGCAGGTACGTCACCTTCTTCACGTTGCGCGTGAAGATGAGCGGCCAGGTGTTGGTGCCGAAGTCTTGATAGGCGGCCTGGCCGAAGATCGCCGCCACCGTGAAGAGGCCCAGCAGCGCCATCACGTTGAGGTTCGCGAACACCGTGTACGGCCCGTTCGCGTAGACGCGCTCGTTACCCGTCGAAGTGCTCACGTCGCGGAAGAGCCCCGCACCCGCCGCCATCAGAAAGAAGCCGCCGAAGAACAGAATCGCTGCGTAGACGTACGACGAGAGCATCTTGAGCCGCCGCCGCAGCTCGAAGCCGATCAGTGCGCCGAGCATCAGGCCTGTCCTGAGCTCAGACGAAGGGCCGTCTTCTGCGTAGCCGAGAGGGCCTGGAAGTACACGTCTTCGAGATCCGGGTTGACGGGCTCGAACTCACCCTCCGGCTTCGATTCGGCGAAGACGTGCGCGAGTCGCTGGCCTGCCACGCGCCGCACCGCGATCACCGGCAGCGCTTTGGATACCGCCTCGAGCTCTTCGGCGGTGACGAACTTCTTCCAGATGCGCCCCTCGAGCTTCCTGGTCAGCTCGAGCGGGTGGCCCGAGAGGATCACCTTCCCGCTCGCGAGGATGGCCATGTTGCGGCACAGATCCGACACGTCGGTCACGATGTGTGTCGACAACAGCACCACCACGTCTTCGCTGATCTCAGCGAGCAGGTTGTGAAAACGGAACCGCTCGGCGGGGTCGAGACCAGCCGTGGGCTCGTCGACGATGATCAACTTCGGGTTGCCGATGAGCGCCTGCGCGATGCCGAACCGCTGCTTCATGCCGCCCGAGAAGCCACCCAGCCGGCGCGACTGGTGCTCCCACAGGTTGACGCGGTGGAGCAGCGCCTTGACCACTTCATGCCGCTCGCTGCGTTTGCTCAGGCCTTTGAGCTGCGCGAGGTGATCGAGCATGTCCCAGGCAGTGACCTTCGGGTACACGCCGAAGTCTTGCGGCAGGTAGCCCAGCACTTCGCGCAGGCGATCAGGCTGTTGGGCGATGTCGATGTCGCCGAAGAGCATGGTGCCCGCGTCGACCGCCTGGAGCGTGGCGAGGCTGCGCATCAGGGAGGACTTCCCCGCGCCGTTGGGCCCGAGCAGCCCGAACATCCCGTGGGGGATCTTGAGGTTGACGTCGTCCAGGGCCTTGACCCCGTTGGGGTACGTCTTGGTCACGCCTTTGAGTTCGAGCTCCATGGGCGGCACTTTCGCCAGCCCCTACCCGAATGCAATGAGTGACGTCGGTTCGTCGACTCGCTAGACCTGCAGCCATGACCGAGATCGTTCACGTCAAAGCGCGGGAGATTCTGGATTCACGTGGCAACCCGACGGTCGAGGCCGAAGTGGTCCTCGAGAGCGGGGTGATGGGCCGCGCGGCGGTGCCCTCGGGCGCCAGCACGGGCGAACACGAGGCCGCCGAGCTGCGTGATGACGACAAGAAGCGCTACCTCGGCAAGGGCGTGCTCAAGGCCGTCAAGAACATCAACGACGAGATCGCCGCCGCGGTGATCGGTCTCGACGCGATGGATCAGGCGACGCTCGACGGCGAGCTCAACGCGCTCGACGGTACGCCCAACAAGTCGAAGCTCGGCGCCAACGCGATCCTCGCGGTCTCCATGGCCACCGCGCGCGCGGCTTCGGCTGAGCTGCAGATCCCCTTCTACCGGTACATCGGCGGGGCGCAGGCGCGCACGTTGCCGGTGCCGATGATGAACATCATGAACGGCGGGGCGCACGCAGACACCAAGGTCGACGTGCAGGAGTTCATGGTGCTCCCCTGGGGCGCCAGCTCGTTCAGTGAAGGTCTGCGCTGGGGCGCCGAGGTGTTCCACGCGCTCAAGAAGATCCTCAAGGCCAAGAAGCTCCCCACGGGCGTCGGTGACGAAGGTGGCTACGCGCCCGACCTTCCGTCGAACGAAGAGGCGCTCAAGCTGATCATGGAGGCCATCAGCGCCGCGGGCTTCAAGGCCGGCGAGCAGATCGCCCTGTGCCTCGATGTCGCGGCCAGCGAGTTCTTCGACAAGGGCAGCAAGAAGTACAACTTCAAGGCCGACGGCCGCGCGCTCGACAGCGCAGGGCTGCTGGGCTGGTACCAGGAGCTGATCGGCAAGTACCCCATCGTCTCCATCGAAGACGGCTTCGCGGAAGACGACTGGGGCGGTTGGAAGCTCGCGAGCGACGCGCTGGGCAAGAAGATTCAGTTGGTCGGCGACGATCTCTTCGTGACCAACGTGACCCGCCTGCAGCGCGGCATCAAGGAGGGCATCGCCAACTCGATCCTCGTGAAGGTGAACCAGATCGGCACGCTGACCGAGACCTTCGACGCGGTGCGCATGGCGCATCGGGCTGGCTACACCTCGGTGATGAGCCACCGCTCGGGTGAGACCGAAGACACCACCATCGCCGACCTGTCCGTCGCGCTGGATTGCGGCCTCATCAAGACGGGCTCGGCCAGCCGCAGCGATCGCATCGCGAAGTACAACCAGTTGCTGCGCATCGAAGAAGAGCTCGGGGAGCACGCCCGCTACGCAGGCCGCGGCGCGATCAAGCAGTGAAGCCGCGCATTCTCATCAGCAACGACGATGGCATCAGCGCCCGGGGCCTCATCGCCCTGGCCAAGGCGATCGATCCTCTCGGTGAAGTCTGGGTGGTGGCGCCGGAGCACGAGCAGAGCGCGACGAGTCACTCGCTCTCGCTCCATCGGCCGCTGCGCATTCGGAAGCAGAACGAGCGCTGGTTCGGCATCGACGGCACGCCGGCAGACTGCGTGTACATCGCGATCAATCACCTGATGAAGGGTGATGCGCCGGTGCTGGTGCTCTCGGGCATCAACCACGGCCCGAACCTGGCCGACGACGTCATCTATTCAGGCACGGTGGCGGCCGCGATGGAGGGCTGCATTCTCGGCTTCCCCGCGATCGCCTTCAGCCTGGCCACGCGGAAGAACTTCGAGTTCGAGCACGCAGCGCACTTCGCGCACGCGCTGGTGAAGACCGCGCTGGCTTCGACCATTCCGCAGCGCATGCTGCTCAACGTGAACATTCCTTCGTATGGCCCGGTGACTGGCTACGAAGTGACGCGGCTGGGGCGGCACAACTACAACGCCGACGTGGTCGAGAAGGCCGACCCGCGAGGCCGCCACTACTACTGGATCGGTGGAACCGGTTACGAGCACGTGAAGGAGCCCGGTACTGACGTGACCGCGGTTCATGACGATCGCCGCGCCTCGATTACCCCGCTGATGCTTGACCTCACCGAGCACAAGTTCCTGCAGCCGCTCAAGGCGTGGTCGGTCGACGGCTTCAAGCAACACTGACGGTTCAAGGCCGAACGTCAGTTTAATTGAGCCAATCCCCCAGCGAGAGACACTCGGGTCAATGACGTCGTATGGGCCAGCGAGATGGCTGGCAGTGGCCGCAGTGTCACTGCTCGTCTCGTCATGCGCGACGACCCAGGTGCAGTCCAAAACCGGCGCACTGGAGACCCACGTCGAGCCCGATCAATCGGTCATCACGCACAAGGTCGGCAAGGGTCAGACGCTTTATCGGATCGCCAAAGCCTACGGCCTGAGCGTGGAAGAGCTGATGGACGCCAACCGCATCGACGATCCCCGTGAGCTCAAAGCCGACGAGCTGCTCTACGTACCCGGAGCCCGCGAACGAAAGAACGTCGCTCAATACGACGCGCCCGAACCCGAGCCGAGGCCGGTCACCGCGAAGTCCTCCGAGCCCGAGAAGAAGCAGCCCAAAGTCGTGCGAGTGGGAAAGGGGAGCGGGGTGCTCCAGTGGCCCCTGCGCGGTGTGCTGTACGCGCGGTTCGGCAAAAAGGGCAAAGAGCCCCACGACGGGGTCGATCTCGCCGCGCCCGCGGGACAGTCGGTGAAGGTCGCCGCCCCCGGCACCGTGCTCTTCGCGGGGGAACAGAAAGGCTACGGACTCATCGTGATCGTCGAGCACGACGGTGGCCTCATCACCCTCTACGCGCACAACCGCGACTTGCGGGTGAAGACGGGCCAGAAGGTGCGCGACGGTCAGGTGGTCGCGACGGTGGGTGACTCCGGGCGAACGAGCGGGCCGCACCTGCACTTCGAAGTGCGCAAAGACGGTGTGCCGGTCGATCCACTCGATTATCTGGGGGTGGTGCCTCCCGCATGACCACCGTGCTCTTCATTCATGGGCTCGAGTCAGGCCCGCGCGGCAAGAAGGCGCTCGAGCTCGAGGCTGCCGGCTTCACCGTCGTCGCGGGACAGATGCCGTGTTCTCAGCGGGCGATCTTCAAGGACCCCGCGGTGATCGCGTTCCTGGTGATCGCGTTGGGCGTTCTCATCGCGGCCACGATGCAGGGCGTGCTCGGCTTCATGATCTGCGGCATCTCTTACGCGGTGCTGCTGCGCTTCGTGCAGCCGGCGATCACGCGAAGAATGTTTCGTCGCAGCGTGGCGGTGCAGCTCGCGTTGTTGGCGGCGAACAAGATCGACGTGGTCGCGGGTTCGTCGTTTGGCGGTGCGGTGAGCGTCGAGTTGCTCACCAGCGGCGCGTGGAAGGGCCCGACCGTTCTGATGTGCCCCGCGCATCGGCTCGTGGCGGGCCGCGCGTGGACGCCCTTGCCAGCGTTGCCCGCTGACGCTTCACGCATCGTGGTGGTGCACGGCCGGCAAGACGAGACGGTGCCCATCGAACACTCGCGCTCGTTGGTGAAGGGCACCGCGGCGAAGTTGATCGAAGTCGACGATGGGCACCGGCTTACGAACGTCGCTACCGCGGCGAACTTTCGCGAATGGGTTGGGCTCGTGACCTGAGCACCAGGTGATTTCGTGCGAACGAAGGAACGGACACCGCTCATCCCGAGCGGAGTCGAGGGATTGCCTCTCCTTCGCACTGCAAGTGCCCCCTCGACTTTGGCTCGGGGAGACCGGTGATGGAACCCGATTCCTATTTCCCCGGCACCCACAGCGGCTTCCAGTCTGAAGTCGGCTCGTACGTCACGCGGCGCGGCTGACCACCCCGGGGCATCGCGTACACCTCGGCGTTGCCATCGCGACTCGACACGAACGCGATCCACTTTCCATCGGGGCTCACCGCAGGCAACTGGTCATCCCACGCGCCATCGGTGAGCTGCTCGAGCGACCCCGTCGCCACGTCGGCCGAGTACAGGTGCCAGTACCCGCGAGGCCCGCGCGCCGAGAACACCAGCTCGAGCGAGTCGGGACTCCACACCGCATCGGCCTCTCCGGCTTCGTACTCACCGGCATCCCACCGCGTGTCCTGCGCGGCTTCTGAGTGAAGCCTCCGCTGCCCACGACCATCGGGCTTCACCAGGAACAACCGGTCTTGCCCTTCACGATTGCTCACGAACACGATCCACTTCGCGTCGGGGCTGATCTTCGGCGCGACGTCGTCGAGGTGGAACGCCGTCAGCCGCTGGACTTGGCCACCATCGATCGCGGCCCGGTAGATCTCCGCGTCGCCATCGCGGCTCGAGACGAACGCAAACCACCGCCCATCGGGGGCCACGCTCGGCTCGAAGCTCCCAGCGGGGTGGGTGATCAGCATGCCTCCATCGACGAGCGCCAGGTTCGAGAGCCCATCGATTCCCGACTCGAACAGGGTCACACCGCCCGCTGAGCTCACGCTCCGTGCACGTGCAGAAGGCGGGCTCACCGGGGCGCTCCCGCCATCGAGCGACAGAAACACCAGCTGCTCACCCTCATTCTGGCTGCGCGTGACGAAGAGCCCGTCGGCTCGCACCGCGGCCAGATAGTGCGCGGCCGGAGGGCGGGTGACTGCGCGGCCATCGATCATCACCTGCGGCTGGCCCGAGGCCTCGGAGATCCACGCGAGTGAAAAGCCCGCATCCGGTAGCTCGAGCCTTGCGGCGACCTTCGGAACGACGAAGCCCGCGTCGACGACGGGCGTCGAAGCGGGCTTCCGGCTGCAAGCCGACACCAGACAGAGCATCAGCACGAGTCGCCACATCACGCCGACTTCAGCGGATGCGCACGCCGTCGGCAATCACCACTTTGCCCGGCGCCTGCCAGCGCGAGAGCACGATCTTGTTCCAGCCGGCGGTGAAGTTGAAACGGCCGACCTGGTTCCACTTGCCGCCGTTGACCGTCTGGTTCGCGGTGCCGGTGCCGACCTTCTCGCCGCGTGAGTTGAAGGCCACGAAGGCCGAAGCGGTCGAACGATCGCTGGCCGCTGTCCACCACGCGTCGATGGTGCGCGCGCCGTCGGCGTCGAGCTTGAAGAAGAACGCTGCGCCATCGCTCACTTCAGCGGTGGTCGCGTACCAGTACCCGCTGCCGTAGTAGCCGGCGATGTTGGTCGAGCTCTTCCAGTTCGCAGAGACCTGCACGTAGCCGCGCGCCTGGTTGTTGTTCGCGTTGTTGCTGTCGACGATCACCGTACCGACCGGCGCAGGCGTCGGGCCCGGGTTCGGCGTCGGCGTCGGGGCCGGCGCAGTCGGCGCGCACACCGCGTTGATCTTCTGGAGGTACGCCGTCCACGGCCAGTTGCGACCCGGATCGGTGCGGTTCCACGGCTGCAACTGACCGTGACCCACGATGTGAAAGCGGTCGCGCGCGATGCCCCAGTCCTTGGTGATGTTGCACACCAGGCGGGCCGAAGCGTCGAGCTGACCCGCGGGCCAGCTCGACTGCGAAGCGAAGCCGGCGTGCTCGATGCCCACCGAAAGGCTGTTGCCGCTCTGGCCGTTGAGGCCGCACCTCTGACCACCGTTGCGGCTGCACTCGTAGTCGGCGGCGATGTGCCAGGCGCGATCCGACTCCTTGACCAGCTGGCTGATCTCAGAGCCCGTGGTGTTCACCACGTAGTGCGCGCTCGCGCCGGCGCGGCTGTTCGACAGCCAGCCCCAGCAACCCGAGTACGCACCTTCGCAGGTGTGGATGATGACGAGCTGCGGCCGCGTACCGCTGCGTGAGTTGAAGTTGGGTGAGGGGCGCCAGACCGCCGCGCCGTAGTCGGGGGCGCGCGAGAGGCCCTGCAGCACCTCGGCGTACTCACCGACCGAGGCCTCCAGCTCCTGCGCCTTGCCGGAGACTTCGAGCTCTTCTGAGAAGCGGCCCACGCCGAGCTTGAGCGCTGAATAGACTTCGCCCTGCACGAACGCGGTGCGCACCTGCGGATCTTCGAGGAAGGTGTAGTCGCCGATGACCGCCGCCCACGCGAGCAGCTTCTCGCGGTCGATGGCCTGGGCGTCGGCGCGCTTCGACAACCACGCGGCCGCCACACGAACGTTCGCCGTGACGTCGGTCTTCGCCATCTCTTCCGAGACCTGCGCGGTGCTCAGCGCCTCGGCCATCATCGTGGGCGTCAGCGCCATCAAGCCCCAGGTGGGCTGCGCGCCCTCGAACTCGCCTTCGCTGCTGATCATCTCGTAGCGCGTCAGCGAGTAGGCCATCGACTTGAGCAGCGCCGGCGGCACGTTGAACTCGCTGCCCGCGGCCTCGAACACGGCGTCGTGCGTGCTGCTCGAACGAAGCTCGCCTTCTTCATTGGCGCCTTCGAAGCGCTCAGCCTGCGACTCGTCGTTGCGAATCACGATGGCGGAGTCATCGACACCACATCCCACGAGGGTCAGTGCGGCGAGAAATCCACTCAGTGTCCGATTCATGAACAGCTCCTTGGGTCTGCTGTGAAACGCGCGCGTTTCACGAGGTCTGCAGACACAGTCCGCACGCGCCGTTCCAACCCGCGGTGCGCGTCATTCCGGCGGCTTGCACCTGCGCTTCAGGGCAGCTGTCGCGATGTCATGCGCCACTTTCCTTCTCGGCTGGCGCGACTCGGGACACCCGAGCGTAAAGGACCTTCTCGCTCGGCACCTGCGTCGCGCTCGAGTGACAGTGCGCGCATGTGTGCCGTCTCGCGAGCGTGACAGGGGGGGGGACGCGGGAGAGAGTCGCGCGGTGCGTCGTCTTCTCGTGCTCTTGATTCCGCTCGCCCTGCTGGGTTGCCCCAAGCCGCCGCCGAAGGTGGTGGAGCAGAAGGTGATCGACCCGCTCGAGTCGGCGCGCGAGGTGATGCAGCAGCTCTACGAGTCGGTGGAGTCAGGCAACGCCGACTTGCTCGAGCCGCTCTTCACCGAAGACGCGCTCATCTTCGGGCTGAGCCCGTCGGATACCTGGCAGGGCGGCACGGTGATCACCGATCGCGCGCGGCAGACGCTGTTGCCGATTGGGCTCGCGGGCGACGAGGTGAAGATCGAGACGTCGGCGGTGGTGATTGGTCTTGCTGAAGCGGAGTACTCGGCGTGGGCGTTCGACTTGCCAAAGGTGACCACGAAGCACAAAGGCAAATCGGAGACGTGGCTGCCTCGCGTCACGGCGCACCTCGTTCGAGATGGTGATCGCTGGCGCATCGATGCGCTGCATGTGTCGTTGGCCGTGCCGGACGAGTTGGTGTTCGCGCCCGACTCAGCGAAGAGGCTGTTGGCGCCGGCCGATGTCACGAACGAGCGCAGCGCTGATTCGGAGCAGGTCATCGGGCTCGTGAAGCGTTCACTCGAGGACTACGGCGTGAAGGTGGATCGCACGAGCGAGCGCGCGGAGTTCGTGCAACTGGGGACGTCGCAGCCCGAGGTGTTCATCGGAGGCAAGGCGTTCAAGGATCTGATCAAGCCGCAGCTGGGGGCGATCAAAAAGGCGGGCTACAGCTGGAAGCTCGACGGTAATTTGCGCGTGAAGCTTTCGCCGGGCGGGAAGTCTGGCTGGGCCGCGGCGGTGGTGGTGCAGCGGCAGGGCTCGGGGAAGAAGATGCAGGTCTTCCCTGCGTTCCGGGTGCTGTGGACGTTGGTGGAAGAGGCGGGCGTGTGGAACATCAGCTCGGAGCATCAGTCGCTGGCGGTGAAGGAAGACCTTCGTGATGCCGCGAATGAGGAGCAGTTGAAGACGTGGAAGATCAGCCTCGAGACCGCGGAGAAGACGGCGGCGAAGTCGAAGTCGACCAAGCCTGCCCCTGCGGCGACGGGGAGCGACATCGGCGCGTGGTGAGGCTGGCCCCTCACCCCAGAGGAGACTGTGGAAGTAGGCCCTCGACTTCGCTCGCAGGGTTGGCCGAAATAGAAATGACTCCAATCACCGGTCTCCCCGAGCGCAGTCGAGGGGGCACTTACCGCCCGAAGGTGAGGTAATCCCTCGACTCCGCTCGGCTCATGATTGGTCACAACTCTGCGCGGCGAATTGCCGCAAGCGCGCGCTGCGCGGCGAGGAATTCAAAAAAGCCGTCGCCCAACGTCT
>JAYVFP010000042.1:0-18479 GCA_043773025.1 Archangium sp.
CGCTCCTGGGTGGTGCGGCGGTGAGCTGGTTGTTGCGTGAGTCGCAGACGCTCGCGGCCACGCTGGCGATCGGCGTGCCCGCGCTCTGCTTGCTGATGCAGGCCGTCGCTGCGCTGCTGATCGTCGCGGCGCTCTTTCGACTCAGAGCGGTGCTCGGCACCTTCGGCAACGCGCTGCTCGCTCGCCTCGACGCGGCCGAAGCGAAGCTGGAAAAGGCAAAGGGTGCGCGCGCCGTTCGCGCCGTGTTCATCGCCGGGTTCGTGGGCCTGGCGACGCTGGCCCTCGTCGAGACGACGCGCCTGGGCGGGTACCTCGAGACGCGCACGGTCGATCTCTTCTTCCGCCTCCGTTTCCCCGCACGCTCGCAGGTCGAGCTCGCCACCGCGAAGGAACTCTCGTCTGCCCGGCGGCAGGAAGACGTGGTGGTGCTGGGTCTCGACGACGAGACCATCTCGCACCTCGGTTGGCCGATGGCGCGAGTGCATTACGCCCGGCTCATCGACACGGTGTCCGAGACGAAGCCCGCGAGCCTCTCGTTCGACGTCGCGCTGGTCGACCCCAGCCGCGATCACCCGGAGTGGGATCTCGCCATCGGTGAGGCCGCACGACGCGCAGGCAACGTCTCCTTCAGCTTTACGGTCGCGCGCGGCACCGGAGAAGCACCACCGTTGCAGTCACCCGCGGCCCTCGCAGCGCTCGACGCCAACACCATTCCCTTTCACGCCTCGGCGGCCGCCCTGCCCGACTACGCAGAGTTGATCGGCGGCGACGCGTTGCTCACGCCGGTGATCGACCCCGTCGCCCAGAACGCGCGCGCGATCGCCATGGCCAACGTGGTGCTCGATGGCGACGATGACGTGCTCCGCCACTCGATGCTGGTGGCGCGGCTCGGTCAGCGGCTCCTGCCGTCTCTCTCACTTCGTCTGGCGGCGCAGACGCTGAATGTTCCGCTCGATCAAATCCAAATCTTCCCGGGCTCGCACGTCGACCTCGGCGGCCAACGCACCATTCCGATCGATCGATTGGGCCGCACGCTGGTCCGCTATCAGGGCCGGCACGACACGCATGGTGAGGGCCCGTTTCGCTACGTGTCGATCTGGTCGCTCATCCGCTCCGACTCGATGGTGACGCTGCAAGGCAACCCGCTGGGTGACGACCAACGCTTCGTGGTCGACGAGCAGACGAAGCTCACCCTCGACGGCGTGGTGGTGGCGCTGGCAGAGCTCGACCCTGCCTTGCTGGTGAAGGGCGCGGCCGTGAGCGGCAAGGCGCGCTACTCGAGCGATCCTGGCCACGTGCTCGAGCTCGACCTGAAGACCGGACCTGCCGCCGAGCCCGACTTCGAGCTGCTCGACGAAACGAACTTGCGCTTCAACACGGGCCTGGGCTCGGTGAAGAGCAACCGCGGCGACGCTTCGATGCTCTCGGGCAAACACGTGCTGGTCGGTTCGACGGCGTTGGCCGCGGCCGATCTCCGCAACAGCTCGTTGGGTGAGCTGCCCGGCGTCGAACACCACGCCACGATGCTTTCGAACCTGCTGAACGACGACTTCTTCCACCTCGCGCCCGGCTGGGTGAACGGCGCGCTGGTGTTCGGAGCGGCGCTGCTGGCGGCGGGCATCGGGGTGACGCTCTCTGCCGAGCTCGCGTTGCTGGCGACGGGGCTGTTGATGCTCGCTGCCTTCGGTGGATCGTTCAGTCTCTTCACCGCCGGCCGCTACGTGCCCATCATCGGCCCCACGCTCGCGCTTTCGGCCACGTCGCTCGTCTGCATGGTGCTGGGAGCGAGGGTCGCCCGAAAGGCACGAAGCCGCGCAGAGAAGGATCGCGAGTTCGTGCGCCAGACCTTCGGCCGCTATCTGACCGAGCAGGTCGTACAGCAGCTGCTCGACTCGCCCGACGGCCTCAAGCTCGGCGGCAAACGTGAGTTCGTCACCATCATGATGACCGACCTGCGCGGCTTCACGAGCATGTGCGGCTCGATGGAACCCGAGGGCGTGGTGAAGCTGCTCAACCACTATCTCGAAGCGATGACGCGCATCATCGCGCGCTACGGCGGCACCATCGACGAGTTCATCGGAGACGCGATCCTCGTGGTGTTCGGTGCGCCCCTGCCGCTCGCGCAGACCGAAGCGCGCGCGGTGGCCTGTGCGATTGAGATGCTCAACGCGATGCCTGCAATCAACGCGTGGAACGTCGAGCAGAAGTTGCCCACCGTCGACATGGGCATCGGCGTGCACAGCGGAGAAGTGGTGTTGGGCAACATCGGCTCTGAGCTGCGCGCGAAGTACGGCATCGTCGGCGCGACCATCAACCTCACCTCGCGCGTCGAGTCGTTCACCGTCGGTGGCCAGGTGCTCATCTCGGAAGCGACGCGAGCACGTTGCGCAGACCTGCTGGTGCTGGGCGCCTCGCAGGTGGTCTCCCCCAAGGGCGTGAAGGGCACGCTCACCATTCACGAGGCGTTGGGCGTGACCGCGCCGTTCAACGTCTCGCTGCAGGCCTCCGAAGAAGAGCTGCTACCGCCGCGCGCTCCGATCGAGCTGCGCTTCGGGCTGGTGAAGAACAAGCAGGTCGCCGAGCTGTCGCAGATCGCGCGCGTCGAGGCGCTCTCGGCGCTGGGGCTCGAGCTGCGCGTCGACGAAGAGCTCGCCACGTTGAGCGATCTCCAACTGCGCGTGGTGGACGGCGAGACGCTCAGGCCGGGCGATCTCTACGGCAAGGTGCTCAAGTCGAACGTGCGGCCGAACGTGGTGTACCTGCGCCTCACCTCGGTGCCTCCCGAGCTCAAGGCCTTCCTCGAGTCTGCACGAGCCAGTGCAGCGCAGCCCCTGCCGGAGTCAGCCCTGGTGTCGACATGATCTCACGCGCGCTCTGCTTCACGCTCTTCCTCATCGCGCTCGCCGGGTGCGTGAGACCAGGGGACTGCACCAACGGCAAGGTCGACGGCCGGGAGACCGACCTCGACTGCGGCGGCGACTGCAGCGGCTGCTCGACAGGGCTGCTGTGCTTGAACGATCAAGACTGCGCGAGCCAGGTGTGCGCGGTGAACCGCTGCGTCGACGCGAGCTGCATCGATGGAGCACGCAACGGAAGGGAAACCGGCGTCGATTGCGGCGGAGACTGCGACCCGTGCGAGGTAACGCTGCCCTCGTGCACGAACAACGTCCGCGATGGTCTCGAGACCGACCTCGACTGCGGCGGCACCTGCGCGCCCTGCGGGCCGGGGCTCTCGTGCGTACGCGATGTCGACTGCGCGAATGGAGCCTGCGCCGATGGCCAGTGCGGAAGTTCGTGCCCGCTCCCGCTGCGGGCTTGCAGCGGGAACTGCGTCGACCCGCGCTTCGACCGCGCTCACTGCGGAGGGTGCGGCATGCCGTGCGCAGGCAACGAGGTGTGCCTCTTCGGCCAGTGCGGCGCCCCGTGTGGCGGCGGTACGCGCTCGTGTGGTGGCGCCTGCGTCGATCCTGGCTCGAACCCACGACACTGCGGCGGCTGCGGCCGGTCATGCGCGGTGGGAGAAATCTGCGCGGGCGGTTTGTGCGGCCCCGCGTGCCCACCGGGCCAGGTGGTGTGTGGCGCTGACTGCGTGTCGTTGGCCTTCGATGGCCTGCACTGTGGCGGCTGCAACCAACCTTGCGCCACGGGGACCACGTGCGTGAGCGGCCAATGTACCGCCGGGTGCAATTCACCGTTGCTGATGTGCAGCGCCACGGGCCCCCGCTGCGTCGACCCTCGCAACGATCCCGACCATTGCGGAGACTGCGTCACCTCATGCCCTCCCCGCCTCAATGGCTCGCGCGCGTGCATCAACAACGCCTGCGCGATCGGCGCCTGCATGACGGGCTTCGAAGACTGCAACACCATGGCGATCGACGGGTGCGAGGCGAACCTGGGGTCCGACGCGATCAACTGCGGGGGCTGCGGCCGCGGGTGTTTCGCAACACAGACGTGCACCTTCGGGCGGTGCTGCGGCGCGATTCCTTCCGGCTCGTACCAGGTGACCTGCCGCGGCTGCGAAGCGTGCGACGGGCTGCTCTCGTGCCTGTGCGACGACGCGACTCAGACGCCGCGGCCGACCAGCCTTCCTCTCGGTTGTCCCAACATCACCAACTGCAACGGGGTGCTCCTGTGCAACGGCTGCTGACCCTCCTCGCGCTCGGGTTCTATGGCTGCGCGCCGACCAGCAGCGGCACCTGCCTCGACGGCACGCGCAACGGCGAAGAGAGCGACGTCGACTGCGGTGGCCCGGCGTGTTCGCCCTGCGAGCTGACCTCGGCCTGCCTGACGCACTCCGACTGCACGAGCGCGGTCTGTGCACGACGGCTGTGTGTGAGCTCTTCCTGTCGCGACGGCTTGCGCAACGGGTCAGAGACCGACCTCGACTGCGGAGGCCCCTGCGCCCCGTGCGCCGCCAGTGAAGCGTGTCTGAGCGCGACGGATTGCCAGAGCGCGGTGTGCCAGGGTCAACGCTGCGTCGCCGCGAGCTGCCAGGATTCTCAACGCAATGGCACCGAGACGGGTCTCGACTGCGGCGGTGACTGCGCTCCTTGCCCGCGCGGAGCAGGTTGTGGCCGCAACGCCGACTGTGCCGAGGGCGCCTGCCTCGATGCGCGGTGTGTCGAGCGCTGTGCGGCGCCCCTGCTCGGGTGTGGGAACACCTGCGTGGATCCGCGGGTCGACCCGGAGAACTGCGGCGGGTGCGGCGTCGCCTGCGCGCCCGGGGCGCTGTGCAACCAAAGCGCCTGTCAGGGGCTCGGCTGCCCCAGCGGCACGCGTGCGTGTGGTCCGGTCTGCGTCGGCGATGACGACGTGTTGAACTGCGGTGCGTGCGGCAACGTGTGCAACCCCGGTGAAGCCTGCGTCGCTGCTCAATGCCGGTTGGCCTGCTCTTCTGGACAGACTGCTTGTGGTGGTCAATGCGTGCGCATCGCGACGGATCCCGGTCACTGCGGCGGCTGCGGCAGGCCGTGTGAAGGCGGTCAGGTCTGTGCTTCGGGTACCTGTGTCCCCGCTGCGTGCGGGGCGCCGTTGGCCCTCTGTGCGCAGGGAACGACCTGTGTCGATCCACGCTTCGACCCCGACAACTGCGGCGGCTGCGGAGTGGTGTGCCCCGCGGTCACGCAGGCGACACGTGTGTGCGACGATCAGATCTGCTCACGCACCGCGTGCAATCCGGGCTTCGCCGACTGCAATGGAGCACTCGCTGACGGGTGCGAAGCTCAGCTCGTGAACGACCCGATGAACTGCGGCATGTGCAGGCGCGTCTGCTTCGGCGGGCCGTGCGCGAACAACAACTGCTCGTAAGGCACCCGGTCTTCCCGAGAGGGTCTTTGGAAATAAGAATCGGGTTCCATCACCGGTCTCCCCGAGCCCAGTCGAGGGGGCACTTGCAGTGCGAACAAAGGTAATCCCTCGACTTCGCTCGGGATGACCGGTCGGTTGTTCCACCGGGTGAAGTCGCTGGCGAATCCGGTCTCTGCTCGGGATGAGCGGTGGGCGTTCCCCATTTCGATCGACCCCGGTTTCACGCCCAGCCGACGCGGTTCCGGCCCGCTCGCTTCGCGGCATAGAGCGCCTCGTCAGCCCGGCGCACGAAGTCAGCGAGTGACTCACCTGGCCTGAGCAGCGCACCGCCCATCGTGGTGGTGACGCGAATGCCGCGATCATTGCCGGGGTGCGGGAACGCGCCGATCGCCTCCCGAAGCGTCTCGGCCCGCGCGCGTGCTCCGGCCTCGGTGGTGTCGGAGAGGATGATCAAGAATTCGTCGCCACCAATGCGGCACGGGAGGTCGGTCTTGCGCACGCCCTGGCGCAGAATCTTCCCCACTTCCCGCAGCACGAAGTCACCCGCGGGATGCCCGAGCGTGTCGTTCACCGGCTTGAAGTGATCGAGATCGATCGCGATGAGCGCGAGCCCTTCGTTGATGGCCCGTGCCCGGTCGATGAAGCGGGGCAGCTCGGCATCGAACGCGCGCCGGTTCGAGAGCCCTGAGAGCGCGTCGGTGCGGGCGCGGTCTTCCTCTTCGGTGAGGCGAGTGCGGGTGATGTCGAGGCGTTTGATCGTGTCCTGCAGCTCAGTGTTCTGCCGTCGGAGATCGGCCACCAGCATGCGCTCGGCGTCGACCAGGAAGGCGCAGGTGTGCTGCAGCAGCGTGCAGATCGCGACGGGGTGCGTGGTGATGAGCGAGGGGATGATGGCCTGGTGCAGCACGAGCAACTTCATCGGCGAGTTGGTCATCAACGTCGCGGAGCGTTTGTGGCCGGGGTTGATGAAGGAGAGCTCACCGAAGTAGGTGCCTCGGCCGTAGGTCTTCACCGAGCGGCCGTCGTGGAGCTTGGCGACGGCCTCGCCTTCCAGCACGAAGAACATCGAATCGCCCGAGTCGCCAGCGGAGAAGATGACTTCGTTGGCAGAGGTGTCGCGCGGGGTGCAGGCGTTGAAGATGGCGTCGAGGTCTGAGGCGGAGAAGGCCGTCAGCGGAGAGTCAGGCGGGAAAGTCACGGGTGCACAGTAGCGCGAAGTGGCCCCTCACCCCCGACCTCTCCCCGCTGGTGGTGCGCGTGCCCGATTGGTGGAAGGCGCGCCAACCTCCACGGCCGGTGGTCTCGGTTTCAGTCGTCGGCCAACAGCCGACCGCGGTCGGTCTCTCGGCGATGCTCGACTTCTCGGTGCAGATCTCGATCGGCGGCGAGGAGCTCACCGCGGCGGAGCTCAAGGTGCTGCGGGGCGCATCGGATGGGCTGGTGCTGCTCAAAGGAAAGTGGGTCGAGGTCGATCGCCAGAAGCTCGATCAGGTGCTGGCGCATTGAAAAACGGTTCAGGAACAAGCCGGTGACGGCACCTCGTTTCTTGAAGGCATGCGTTTGTTGTCGGGCGCGGCGATCACCGGCACCGAAGAGCTGCCGTTCTTCGTGCTGTCCCCTCAAGGCGGGCGGCACGGGGCTCAACCTCACCGCGGCCTCTCACGTGATTCACTTCGATCGGTGGTGGAACCCGTGTTCACCGGCTCGGTCAGCTGATCCCTGGCGACCTCGTGCAGTCAAGGGAGCTTGTGCATGCCCACCACGCTCATCACCAGAGGAGGCTTGAAGCTCTCGGCCACGCGCCAGGCGTTCACCGACTCTGCGGCCTTCATCCAGAACAGGTGAAACGACGCGCCGGCCGCCACCAGGCACCGCATTCCCACCACCATCCAGCTCTTCAATCAGCGCGCCGATGCATATCACGTCGACGCGGTGCGCCCAGGCGTGCTTAGCCTTCAGGGACGATGACGTTCGACGAGCTGGGGCTTGATCCGAAGTTGGTGCAGGCAGTGAAGGCGGAGGGCTACACGACCCCCACGCCCATCCAGGTGCAGGCGATCCCGTACGTGCTGCAAGGCCGCGACGTGCTCGGCTGCGCGCAGACCGGGACGGGGAAGACCGCGGCGTTCGCGCTGCCGACGCTCCAGCGGTTGGCGGCGTCGACCCCTGGGGGAACTCCGAAGATCCGCTGTCTCGTCGTGACGCCGACGCGCGAGCTGGCCACCCAGGTCGCCGAGAGCTTCGAGACCTACGGTCGCGGCCTGGACCTCTACGTAACGGTCATCTTCGGCGGCATCGGCCAGGACAAGCAGGTGAAGGAGCTGCGCCAGGGCGTGGACATCCTCGTCGCGACGCCGGGTCGGCTGCTCGACTTGATGAATCAGCGGCTCGTGTCGCTCCAGGCCGTCGAGGTCCTGGTGCTCGACGAGGCCGATCGCATGCTCGACATGGGGTTCATCCATGACGTGAAGAAGATCCTCACGGCGCTGCCGACCCAGCGGCAGACGCTCTTCTTCTCCGCGACGATGCCTGACGAGATCCAGTCGCTCGTCAAGAGCATCCTCAAGAACCCGGCGCGGGTGGCGGTGGCCCCCGTCTCGTCCACCGCGGAGAGGGTAGAACAGAAGGTTTTCTTCGTTCACAGCGGCGACAAGCGCTCGCTGCTCGTGAAGCTGCTGGAGGACCCGTCAGTCACCCGCGCGCTCGTGTTCACGCAGATGAAGCACGTCGCGAACCGCGTCATGGAGCATCTGGAGAAAGCGGGGGTCTCGGCGGCGGCCATTCACGGCAACAAGTCGCAGAGCGCGCGTGAGCGGGCGCTCGAAGGCTTCAAGGCAGGGAGCGTGCGCGTCCTCGTCGCGACGGACGTCGCCGCGCGCGGCATCGACGTCGAGCAGATCTCGCACGTCATCAACTACGACCTGCCGAATGTGCCCGAGACCTACGTGCACCGCATCGGTCGCACCGCGCGCGCCGGAAAGTCGGGCGAAGCGTGGTCGTTCTGCGAAGACGGGGAGGAGCGCGACTTCCTTCGCGACATCGAGCGGCTGACGAGACTGAAGATCCCCGTCGCCCAGACGCCAGCGCTGCCGCCGCGAGCGCCCAAGGAGGACCAGGGTCCCCCCGGACGACCTCCGGGCGGTGGCGCACGAGGAGGAGGCGGCGGAGCGCGCAGCGGGCAAGGTGCGCGGAACAGCGGCGGTCAGGGCGGCCAACGTCCCGGTGGCAGCGGCGGCCGGCAGGAGCAGTCGCTCGGTCAGCCGGCGGGTGGACGCGGTCGCCCCGGGGGAGGAGGAAGCCGTGGCGGCGGGCGAGGCGGGCGTGGGGGCCGAGGAGGAAGGGATCCCGGAGGCCCGTAGGGAGACGATCTCGGCGACGTGCCAGGACGCGCTGACACCACTCGGCCAGCCCCCATCGACCGTGCGCTCCGGGAGCCGCTGGCTGAACGCACGCGCTTGCTGGAGTCCTGCCGCTCGCGGGGATGACGGCGCTGCAGGGGCTGCGAGATTCGTGTCTGCTGCCCGCGTGAGGGGCCATTTCGGAGTTCGGTGCTCGCGCGGCCCCTCACCCCGACCCTTTCCCCGCTTCGCAGGGAGAGGGAGTTTGAGTTCAGGATCGTTTGATTGAGAAGCCCACCCGCGCACCGCCGCCTTCACGACTGACGGCCCAGACCGCGCCGCCGTGTGCATCGGCAATCCGCTTCACCAACGCGAGCCCGAGGCCCAGCCCATCTGCGCCTTCGCCGTCCTGGCCGCGGTTGAACTTCTTGAAGAGCGCCTGGCCATCACCCGTGATGCCAGCGCCGCGGTCGAGCACGTCGAACTTCACTTCGTTCTCACCCACGGTCACCTCGAACGCGTCAGCGCCGTTGCCGTGCTTCTTCGCGTTGTCGAACAGGTTCGCGAGCGCGCGCTGCAGCAGCGTGGGGTCAGCCGAGACGGTGTCTGCATCGCCGATCACTGCCAGCGCGGTGGCAGGCAGCCCTGCACGCTCGATGCTTCGCGCGCCGACGTCACGAACCGAGAGCTCTCGCTTGGCGACCTGCCCGAACTCGAGCCGTGAGCTCGCGAGCAACTCACCCACCAGCGAATCCATCTCCACCACTTCACGATCGAGCTCGTCGAAGGTGTTCGCCGTCGAGCCCGTGTCGCGAGCGATCTCCGAGATGATCCGCATGCGCGCCAACGGAGTGCGCAGCTCGTGCGAGACGGTCGCGAGCAACTCACGTTGATCAGCCACCTGCTTCTCGATGCGTGCCGCCATCTCGTTGACCGCGTCGGCCACCACGCCAATCTCGTCGGGCTCGAAACACCCCAGGTCGGCGCGCGCCTTGAGATCGCCCGTACCGATGCGCTTGACGATCTCGGTGAGGTCATCGAGCGGCCGGGCCAACCGCCTCGCCACGCGCCCTGAAATTTTCCACACCGCGCCCAGCCCCAGGCACAGCAACAACAACGTGCGCCACGGCGCAGAGTGGGGCCTCGCCATGCACAGCCGCACGGTGCCCAGCAGCGCCCCGGCCTGCCGCACCGGGGCTTCCATCATCGCGTGTTCGCAGGTCGGCCCGGTGGACAGCAGCGGTAATCCCGCCGCGTCGTAGAGATCGACGTTCGCTTCGAGATCCGCCGCCGTCTCTCGAGCGAAGCGCTGCCGCGCGACAGGATCGTTCCACGTCGCAGCAAACTGTTTGCCCACCCACCCGCGGCCGCGCTCCCAACTGCGCGCCCACTCGGGCTCCTGCACCCGGGCCACCAGGCTCATCACCGCGAAGACGACCAAACCGGTGGTGACGATGCCACCCAGGAACCACACGAAGATCCGCCGGCGCAGCTTCGCGCGCACGAACCCACCCATCGGCCCCATCGGGCGGTGTTGGCGGTTGTGGTGATGAGGGCCGAACATCGTCTAGTCCTTCGTCAGCACGTAGCCGACCCCGCGCACCGTCTTGATCAACCGCGGTGGGTCGTCATTCAACTTCTGCCGCAGGTGGCTGATGTGCACGTCGACGGTGCGCTCGCCGACGATCACGTCGCTGCGCCCCGCTTCCGAGAGCAGCGCATCACGAGGCACCACCCGCCCAGCCCGCCGCACCAACGCCACGAGGATGTCGAACTCGATGCCAGTGAGCTCCACCGGCGCGCCCTTCAAGGTCGCGACGCGCGAAGGCACGTCGACCGTGAGGTCACCGGTGGTGAGCTGCTCGCTCATCACCTCGGGCCGCGCGCGCCGGAGCACCGCACGCAACCGCGCCAACAACTCCCGGGGGCTGAAGGGCTTGCCCACGTAGTCATCGGCGCCCAGCTCGAGACCCACCACCCGATCCGTCTCATCGCCGCGGGCCGTCAACATGATCACCGGCACGTTGCTCTTCGATCGAATCTTCCGGCAGACCTCGAGCCCATCCATGCCCGGCATCATCACGTCGAGGAGCACCGCGTCGTAGGCGCCCTGCTCCAGCATGATGAGCCCACGCGCACCGTCGGGTGCGTGACTGAGCGCGACGCCGTTCTGCTCCAGGTACGAACGGAGCAACTCCGGCAGTCGCACGTCGTCATCGATCAGGAGAACCCGGGATGCCATTGCAGTCATGGACCATATTCTCCTGTCGGCGAGAAGCTCTTTACGGACTGGCGGGCGCGGGCGCTGCGACGGTGCGCACTTCCTCCCGATCGAAGCCACGGCCCCAACGGCCTTCCCGGCTCTCACAACCACCACCTCCGTGGCGCCCATGCCAACGAGCGCTGGCGATGGCCGAGCCGTACCCTGCGAAAACTCCGAAACCCAACAAGACGATGAGAACGTGGCGCATGTGTTGTTCCTTTTCCTTGTGATGAATTGGTTAGAGGTTGACCGACGAAGGCTCGCCACCCGCAGGGCGGTCGCCGTGGTGGCCGAGACGGCCGCAGCCGCCGCCGTGCATGCGCGAAGGCCCGAACTCGATCAGATCGCCGAGCCGGTTGCGCTGCTCAGGGCTGAGCGCTTCGTGCACTGACTGCAGGCCCTCACGCAGCGCCTTCTTCACTTCATCCACCGACGCCTGCTGCGCGTCGAAGGCCTCGTTGATCGCCGCGGAGTCGAACGTCTCCGAGCGCACTGCCTTTGCGTACGAGCTGCGCGCGCGGAAGAACTGATCCCGCGCCTGCCACATCACGCGTTCTGCGTTCTCTGAAGCCGAGGCGATCACCTTCTCCTGGCCAGGCGTCGTGTCGAGGTGCTCAAAGAGCCGGCGCGTCATCCACCGGCGCGGGCCCCCTCCCCTTTCGTGGTGACCGTACCGACCCCAACGGGCGACCTTGATGAGACCAATCAGGCTGAGCGTTCCCACGATGAATCCGAACATGGTGCTTCCTTTCGATGACTGAACGAGAGCCGACATGACTCCCACTCGCCCCCGGGGCTGTTGCTGTCCCCGTTGCGTGAACACAAAGTAGGAAGCCTCTGTGAAGCCACCGCAGCGATCCGGGTGAAGAAGCATGAAGGCTTCAAAGCGCTGAATTCATTGCCGAGCCCCCGGGGAAGTGGGACGAGGCGGCCCATGCGCCTGTGTTTCGTGTTGCTCTCAGACAGCAAGCCGCTCGCCGCGGCCCCATTCGAGAAGGCCCTCACTGAGTTTCCCGACCTGGGCAAGGTGAGTTGGCTGTCGTCGACCCGCGAAGGAACCAAGGCGTTCAGCGTGGGCAAGCTCAACGTACTGGCCGCGCTGATGCCGGTCGCGGTTCCGGAGGGCGAAGCCGATGGCGCGACTGATCACAGCCTCAGCGGCCTCGACGGGAGCTGGACCTTGCCCGAACACCGCGCGCACCTGGTCGTGGCACAGCAGGGCGCCACGGGCACCGATGTCGAAGAGCTGACTGCGTTTACCCGCGTGGTCGCGGCCATCGTGCGCGCCACCAACGCCGTCGGCGTCTATTGGGGCGAAGGCGGCGCGACGCACCACCCGGAGTTCGTGGTGAACATCGCGCACAGCGAGCTGCCCTTGCCCATCTGGGTCGGCGTCTCGGTGGCGAAGTCGGCCAGCGGGCCAGAGCTGTTGAGCCTGGGCATGAAGCAGTTGGGGCTGCCTGAGCTGCTGCTCTCCACGCCGGGGCTCGATGGCACGGTCTTCGAGCTCTTCTACGATCTGCTCGCGTACGTCACGCGCCGCGGGAAGAAGCTCCCCGAGGGCGACAGCGTGGGCCGAACCCCCAAGGAAAAGCTCAAGGTGCGGTACGTGCCCTCGCCCATTCATCCCGAGGAACAGGTGTGGAACGTGGTGTTGCCTGCGCCGAAGAAGAAAAAGAAGGCAGTGGCGGCGAAAAAGAAGGCGCCGGTGAAGGCCGCGAAGAAGAAAAAGAAGAAGTGACTCCCGACGTCAGAATCCGCCCCCTCAACAGCGCGCCTGTTCATGCGACGCGTGACTACGTCCTTTATTGGATGACGTCGTTTCGCCGGGCGCGATCGAACTTCAGTCTGCAACGCGCGGTGGAGGAGGCCGTTCGGCTCAAGAAGCCCCTCGTCGTCTTCGAGGCGCTGCGGGTCGGCTACGAGTTCGCAAACGATCGGCTGCACACCTTCGTGCTGCAGGGCATGGAGGAGAACGCGCGAAGGTTCGCGGATTCTCCTGCGCACTATTTTCCGTACGTCGAGAAGGAAGCGGGCGAAGGAAAGGGCCTGCTCGCGGCGCTGGCTTCGCGGGCGTGTCTGCTCGTCGGTGATGACTGGCCGTGTTTCTTCGTGCCGCAGATGCAGGCCGCCGCGGCGAAGCAAGTCGACGTGCGCTTCGAGGTGATCGACTCGAACGGGCTCTACCCGATGCACCACACCACGCGCGTGTTCAGCACCGCGCATTCGTTCCGCACGCACCTGCAGAAGGTGCTGCCGCCACACCTGCTCGAGCTGCCCCGCGAGGATCCGCTCGCGGGGGTGAAGCTGCCGAAGCTCGGCTCACTGCCGAAGGCCGTGGCGCGGTGGAAGCCCGGCGTCGAGGTGACGGTGTCGGCGTTGCCGATCGATCACTCCGTGCCCGCGGTCGCGATGAAAGGTGGCAGCGCGGTGGGTGAAGCGCGCTTGAAGCTGTTCGTCGATGCACGGCTCGCCGCGTACGGCACCTCGCGCAATGAGCCGGAGATCGATGGCACCAGCATGCTGTCGGCGTACCTTCACTTCGGCCACGTCTCGGCGCACCAACTGTTCTCGCGCATCGTGAAGCAGGAGAAGTGGTCTCCGGAGACATTGGGCAAGTCCATCGGCGGCGCGCGGGAGGGCTGGTGGAAGTTGTCGCCTGCCGCTGAGTCGTTCATCGATCAGTTCGTCACCTGGCGTGAGCTGGGGTTCAACATGTCGAGCCACCGGCCGGAGGAGTACCGCTCGATCGATTCGCTGCCGGGCTGGGCGAAGGAGACCATCAAGGAGCACGCGAAGGATGCTCGGCCGAGCCTGTACTCACTGCAGCAGCTCGAGCGCTCGCAGACGCATGATGAGCTGTGGAACGCGGCGATGGGTCAGCTGCGGCGCGATGGTTGGTTCCACAACTACCTGCGCATGTTGTGGGGGAAGAAGATCTACGAGTGGTCGAAGGACGCTCCGGAAGCCCTGCACGCGATGGAGTATTTGATGGGGAAGTATTCCATCGACGGCCGCGACCCGATCTCGTGGAGCGGGTACTTCTGGGTGCTCGGCCGCTACGACCGCGCGTGGGGCCCCGAGCGGAAGATCTTCGGGAAGCTGCGGTACATGTCGTCGGACAACACCGCGAAGAAGCTCTCTGTGAAGCGCTATGTCGCGAAGTACGGGTAGATCAGGCGCATGCGCGCGGTTCTGCAGCGGGTCAAAGAGGCGTCGGTCACCGTCGAGGGGAGAATCACCGGGCAGATTGGGCCCGGGTTGATGGTGCTCTTCGGCGTCGGCAAGGGCGACACGGAGAAGGATCTCGAGTTCATGGTCGACAAGATTCCGGGGCTGCGGATCTTCGAGGACGCGGCGGGGAAGATGAACCTGTCGCTCATGGACACTTCGAAGGCGATGCTGGCGGTCAGTCAGTTCACGCTGTTCGCCGATACGAAGAAGGGCCGGCGGCCGAGCTTCATCGACGCGATGGAGCCGGAAGAAGCGAGGCGGCTGTATGCGCTGTTTTGTGTTCGCTGCCGCGCGCTGGGGCTCGAGGTGCAGGAAGGCGTGTTCGCCGCGGAGATGAAGGTCGCGCTGGTGAATGATGGGCCGGTGACCATCGTGCTCGACAGCCGAAGCTGAAGACAACCGCTCCCCGAGGGAGACTCGACTTCGCTCGCAGGTTTTTTTTCGAAAATAGCAAACGGACACCGCTCATCCCGAGCGGAGTCGAGGGATTACCTCGCCTTCGAGCGGCAAGTGCCCCCTCGACTGCGCTCTGGGAGACCGGTGATGGAACCCGATTCCCATTTCAGCCAACCCTCTCGGGGAGCCCGGTGATTGGAGTCATTTCTATTTCTGCCGACCCTCTCGGGCTGAACGGTTTTCGGCCGGTTCCGTTCGTGCCGAGGCACCTATTTCAACAGTCTCCGAGCGATCACAAACTGCGCCCAGCGCGCGAGGTGAGAAGCTCACGGGCGCGCATCAGCACCTTCGCGACCTCCAACTTCTGCAGACAGTCGTGATGCCCCAGCGGGCACACCCGCCCGCCATGATTCGTACAAGGCGAACAACTCAACCCCAGTGACAACGCCGCCCCCGGCGCACCCGGACCCCACCGCCTCACCGACGTGGGACCAAACAACGCCAACGCCGGCCGTCCCATCGCACCTGCGACGTGCACGAGGCCCGAGTCGTTACCAATCAACAACCTCACCCGTGCGACCGCCGCGGCGAGCACAGGCAACGACTCAGCGCTGAGATCGACCTCGGGGTGACACCCCGCCCTGACCACCTCGAGCAGCTCACCATCCATCGGCCCGCCGACCAGCGCGATGCGATACCCATCGCCCCTCAGCGCCGCGGCGACCTCAGCCAACCTTGCCGCGGGCCAGCGCTTGGTTTCCCACGCGGCCCCCGGAGCCACCGCCACCCAATCGCCTTCCGGCAACAGCTCCTCCGCGCGCGCATGAGCGGCCTCATCGACCTTCACCTGGAGCGGACCACTCGCCTCGAGCCCGGCCGCCTTCGCGTACAGCTCGGTCGCCGGAGCCTCGTCGAGGATCACATCGCGACCAAGCAACGAACCCAGCGCTTGCAACGGCGTGCGCCGAACGAAGCGCAGCCGCTTCGGAGCCGCCGCCCGGCTGACCCGCATCGACCAGAACTTGTTCTGCAGATCGATCGCCAGGTCGAAGCGGCCTTTCACGTCGAGCAGCAACGCCGCGCGGCTCGCTGGATCCTTGCGCGAGAACGCAATCACGCGATCGACCACCCCTTCGAACAATCCGGCGAACGCCTTTTCCGTGGCCCACTCGATCCGCACGAAGGGGTACTTCGCGCGCAGCGGCGCCACCAGACCACTGGCCAACACGACGTCGCCCAGGGCGCTGTACCGAATGAGGAGAATCGACTTCACGCGCGCGACTGCCTATTCCGCCGCACTGCGCGAGTCGAGCCAGACTCATCGGCTGGCCTCCACCCCGAGCCCGGCACGCAGATCCAACCGGTTCCGGCTGGCGTGCTGGCTGCACAGCGCGGCCGCATGGATCTGACGCAACAGCACCTGCAACCCATCTTCGCCAGCATCACCGAGCTGCTGGGGCCCGCCCCGGATCAGTTCGACCAGTTCGGCGCCTGGGCCAACGAACAGGCGCTGCGCCTGCGCCGGTCCGCTGATCAGGGCAGAGCCAGCCTCGCCTCCGAATCGGAGCTGCTGCGCGACGAGCTCAGCCTGCTGACCCCACCCGCCGAGTTCGAGCGCATGTTGACCGAGCGCACCGAACGCATGAAGTTGTGCCAGCGGCTCTGGCTGACGGGGCTCATCGACTTCGTCGACGACCTGCTGCAGGAGTCCGCGACCGGGCAGCTGCCCTGGGCCGCCTGAGTCACCGCCCCCCCACCACCACCTGCAGCTCGGCGTCGGCGGAGAACGGCGTCTCGTTGAAATCAGAGAATCGCTCGCGCGCGACCAGGCCCACCGATTCGAGCGCCTCATCGAGCGTGGCAGCAGACAACCGGAGCGGCGCCAACGGGTGAATCGCCTCGGTGCGCTCACGCAGATGAGGCACCCCTCGGGGCCGATGCACTTCGCCAGACCGCGGCTCGTTGAGCGCGTCGAGCGCGAACGTACCTTCTTCTTCCAGATGCCGAGCCATTCCGCTCAAGAACGCGTGCAGCTCATCAGGGCTTCGCGAGAGGCCCAGGGCCCGATGGGGCGCGATCACCAGGCTGAACTTGCGCTGCAGATCGAGGGTGCGCGGATCATCGGCGATGACCACCAGGGCCGAAGGGTGAGGCAACGTCGCCCTGCGCTCCAGCACGAGCGCGCGCAACGAGGCTGAGCCCTCGACGGCCACCACCTCGTGCCCCCGGGCGGCCAGCGCAGCCGCGACCCGCCCGTCACCTGCCCCCAGCACGAGCACGGGCCCGGAGGCCACCAGGAGCTTTCCGTAGAATCGGCTGGGACCATCCAGGGAGAGCAGCGGAGCCACGGAGCCGCTCTACGCCCCTACGAGTTGATAGCCACGTGGGCATTTTGGCCTACACTGCGAACGTTCATGTCCACCGGATCCAGCATTCCTCAGCGCACGGTGCTCGGCGTGCGCGCCGCCACGGTGAGCGATCGTTTCGCCTCGCAAGAGTTCAGCCTCGTGCTGGTCAATGGCCCCCAGAGTGGCCAGTCGTTCCCGATCGGGCAGTCGCTGAAGATCGGCAAGGCCCCCGACAACGACGTGGTGCTCGATCACCCCACCGTCAGCCGCAACCACCTGAACGTGCGCCGCCAGGGCGATCACTTCCTGGTGCAAGACCTCGGCAGCACCAACGGCACCTTCATCGACGGAGCGCAGATCAAAGAGGGCTTCTTGCGCGCCGGTGCGCTGCTGGAAGTCGGAGACGTGCAGCTCCGTTTTCAGCCGCTGCTCAAGTCGCTCGAGGTCTCTCCGGTCGCCGACAATCGCCTGGGCGATCTCGTCGGTGCCTCCGTGCCGATGCGGCAGATCTTCGCGCTCATTCAGCGCATCGCTCCGACCGACTCGACCTTGCTGCTGATCGGCGAGACGGGCTGCGGCAAGGGCGCGGCCGCGCGCACCATTCACAAGCTCTCGCCTCGCGCGACCGGGCCCTTCGTCATCTTCGACTGCGCGTCGGTCTCGGAGAACCTGATCGAGAGTGAGCTGTTCGGTCACGAGAAGGGCGCGTTCACCGGCGCCGTCGCCCAGCGCGTCGGTTGTCTCGAGCGCGCTGACGAAGGCACGTTGTTCATCGATGAGATCGACGACCTGCCGCTCGACCTGCAGCCCAAGCTGCTCCGCGCGCTCGAAGATCGTGAGTTCCGCCGCCTCGGTCAGTCAGGCCCGGCGCACAAGTTCGACACGCGCGTGATCGCCGCTTCGAAGAAGGATCTCTGGGGCGAGACCCAGGCAGGCCGCTTCCGCGAAGACCTTTATTTCCGGCTCTCCGTCTTCACGGTCACGCTGCCCACGCTGCGCGATCGCAAGGAAGACCTGCCGCTGCTCGTCGACGCGCTGGCGGGCGCGAACCTGTGGAATCGCCTGGCCGACAAGCAGCGCGACATGTTCACCAACCACACCTGGCCCGGCAACGTGCGCGAGCTGCGCAACGCCGTCGAGCGCCTCAAGCACGTGGCCGACATTCCCGAGCTCGCGAGCGAGAACTTTCTTCGCGAGTACTCCGGGCCCGACAGGCAAGACGGTGAGACCCTGCCGGTGAACTACGCGGGCCCGTTCAAGGACGTGAAGGACGATCTGATCCGTGCGTTTGAGCGCGAGTACCTCACGCGGCTGCTCGCGAAGACCCGCGGCAACATCGCCAAGGCCGCGCGTGATGCGGGGCTCGATCGCAAACACCTCTACTCACTGCTCCACAAGTACGGCCTCGTGCAAACGAGCGAAGAGTAAGGGCAGGAGGGCCCCTCACCCGGCCCGACGGCCGACCTCTCCCCGCTGCGGAGACTGTTGAAGTACGCCCTCGACTTCGCTCGCAGGGTTGATCGAAATAAGGAGCGCTCACCGTTCATCCCGAGCGGAGTCGAGGGATTACCTCGCCTTCGGGCGGTAAGTGCC
>JAYVFP010000043.1:0-54444 GCA_043773025.1 Archangium sp.
GGCTCTCAAGGTCTCTCGTACGCGCTGCTCGAGGGCCGGGCCGAGTGCGAGCGTCACGAGCTGACTGCCCATTCGAGTGACGCCGAGCCGTCAGCAAGAGATCACCGTCGTCGCCGCTCGGTGGTCGTCGCGACCGGAGTGCCAGAAGGTGACGGCTGGGTCGCGCTGCCCGATGGAGCGACGCTGGCGATCGATCGCAAGCTCTCGGTCACCATTCACTGAGCCTCCCTCTCCCCGAGGGGGTCGCTGAACCTCAAACCCGCCCGAAGAAGCTCGCGTCGAGCACCTTGATGAGCAGGTTCGACGCCGCATGAAAGAGCGCGGGCCCCACCACCGAGTTGCTCCGTTCCCGCATCCACCCGAACAACAGCGCCGGGAAAAACACCCCCAACCGCCACACCTGAAAGATCGCCAGGTGTCCGAGCGCGAACAGAATCGCGGTCAACCAGAACGCCGCGCCCAGACGAGCTCCGAGGAACAACTTCCCCTTCGGCCACGCATCGCGAAGCCGCGTCTGCAGATACCCGCGGTAGAAGAACTCCTCCGGGAGCGCGACGACGAACAGATCATCGATCGCCCACTCGGCGAACCTGTCGGGCAACCGGAACTCGAAGTGCGGACTGACGGCCCCCGTGTACGGCGTGAGCGCCTTCGCGAGGTTCAGCGGAATCATCGGCCACACCACGGTGAACGCGACGTAGCCTGCGATGAACACCGGAAACACCACCGCCGAGACCGCCAGAAACTGCCGAAAGTCGCTGCCCAGCGTGCGCGTGGACAACCCGAAATCTGGCCAATCTTCCCCGCGCGCGCGGCAGGCATAGAGCGGCAGGTACAGAAAACCCACCGTGGCGATCACCTTCGCCGCGGGAGCCCACGCCTGAAACGCGATCACCGTCGCGCCGAAGCACACCGCCCAGACGGCGACGGCCTCGCGCACCGCGCTGACCGAAAGCCAGCGCTGCACCCTCGCATCCATCGGCGCCAGAGCCTTCAATCAGGGCCGCGCGCTGCCTTCCTTCAGCCTCCGCGCGAGCGTGGCCTGCCGCTGGTGGAGCTGAAGGTTGAGCGGGTCGATCTGCAGCGCGTTCTCACATGCGTCGAGGGCTTCTTTGAGCTGGTGGTTGTGCTCGTAGCCTTTGGAGGCCAGAAACTTCACGTGCGCCGAGCCGGCTGCGCTGGGGTGTTCGATGAGGAACTCCTGACGGAGCCGCGCGACTTCGATGGGGCCCAGCCCGCCGAGGATGCAGCGAGCGATGCCGCGCCAGTTGCCCCGATTGGCGTCGTAGCGAGAGCGGGGGCCGGGGTTGCTCAAGGCGTCACGCGCTGCCCGCACCCGGCCGATGGCCGACTCGAGCTGCGCGATCTCCCCGGGCTTCTGGGTCTTCTGCTTGAGCTCAGTCAGCTGCTCATCGGATTCGGCGCAGCGAGAACGAATCTCGGCCATGTCGGCGGTCTGGGGCAGCGCGAGCACGATGTAGTGATCGCCATTCATGCGGTCGCGGTACTTGGCGAGCAGGGCTTCGATGCTCTGGGTGTTGAGCCCCGCAAGCGTCGAGCGCGGCTGCACGGGTAGGCCTTGAACGAGCCGGTTGATGTCTTCGCGAAGACCGGCGGTCACGTCGAGGAACTGCACCCCGAAGCCCGGTTGCATCGCCCACGCCCTGGCCTGATCAGCGGGCACGTGACGCACGACCTCGGCGAGCAGGTCGAGGTTGCTCGCGGAAGGAATGGTGATCTTCAGCCTGGAAAACACCGGGGGCAACTCGCCGGTCGTCGAGAGAAACAGGCCCCCCTTCGAGATGTCGTTGCACTGAAGCGTGCCGAGCTTGGTGCCATCCAACCGGCAGACCAAGGCGTCGAACTGGGCGGTGTGGCGCTGCAGCGGCTTGGCGGTGGTCCCCGGCGGCGGCGGCCTGGGCTCGGGGGCGGCCCTGGGCTCGGCCGTGATAACCGCCTGCTGGTTGCCCGACGCCTTGAGCGCCGCTTCGAGGGCGGCCGCGAACTCGTTGGCCGACTGGTACCGATCCTGAGGCAGCTTCGACATCGCCTTCATGATCACCGCGCTCAGCAAAACCGGAACGTCGGGCACCACCTCATGCGGCGGCTTGGGGTTCTGGGTGCGGTGGGCCACCAGCAGATCGGTCAGACCTCGCTGCGGGAAAGGCAAGCGTGCGGTGGCCAGCAGCCAGGCGATGCAGCCCAGCGAATAGATGTCGCTGCGGCCATCGACCGGCGAAGAGTTCGCCTGCTCGGGCGACATGAACTCAGGCGTGCCGACGATGAGGCCGACAGCGGTGTTCGACGACGAACGTTCGGTGTCGAGCAGCTTGGCGAGGCCGAAGTCGAGCACCTTGACGAAGTTCTCGGCGCGGCCGCGCTTGATGAGGAAAATGTTCTCGGGCTTCAAATCGCGATGAACGATGCCCGCGTCGTGAGCGGCCTGCAGCGCGTCACACACCTGAATGAGAATCGGTACCGAGGTCGCGATCGGAACGGGCGCGGTGAGGATGTAGTTGAGCGGCTTGCCCTCGAGGTACTCCATCACCAGGTAATACCGGTGGGGGGGGACCACGTTCATGTCGAAGATGTTGACGATGTTCTCATGGCCGATGAGGTTCACCGCGCGTGCTTCTGCGTAGAACCGCGCGACCAAACCTTCGTCGGAGGCCAGCTTGTCCTGCAGCACCTTGATGGCGACCCGGCTGCCGATGACGGAGTGTTCGCCGAGGTAGACCGTGCCCATGCCGCCCCTGCCGATCACTTTGGTGATCTTGAAGGGACCCAAGGTCGAACCCACCACGCCGTCGGCCGTCTGCGGAATCATCTTGCGAGGCCGACTGTAGACGAGTGGCCGGGAGCGGGCCCATGGAAAATGTCGGCGCAGGTACTGCCTGGCCGGGCGATTTTGACTCACCCCCGGAGCACGGAAATGTGCGCTCTTTGGAAGGGCCGGTGGCCAAATCGCTCGAATGCCGCGAATCGCCGCGGGCCGATGAATCCCACATGAGCGCCATTCGACGCCGCGCGGGAGCAGCAGCGGCGAGGCGGGTATCTCGCCACACCGCACCGTCGCGTGGGTGAAGCTGCAGAACCGCGACACGGGCGAAACGATGATCCGCATGAACACTCACCTGGTGAGCGGCGCGTGGAACAACAAGCACACCGCGAGTGACCCGTGGCGCAAGAAGATGTGGCACCGGCACCTGGACAAGGTGGGGAACCTCATCGAGCGCTTTGAAAAAAAGGGCCACCCCGTCACCATCACCGGCGACTTCAACCGCAACCACTTCAAGGTCTTCGGCAACCATGTGGCGTACGCCAGCGGGATCCGTGCCGGAACGCACGGCCACTCGACGCTCGACTACGTGATGCACACGAGCAACGAGTCGATCAGGAAGCTCTCCAACAGGGTCGACGATTACTTCGCGTCGGATCATTTCGGTACGACCTCGGCTGACGGAAACCCGCCCTGGGTTGTCGCCCGGCTGATGCCCCGAGGTTGCGTCTGGGTTTCAGGGCTGAGCACCCTCACTCGTCGGAGTAGGGTCTCCAGAATGAAGCTGTCCCTTTCGAGAAAGCCGGACGCAGTCGCCTGGAGCATCGAAGAGCTCCTCGAGAAGGTTCGCGACGGCCAGATCCGCCTTCCGGAGTTTCAGCGTCTCTACGGGTGGACCGCGAACGACGTCGTCGAACTCTTCGACAGCATTGTTCGCGGATTTCCGATTGGGACCTTTCTGTTCTGGAAGGGGTTCGCGGCGTCGACACCTGAAGGGCGAGCGCTTGAGCCTCTCTCCCCTGCGTCACCCGCAAGGCGATCCGACCTTCTCTTCGTGCTCGATGGTCAGCAGCGGCTGACGTCACTCACGGGAGTGCTCCTTTCGCTCCAGGAGCCCACTGATGAGCGCTTCAGAGTGGCGTTCGCGCTCGACCGCGACGAGTTGCTTCGCGTGCCGCCCGGCGAACCCTGGCCTGAGCAAGCGGTTCCGCTCTTTCATGTGCTCGACTCAGTCAACCTGATGACCTGGGCCGCGGCGAAGGGGCTCGATGCTGCGGGCCAGCGCCGAGCACTCGAAGTCGGCCGTGCCATTCGGGAGTATCGAGTTCCCGCGTACATCATCGTGGCCGAAGACGAGGACACTGCTCGGCTGGTCTACGACCGGGTCAACTGGGCTGGGAAGGCACTGACAAAGGCGGACGTATTCAAGGCACTGCAGGAAGGGGTCGGATCTCAAGAGCCCAACTCATTGGCTGGTCTCGAGAAGAGCGTGGAAGACATTGGCTTTGGTTCGCTCCGCGACAACCTCCTCTTGCAGGCCGCTGCTGCAGTGGCCGGGTTGGATGTAACGAAGATCGATCATCGAGCGCTCTCGCGACCAGAGCTGGGTGCTGCGCTCCCTCGAACCGCAGCCGCCCTCCGCAAGGCCCTCGCCTTCTTGCGCCACGAAGCGCACATACCGTCTGTCGAGCTGCTTCCTTTCCAGTTTCCGATCGTTGCGCTCACTCGTTTCTTTGACCTCTTCCCGGAGCCCCGACCGCGCTCGCGCGAGTTGCTGTCTCGGTGGGTCTGGCGCGGCGCCATCACGCAGAAACATTGGGCTCACGAGCAGGCCTATCTGCGCGAGACCCTCAAGGCCATCAAGGGCGTCGACGAGGAACTCGAAATTCAGCAGATGCTAAAACTGCTGCCGAGGCAGCCGACCGTGCCGCAGATCACGGAGTACAGCCTCAAGTCGACGCAAACCCGCCTTCACCTGCTCGCGCTCTTGGATCTTCGCCCTCGCGACCTGGCCTCCGGCGAACCCCTCGACGGCGCGGCCCTCATCGCAAGCGAGGGCTCCTCAGCAGTCCATTTGCTGGTGGACGCCCCGCCGACGGGGAACGCGGATGAGGACGCAGCCCGAGCGAGCATCTTCGGCCGAGTGATTCAACGTCCGTCGAGCCATCAGCGGTTGCTTGGTTTTCTTTCGAGTCTCCACGCTGACGCTGACGTCCTCGCCAGCTTGGGTCTGGCCCTGGAAGATGTTCACGCCATTCGAGAAGGGCTTCCGTTTGCTCAGAGACGGAGGGAACGGCTCAGTCAGCATTTCTCTGACTTCTTCGAACGTCGCGCGCGTTGGGCGGAGACGGACCGGCCCTCGCTGGGGTCGCTTGTTGTGGAGGATTCGCCATGACTGGCGCGGAGCCCCCTTTCGCAAGTCTGGCCATCTATCTTGGGCGCCAGCACGTCGGTGATCTCTCGCTGCTGCCGAACGACTTCACGGAGTTCAAGCTCCTCGAGGCCTATCGCGAGTTGCCACGGCGGCCGGTGCTCGGCCAGGCATTCGAAGATGAACCTTCCGCAGTGCACCGGTCCCGCATGGCGCTTCCGCCATTTTTCTCGAACTTGCTTCCGGAGGGACGTCTTCGAGAACTGGTCGCAGAGCGGCAAGTCGTCGCACCTTCTCGCGAGTTCTTTTTATTGGCACGGCTCGGGGAGGACTTGCCAGGCGACGTGCGCGCAATAGCGACTGGGCCAGTGACCGGCCTCGAGGCGGTTGACTCGCAAGAAGCGCAGGCTGCTCAGACCAGCCCACTCAAGTTCTCGCTCGCCGGAGTTCAGCTGAAGCTTTCGATGCTCCGAGAAGGACGTGGGCTGACGCTTCCCACCAGCGGCCGAGGGGGTGACTGGATCGTCAAGCTTCCCGGGAGCACGTTCAAGGGCGTTCCAGAAAATGAGTTCGCGACCATGAAGTGGGCGAGTTTGGTAGGCATCAACGTGCCGACCGTCGAACTCGTGCAAGTGAGCGAGCTGTCAGGCTTACCCGTGGGCCTGGTGACCGGGGGTGAAACCGCCCTCGCGATTCGCCGGTTCGACCGGCCTTCCCCGGATCTTCGCGTGCACATCGAAGACTTTGCGCAGATACTCGGCAAATACCCGGGTGAGAAGTATCGATCGACCAACTACGAGACGGTTGGCCGCATCATTCTTCGTACCGCCGGTGAGTTGGCCTTCGAAGAGTTCGTCCGCAGACTCGCCTTCATTCTGGTGAGCGCCAACGCTGACGCCCATATCAAGAACTGGTCCTTGATTTACCCAGACCGCGTGAAAGCCGAGCTTTCGCCTGCTTATGATCTCGTCTCGACCATCGAGTTCATTCATCCAGATGAACTTGCGCTCAATCTCGGAAAGACCAAGACGTGGGATCGCTTCACCCTCGAGCGGTTCAGCACCTTCGCGGAGCGAGTGGGCGCTGACCCCGAGAAGGTCAGTCGATTGGTGCGGGAAGTCGTCGAGAAGGCCTTGGATGTCTGGCCGACGATCATGCGTGACCACCACGTCTCAGAGACTCTCGCGGCTCGCCTGGAGAAACATTGGAAGACCGTGCCTCTCATCGGTGAGGTGACTGCCCCATCCGCCTGAGACTCAGCGGCGAACGAGCCCTTCGCGGAAGCCCTTCACGTCTCTGGTGTTGAGCACATCGCGCTTCCTGGCCCAGCCACGGCGGGCAGAGGCGATGGCGTAGGGCAGGTGAGATTTGAGCTCAGCCACCGAGTGGGCGTCGGTGCTCACCACCAGCTTGAGCCCTCGCTCGAGGGCCTTGCGCACGTTCTCGGCGGCCAGGTCCATCCGGTCGGGGCAGCCGTTGATCTCGATGGTGATGCCCTTCTTTGCCGCCTTGTCGAGGATCTCCTCTATTCGCATGGGGGCTGGGTCGCGCTTGAGCAGCAAGCGGCCGGTCGGGTGACCCCACACATGGAGGAACGGGTTGTCGAAAGCGTTGAGCACGCGCTTCGTCATCGCTGCTTCATCCTGCGAGTAGCGCTGGTGGATGGAGCCGATCACCACGTCGAGCTGCTCGAGCACGGAGTCGGGGTAGTCGAGCGAGCCGTCTTCGAGGATGTCGCTCTCGATGCCCTTGAGCAGCTTGACCTCGGGAAATTTTTCCTGCACCGCGTCGATCTCGCGCCACTGCGCTTTGAGCCGCTCCAGAGACAGGCCGCCTGCGTAGTTCGCGGTCTGAGAGTGTTCGGTGACGGTGACGTACTTGTAGCCGAGCTCTTTGGCCGCGCGGACCATGGCCTCGAGGGTGTCTTTGCCGTCGCTCCACACGGTGTGCATGTGCACGTTGCCGCGGATGTCTTCGGCGGTGATCAGATCTTCCGGGAGCGTGTGCGCGATCGACGCTTCGATCTCGCCCCAATCTTCGCGCAGCTCGGGCGGCACGTACTGCATGCCCAGCAGCGCGTAGAGCTCGGCTTCGTCGTTGATGGGCAGCTTTTCCTGCGCGCCTTCGTGTTTCGCGGTGCCCTTCTTCTGTACGGCGGGATCTTCGCCCATGCGGAAGACGCCCCACTCGGAGATGGTCAGGCCCTTGTCGTTGGCGATGCCGCGCAGGCGAATGTGATGCGCCTTCGAGCCCGTGAAGTGGTGCAGCGCCGAGGCGAAGTCTTCGTCGGGCAAGACGCGCAAGTCGACCTGGAGGTCGGTGATCATCAGGCGCACCGAGGCCTTCGATTCGCCCGAGCTCATGTGCTCTGCGACCTGGGGGAACTTGCCGAAGTGTTCGAAGACGGGCGCGGGATCTGCGGCGCTGGCGATGATGTCGACGTCGGCCACCGTCTCGCGGCGTCTGCGCACCGAGCCACCCAGACTGGCGCGGATGACCCCGGGAGCGCTCTTGACCCACGCGAGCAGCGCGTTGGCCTGCTCTTCGACGCCGCCCAGTGACTTGCGGCCCCCTGCACCCATCGAACGGCGGGCCAGCGCGATGCCGGCGAGCAGCTTGTCTTCGGTCTTCTGGCCAAAGCCTTTCAGGTCGCGAACGCGGTGATCGTTGCAGGCCTTCTCGAGGTCATCGATCGAGCCCACGCCGAGCTGATCGAAGAGCGCCCTGGCCTTCTTGGGGCCGAGGTCCTGCACCTGCATGAGCTCCATGATGCGCGGGGGCCACAGGGCCTTCATTTCCTCGAGCGCGCTCATCTTCCCGGTGAGCACGAGGTCAGAGATCTTCGCGCCGATGCTCTCGCCGATGTTGGGCAGCGAGGTGAGGCGCTTGTGCTCGACCAGGGCCTGGAGGTCTTCGGTGAGGCTGGCGATGCGCTCGGCGGCGAGATCGTACGCGCGCGTCTTGAACGAGTTCTCACCCTTGAGCTGCAGGTACGCGCTCATGTCTTTCAGCGCCTTGACCACCACGCTCTTGTCGACAGGCGTCATGGGGGTCTCATAACGATGAATCTGGGCTAGGTGGGGTGCCGTGACACGAATCAAGCTGGGCCCGGCCGACCTGAAAGAAGGAGAGCTGCGGGGTTATGCAGTCGGAAAGCGGAACGTGCTGGTGGCGTGTGTGGCCGGCAAGTTCAAGGCGCTCGATGACTGGTGCAACCACGCGGGCTGCCTGCTGTCGGGCGGGCACCTCGAGAAGAACCTGGTCATCTGCCCCTGCCATGAGGTCGGGTTCGATCTCGACACCGGCAAGAACGTCACTTCGCCTGGCGTCGCAGACGATCAACCCGCATATCCCACGCAGGTCGAAGACGGGCAGCTCCACGTCGTCGACTTCCCCACGGAGTAGCCCATGGCTCACGAAGGTCACGACCACCACGATCACCATCACGACCATCACCACGGTCACGCTGACAGTGCAGTCGGCTGCTGGGTGATTACCTGCTCCGACAGCCGCACGGCCGTGACTGATGAGGGCGGGCCCACCGCGAAGAAGCTGCTCCTCGCGGCGGGGCACACGATGCTGGGCTCAGAGTTGGTGAAGGACGAGCCGGCGGCGATCGTTCAAGCGCTGGAACATGCGCTCGAACATGGCGCGCGTTGCGTGATCTTCACCGGGGGTACGGGTGTCGGCCGCCGCGATGTGACGGTGGAGACGCTCGAGGCGAAGTTCGACAAGCGGCTCGATGGCTTCGGCGAGCTGTTCCGTGCCCTTTCTTTTCAGGAGATCGGGGCGAAGGCGTGGCTCTCGCGCGCGACGGCCGGCGTGATTCACGGCGCCCTGGTGTTCGTGTTGCCGGGCAGCCCGAAGGCGGTCGAGTTGGCGGTGACGAAGCTGATCGTTCCTGAGCTCGAGCACGCCGTCAGAGAGATGCTGCGCTGAGGGAACCACGCATCACGCGGTTGCGCACGATGCTCGACGCCTTCGTTGAGTCGAGGCCGTGGCAGGCGAGGGTGAAGGCGGATCCGGTGGAGTTCCCGCACCGGTACACCGATCCCCGCGACATCGAGACGGTGGCGCTCTTGTCTGCCTCTCTGGCGTACGGGCGGGCTGATCTGTTCAAGCCGAAGATCGCGTCGATCCTCGATGGGCTGGGCCCGAAGCCGGCGCGCGCGTTGGCTGCACTCGATGTGGCGGGGGCGAAGAGGCTGCTCGACGGTTTTGTGTACCGCTTCAACCTGCCGTCTGACGTGGCGGTGCTGCTGCTGGGCATGGGCCGCACGCTCGATACGTACGGTTCGCTCGAAGGTGCGTTCATCGCGGGTCGTGATGCGTCGTGGCAGACCACGCTCGCTCGCTTCGCCAAGGGGCTCCGCGCCGCTGCACCCGAGGCGCAGATCGTTCGGAAGTTGGGGCCCATTCGCGGGCTGCATCACCTGTTGCCGTTCGCTGAAGCGGGCGCGGCCAAGCGGCTCAACCTCTACCTGCGCTGGATGGTGCGCGGACCCGACCCGATCGACTTCGGCGTGTGGAAGCAGATCTCTCCGGCTGAGCTGGTGATCCCGCTCGACACGCACGTGATGCGGATCTCGCAGTGGTTGGGCCTCACCAAGCGCAGCACCATCGGCTGGAAGACCGCGGAAGAGGTGACCGCTTGTCTGCGCCTGCTCGATCCGGCAGACCCTGTTCGGTACGACTTCGCGCTGTGTCACTACGGCATGAGCGGCGCGTGTCCTTCAAAGCCGATCAAGACGAACTGCCAGCGGTGCGCCTTGAAGTCCGAGTGCAGTATCGGCTCACGGCGCGCGTAGCCGGAAGATCTCGCGAAGGCGGTCGAGGGCTTTGCCAGGAGCGGGTGCTTTACCGGTGTTGTTGGCGATGGACGCCGCTGCGAGCCCTGCCTTGCGCTCTTCGATCATGGTGGCGAGTTGAGCGAGCCGCTCTGGGTGCGCTTCGAGGTGACGCGCGAACACCTCGCGGCCCATCTCGAGCAGCGTGCAGTCTTCCATCGCGATCACCGTGGCGCTGCGCGGTTCACCCGTGAGCAACGACATCTCTCCGAACGCACCGCCGCGCTCGAGAATGGCGATCTCCCTGGGGGGCGTTCCTGCACGCACCGAGAGCTTGCCCGACACCACCACGTAGAACGAACTGCCCGCGCGGCCTTCGGTGATGATCTCTTCGCCGACCCCGAACTTCCGCTCGAGCGCCGCGCGCGACAGGCCCACCGCTTCTTCCACGGGGAAGGGTTTGAACAGCGGGTGATTGCTCAGCAGCTCGAGATCCGGGTCGGCCTTCGCCCGCTCTTCCGTGCGGAAGTGCACCACCTGCTGCGGGAAAGGGATCTCGATGCCAGTGCGGCCGAAGCGATACCAGAGCCGGCCCAGCACCTCGTCGATCACGTGCGGCACGGCCGCGTAGTCCATGATGAAGATGCGCGCCTTGTAGGTGATCGACGACTCGCCGAAGTTCGAGACCCGAACCCAGGGGGGCGGATCGTTGAGGGCCAGCGGCGACTCGCGCAGTGCCTCCATCACCTCGGCCTTCACGAAATTGGGCGGGGCGGAGTAGCTCGCTCCGAAGTCCAGATCGATCGCGACCGGCAGGCCACCGCGCGTGAAGTTGGTGACCTTTTCTTTCGCGATGAGCGAGTTGGGAATGGTGATCGCCTCGCGCCGCATCGTCTCGATGCGCGTGGAGCGCCAGGCGATCTGCACCACCCGGCCTTCCTTGTCGGCGACCTTGATGAAGTCACCCACGTCGAACGGCGACTCGAGCTGCAGCGACAACCCTGAAAACAGATTTCCCAACGTGTCTTGCAGCGCAAAGCCCAGCACCAGCGAGAGCACCGCCGAGGTGCCGAGCATCGTGGTGACGTCGAGCTTGAGCTGCGTCTTGAGGATGGGGATGGTGATGATGACGTAGAGAATGAAGTCGAGGACGTCGCGGTGGATCTTCGCCGACACCACCGCGCTGACTCGCCTTCGCAGCCACAACGCCGACGCCACACCGTAGCGGGTGACGCCGAACGCGAAGGCGAGCATCCAGGCGACACGCAGGTAGGCGTGCCACTCCTTGGGCAACACGTGCTCGAGCCAGAACGCGTTGACCCGCAGCGCGCAGAAGAGCCCCAGCCACTTCACCGAGCCCAACACGTCAGCGCGGTGCCGCTCGTCTTTGCTCAGCCGTGCGGTGAGGTACGCGCCGATGAAGGCGACCACGCCGATCACCAACGCGAGGTGTCCCTGCAGGAAGATCATCAGGCCCGGACCTTACCGGAACCCCGAGCGCGGTCACGGTTGTGGTATCGGGCGATCATGGCTGACTACTTCATGCCCGGGCTCGCGGCCGCGGTCGGCATCGGCATCTCGTTCTGGTTGCAGAGCCGCCGGAACAAGAAGGTGGCCACCCAACTCGAGCCTGCGCTGCGCGCGCATGGTCCCCAGACGCTGCACGGTCTTGCCGAGCGGGTGGGCATGAACACCTTCATGGGCCGTGGCCGCGTGGTGCTGGCGCTCAACGACCTCATCCAATCGGGCCAGGTGCTGGTGAACGAAGCGCCTGCGGGAACGCCGCAGCTCGAGAAGGTCAAACACATCACGTACCGCTGGGCGGGAGGCGATCGTGTCGCTGTCTGACGTGCAGTCGCAGGCTCACGCAGTCGACGCGCTCAACTCGGCGCTCGGCAAGAAGCAGGTGCATCACGCCTGGCTGTTTCACGGGCCCGAAGGCGTCGGCAAAGAGCTCGCCGCAACCGGCTTCGCGCAGGCGCTCGTCTGCCTCGAGAAACCGTACGTCGGCTGCGGCACCTGCGCCGCGTGCACCCGCGTCATTCGCCGCAATCACCCCGACGTCACCTGGGTGCTGCCGGAGGCCGAGCAGGTCGAGCGTGGAATGGCGGGCCGAAGCGACTTCACCAACGTGCCGTCGCGCGACATTCGCATCGAGCAGGTGCGTCAGTTGCAAGAGCGCCTCGCGTTTCGCGCGTTGGAGGCACCGCACAAGGTGGCGCTGTTCGTCACCGCGCACGCGATGAACGCTTCGGCGCAGAACGCGCTGCTCAAGACGCTCGAAGAGCCGCCGCGCGACACCGTGTTGATCCTGATCTCGTCGGCGCCCGACAAGCTGCTGCCCACCATTCGCAGCCGCTGCGCGAAGGCGGCGTTCGGCCCTCTCCCGGTCGAGCTGATCGCCAGCAAGCTGAAGGCGTCGTCGGAGAAGGGCATGGAAGACGGGCTCGCCCGGCAGATCGCAGCAATGGCGGCGGGGAGCATGGCCCGCGCGCTCGCGCTCGACCCCAAGGCGCTGGCGCAGCGGCGCGAAACCATCGAAGCGTTCGAGAAGCTGACGCCGAACGATGCCAGTGGGTGGATCGCGTTGGCCGAGGTGATGGGCGAAGATCGCGGCACCGCCGAGGCGGGCATCGACGTGCTGCAGAGCTGGTTTCGCGACGTGGCGCTGGCCCAGGTCGGTGCCGAGAATCTGGTGAACGCTGACCTGGCCCCGCTGGCGATCGCTGCGATCTCGCGCGTCTCTCCCGCCGGGTTGCAGCGGCGCGCAGGGCTGCTGGAGGAAGCGAAGAACGCCATCACCCAGCGCAACGGCTCGACGAAGCTGCAGCTCGAGCGCATGTTCATCGAGATGTTCACGGCGTGAGAGTCGGGCTCAGTGGCGTCGCGCCGTGGAAGATCGGCCTGCTCGCTTCGCTGTATTTCGCGCAGGGCCTGCCGTTCGGCTTTCAGTCGAACGCGCTGCCGCTGTACCTGACTGAGCTGGGCCTCACGATGACCGAGGTGTCGCTGGCTCGCGCGCTGGCCATTCCGTGGGCGCTCAAGATGTTGTGGGCGCCGCTGGTCGATCGCTACGCGTCGGCTCGTTTTGGGCGAAGAAAGTCGTGGATCATCCCGATGCAGTTGTTGCTCGCGGGCGCGTGCGTGGTGGCCTCGTTGTTCCCGTTGTCGAGGGAGACGCTCACACCGTTTCTCATCTGCGTGTTGATGATGAACCTGTTCGCCGCCACGCAAGACATCGCGGTCGATGGGCTCGCGGTGGATCTGCTCGAGCCCCGTGAGCTCGGCGGCGGCAATGCGGCGCAGGTCGTCGGCTACAAGTTAGGCATCCTCACCGGTGGGGGTTTGCTGGTGGGGCTCTTCGCGAAGGGCCACTGGAGCACGCTGTTTCTCACCATGGCCGGGTTGTGCCTGGCGGTGATGACGCTGGTGCTGTTGACGAAAGAGCCGGCCCCGCGGTCCTCAGAGGTGAGCACCGCCGTCAGTTGGCCTGAACTCTGGGCGCGCATCAAACAACTGCTCGCTCGCCCCGGAGTGCGTTGGCTGCTGCTCGCCGTCGCGACGTACAAGATGGGCGAGACGCTGGCCGACGCGATGTTCGGAGCGTGGATGGTGCGGGTGCACCATCTGCCGAAAGAAGACGTCGCGTTGTGGCTGGGCTCGTGGGGAATGATCGCCTCGCTCGCGGGCTCACTGCTGGGCGGGGTGATCGCCACGCGGCTTCGGTTGACCCGCGCCGTGATGCTCACCGGTACGCTGCGGCTGTTGCCGTTGATCGCGCAGTGGGCCCTGGTGGCTGGCTTCGCGTCACCCACCCCGTTGACCATCGTGCCGCTCACCTGCGCCGAGCACTTCTTCGGCGGGCTGCTCACCACCTCGATGTTCGCGCTGATGATGTCGTCGGTGGATCGCCGCATCGGCGCCACGCACTTCACGCTGCTCGCGTCGGTTGAGGTAATCGGCAAGTCAGCGCCGGGTTTGCTCAGCGGGTTCTTCGTGGACAAGGTCGGGTTCCAACCCGTCTTCGCCGCGTCCGTCGTGTTGTCGCTGCTGTTCCTTCTGGTGGTGCCGAAGGTGCCGGAGCACTTCGAATCGGCGGGCCCTACCGCGTAGAATGTTTCTGGGTTAGGGACGCCGCGCCATGAGCGCACCCGCCACCCCGAACGCACCCGCTGTTCCTTTCGGAGAGCCCACGCCGCTGGGGCTCCTCGGCCTCTCCATCGGCTGCGCTGCGTTGGTGCCGATCGCGTTCGGCTGGTTGCCCACGGATCCCGCGAAGCTGCCCATGTTCTTCAAGACGGCGGCGCTGTTTTGTCTGCTGTTCGGCGCCGGTGGCCAGTTCCTGGCGGGGCTGATGTCGCTGGCCAACAAGAACACCCTGGGCGGCACGCTGCTCACCACGTTCTCATTCAACTGGGTGATCAACTGGTGGGTGCTCGACGAGGCGTCGCAGGGCCGCGCAGTCGACAGCTCGATCGTGCTCTCGGTCGACGTGGCGTTCATCGTCATCTTCCTCGTGCTCACGTACGCGTTCGGCTTCTTCTCGAAGCTGCTGTTCTTTTTCCTCGTCGACATCGACTTGCTCTACGTGCTGCGCATCGCGCGGCACTTCACGACCGCGGGCAGCGACTCGTGGAAGTTGCTGGGCACGGGCGTGGGGGTTTCCACGATCATGCTGATCGCGATCGCGCTCTACATCTCGTTCGTGCTGCTGGTGAACCCGGCGGCGGGCCGAGCGGTGTTTCCTGTTTCCGCGGGGCCGATGTTCAAGGCGACGCCGCCTCCGGTCGCGCCTGTGTCTTCGCCTTCTGTGGCTGCCTGATGAAATCCCTCTCCCAGACAGAGAGGGAGACACAGTGCAGACGGCCATTCTTTTTTTCCTGTCTTTCTGACGTCGTGAAGTGTTCACCCGAGCCGTTCGTGAATCAACCCAGCCCGGTTCGCCTGCCTCGATGATCGCCACGTTGCGGCGAAAGCCCAGGAAGCCGGTGCAGGTGCGAGCGGTGGGGGGGCGTCAGGGCGTGGGGGCGCTCGGCTTCGGCTTTTTCCGCTTCGGGCTCTACGGCTTCCTGGGCGTCGCGCTCGAAATTTTCTTCTACAACCTGGTGCGCAACCTGCGCGGGGTGCCCGTGCTGGGGCTGCTCTTCCGCTTCGACTGGCGGGTCGATGAGCGGCTCAACCTGGGCGCCATCTGGGAAGTCCCGGCCATCTCGCTCTATGGCCAATGCAGCCTGTGGATGTTCCTCGTCTACGGCGTCGCGTCGTTCAGCATCGAGTTCGTCTACCGCAACGCCACCGACGTGCCCTGGTACGTGCGCGCGGGCATCTACGGCCTGCTCATCTTTGTGTGGGAGTGCCTGTCGGGCTGGCTCTTGTTCTGGGCCACCGGCTACCGCATCTGGTTCTACGCCGATGCGGGCAACTTCTTCTCGATGACCTCGTGGTTCATCTTGCCCATCTGGTGCATCACGGGGCTCGTCGTCGAGTACCTCTACCGGCAACTGATGGACCAAGACCTCGTGCGCGCGCTCGAGACCGCGACGGTCAAGCCTTCGTGATGACCCACGAGCAGCTGTAGGTGGCCGCGTGACCGTCGTGGTTCTTGAGTGCGACGGTGGGTGCCACACCCGAGGCCCGCAAGGCAGCCTCGAGGAGGCCCTGCGTGAAGCTGGGCCACGGGCCGACCTCGTTCATCCACAGCTCGAGGGCGGTCTCGCTCAGCTCCGTCACCCTCGTCTCGGTGTAGTTGTTGCCCGAACGAAAGTTGCGCGTCGCGCGGTGCAGCGCACGGCGGGGGCCGAGGACCCGAATGAGGCCCAGCACCGCCCGGCCGAGGAAGGTCTCGCGATAGCCCTCGATGAACGCCTCGCCGAGCTTGAAGAGGGCTTTCTCGCGCGGCAAAGCGGGCCACAGCTCTTCGGCGGCGATGACGAGGCACTTCATCCACACCTCGAAGGTGTACGCGGGCAGCAGGGTCGCGGCGACGTCGAAGCCCGCGGTCTTCAGGCGCGTTCGGCAAGGGGCGGTCAGGCGCGGCCCCATGGCTCGCAAGAACCCTTCCATGGTCTGTTGAAAGACCACCTGCTCTGAAGCCGACACCCAACAACCATACCGGCTCTTCCCTCTGACCTGGCCTGAAAAGGTGGCCTGCGAACGCGCTTGTGAGCGTGAACGGTCAAGGCTAACTCCCGCCGCATGCTCGTCAGCGTGAAGCAGGCACTCGCGGGTCAGCCCGCGGTCGGAACGAAGGTCGAAGTGCGCGGTTGGGTGCGAACCCGGCGCGATTCCAAGGCAGGTATCTCATTCGTGGCGGTCTCCGATGGTGGATGCCACGACGCGATTCAGTTGGTCGTGCCCAATACGTTGCAAAACTACGCCTCAGAGGTGCTGCACCTCACGGCGGGCGCGTCGATCTCGTCGACCGGCACGTTGGTGGCCAGCCAGGGCAAGGGTCAGGCGTTCGAGATTCAGGCTGACAGCGTGACCGTCTTCGGGCTCGTCGATGATCCCGAGACCTACCCGATTCAGCCCAAGCAGCACTCGCTCGAGTTCCTCCGCGAGCAGGGTCACCTGCGCCCCCGCACCAACACCTTCGGCGCCGTCGCGCGTGTTCGTCACCACGCGGCCCAGGCCATTCACCGGTTCTTCCACGAAGAGGGTTTCTTCTGGGTGAACACGCCGATCATCACGGCCGCCGATGCAGAAGGTGCGGGCCAGATGTTTCGCGTCTCCACGCTCGACATGACGAACCTGCCGAAGACCGAGGCCGGGAAGGTCGACTACTCGAAAGACTTCTTCGGCAAGGAGACCTTCCTCACCGTCTCAGGCCAACTGAACGTCGAGGCGTACTGCCTGGCGCTCTCGAAGGTCTACACGTTCGGCCCCACGTTCCGCGCCGAGAACTCGAACACCACCCGGCACCTCGCCGAGTTCTGGATGATCGAGCCTGAGATCGCGTTCGCGAACCTGAACGACGACGCGGATCTCGCCGAGCGTTTCCTCAAGTACGTCTTCAAGGCGATCCTCAACGAGCGCATGGACGACATGGCGTTCTTCGAGAAGGCGCAGAAGGGCGTCATCGAGCGCCTCGACAAGTTCATCGGCTCGAGCTTCGAGCGCATCGAGTACACGGCCGCGATCGAGATCCTCAAGAACGCGAAGAAGAAGTTCGAGTACGCGCCTGAGTGGGGCAACGATCTGCAGACCGAACACGAGCGCTACCTGACCGAGGAGCACGTGGGCAGACCCGTGGTGGTGATGAACTACCCTGAGCAGATCAAGGCCTTCTACATGCGCATGAACGACGACGGCCGCACCGTCGCCGCGATGGATGTGCTCGCCCCCGGCATCGGCGAAATCATCGGCGGCAGTCAGCGTGAAGAGCGCCTCGACCTGCTCGATGCGCGCATGCGAAAGATGAACCTCGAGCCCAGCCACTACAATTGGTACCGCGACCTGCGCCGCTACGGCTCGGTGCCGCACGCCGGTTTCGGCCTCGGGTTCGAGCGTTTGATCGTCTACCTGTGCGGCCTCGCGAACATCCGCGACGCCATTCCGTACCCGCGCGTGCCGGGCTGGGCGCAGTTCTAAGAGATGAGCGACGATCTCGATGAGGTGCTGACAGAGCTCGACGCCGGAGGCGAATCGCCGGTCTACCTCCTCGCAGGCGAAGAGTTCCTGATCCGCAAAGCCGCCGAGAAGCTGCTGGCGAAACTTGTGCCTGGTGGCTCAGCCGATCTCAACCTCGTCACGATGGACGCGGCTTCCCCACGCGAAGTCGTGGCAGAGCTCGCCACCATTCCGATGTTCGGAGGCCGGAAGGTCGTCTTCCTGCGCGACCCTGAATTCCTCTCGCCCAAGAAGGGCCGCCCCGACGCCTTGAACCGCGCGCGTGACGCGTGGAAGGCCAATCGCCGCAAAGAAGCCGCACGCCGGGTGCTGGGCATTGCGGCACGAGCAGGGTGGGGCGCTGCCGATCTCGATCCCACCGCCAACGGCACGCCGCGCCCCGACGACTGGGAGCGAGAGCTCGGCATCGTGCTCGCAGACCTCGACGTCGCCTTCCTGAAAGAGGTCGCGCAGTTCTGCGCGCAGGAAAACCTGAGCGGCTCTGCCAGCGACGACGCCGCGCTCAACGAGTGGCTTGCGGGCAAGCCCGCCAAGGGCCAGGTGCTGGTCATCGCTTCGAGCGACATCGAAGCGAAGAGCCCCTTCGTGAAGCTGGTGAAGGACAAAGGCTGGGCCCTCGAGTTCAAGGCCGCAGGCCGCCTCAAGGATCTCGACCTCAACCAGTTCGCGACTGAAACCCTGGCGCCCTACAAGAAGAAGCTGGGCTCCGGTGCACTCGACCTTTTGAAGGAGCGCGTGGGAGGGAACTTTCGCCTGCTCCAGTCTGAGCTCGCCAAGCTCGCGCTCTATTCAGAAGGCGAGACCATCACCAAGAAGGACGTCGACCTGCTCGTCGGTCACGCCCGCGAAGACGAGTACTTCGAGCTGAGTGACGCAATTCAGAAGCGCAACTTCGACGCGGCCAGCAAGTATGTGGCCGACGTGGTGGGGCAGGACAACCACCCGCTCATGCTGCTGGGGCCGGTCGCGGGCATCGTGCGCACCATGCTCAGCAACTACGAGCGCATGGGCCGGCTGTCTGACGGCAAGCCGCCGCGCAACTACGACGACTTTCAGGCGCGGCTCTGGCCGAAGATCGAAGCTGAAGCGAAGGCCAATAAGACGAAGGTGCCGCACCCGTACGCGGCCTTCATGGGGATGCAGGCGTCGATGGGCTACGGCCGTCAGGAACTCCTTCGCGGGCTCGTCGCCTGCGCTGAAGCCGATCTCGCGCTGAAGCTCGGCGGTGGTGAGCTGGTGCTGGAGCGGCTCCTCTGGACACTGTGCGGCAAGGCGACCGCGTGGGAATCCCAGATGCATCTCATTCGCCGAGAGCAGGAACGGTAATCATGAAGACCCTCGTCACGTGTGCGCTGCCTTACGCCAACGGTCCGATCCACCTGGGCCACATGGTGGAGCACATCCAGACGGACATCTTCGTGCGCTTCCTCCGCTCGCAGGGTGAGCAGGTGGTCTTCCTCTGCGCTGACGACACGCACGGCACGGCGATCGAGATCAGCGCCGAGAAGCAGGGCATCACGCCCGAGAAGTTCATCGAGCAGGTGTCGATCGATCACCAGGCCGTGTTCCGCGATTTTCAGGTCAGCTTCGATCTCTACTCGTCGACCAACTCTCCGGAGAACCGGCAGTACGCCGAGCTCATCTACAACCGCGCGAAGGAAGCCGGCTTCATCGGTGAGAAAGACGTTGAGCAGGCCTTCGACGAGACCGCCAACCGCTTCCTCGCGGATCGCTTCATCAAGGGTGAGTGCCCGAACTGCGGTACCAAGGATCAGTACGGCGACGCGTGCGAGAAGTGCAGCGCGACGTACGGCCCCAAAGAGCTGAAGAACCCGTACTCCGTGCTGAGCGGCAAGACGCCGGTGTGGAAGACCAGCAAGCACCTCTTCTTCAAGCTGCCCAAGCACGAGGCGTTCTTGAAGGAGCAGCTGGCCAAGCCCGGCTTCATGAACCCGGGGCTCGCGACCCAGCTTCAGCAGTTTTTCCAGAAGGGCCTCGCCGACTGGGACATCTCTCGCGACGGGCCGTACTTCGGCTTTCCGATTCCCGGAGAGACGAACAAGTTCTTCTACGTCTGGCTCGACGCGCCGATTGGCTACATCTCGACGGCAGAGGTGTGGGCGAAGCAGACGGGTCACGCGAAGAGCGCGCTCGACTTCTGGGCGAAAGACGCCGACGCGCGGATCATTCACGTCATCGGGAAGGACATCGTCTACTTCCACTGCTTGTTCTGGCCCGCAGTGCTCGAGGTCGCGGGGTTCAAGGTGCCAGAGAAGGTGCACATTCACGGGCACCTCACGGTCAACGGCGAGAAGATGTCGAAGTCGCGCGGCACGTTCATCAACGCACGCCCGTACCTCGACGTGCTCGACCCGAACTACCTGCGCTTCTACTACGCGTCGCTGCTCGGCCCCGGCCCCGAGGATCTCGACTTCAGCCTGCTCGAGTTCCGGCAGCGCGTGAACGCGGAGCTGGTGAACAACCTGGGCAACCTCGCCAACCGCACGCTCTCGCGCGGTGGGGATCATCTTCCGAAGCTGGGCAAGACGCTCGCGCCGGCGAACGACGCGCTCGGCGGTCAGCTCGTGCGCGAGGCGCTCGCGAAGGTGAAGGACATCGCGGCTGCCTACGGCGCGTTCGACCACCGGCAGGCCATCAAGTTGATTCTCGAGATCGGCTACTCGGCCAATCAGTTCCTCGCGAAGGCCGAGCCCTGGAAGTCGGCGAAGACCGATCTCGAGGCCGCCCGAGGCGTGCTCAGTGAAGCGGCCGAGGTCGTCTATCTCTTGACCGCGCTGCTCGACCCGGTGGTGCCTCAGCTCGCTTTGAAGCTGGCCGAGCAGCTCAACCGTCCGAGGCTCACCTTCAAGGCGCTGGAAACCGCGACGTATCCGCTGCTCGATCGCAACGTTCCCATCGGTGATGCGGTGCCTCTCATCAATCGCATCGAAGAAGCCGTGGTCGCGACGCTGGTGGTCGCGCCGAAAGAGGAGCCTAAGAAGAAGGACGCAGCCCCGCCTGCGGGGCCGGCGGCAGAGATCGACTTCGGCGACTTCGTGAAGGTGTCACTGCGCGCCGGCAAGGTGCTTGCGGCCGTGAAGGTACCCAAGGTAGACAAGCTGCTGCAGCTGAGCATCGACCTGGGCGAGGGTGCCCCGCGCACGATCGTCTCGGGCATTGCCGAGGCGTACCAGGCTGATCAGTTGGTCGGCCGCAATGTGGTGGTGGTGGCGAACTTGAAGCCTCGTGCGCTCAAGGGCATCGAGTCGCGCGGCATGGTGCTGACCTCGGGCCCTGGTGGAAAAGATCTCGTGCTGCTCGACCCGGGTGATGTTGCGCCGGGCACCGAGGTCAAGTGAGTTCCCTTGTTTCCCTCTCCCCTCTCCCCAACCCTCTCCCCCTCGGGGAGAGGGAGCTCGTGGTCTTCATGAGTGACCTGCGAGCCAGCCGTGACCTCGCCTTGATGACGCTCGAGCGAGAAGTCCGCGCGGACCTCCGTGCCGAAGCGGCCGATGCGTTGTGCGAACTCGCCTTCGACGCACCCGCCGAGCTGCGCGCGGAGTTCGAGCTGGCCGTCGTGAGACTGCTTGCCGACAAGCAAGACGAAGTTCGCTGCGCCGGGCTCGCCCTCGCTTCTGAAGTCATCGCGCCCGCCGAAGCCAAAGACGTCCTCATCCGCCACCTGAGCGACAAGGTCACCCGCGTGCGCGTGGAGGCCGCAGGCCGACTCGCCGATCTCGCGCTGCCCGACACCCGGGGCGCACTCGCCGCTGCGCTCCAGGATCCCGCGCTCACCGTTCGTTTCGAAGCAGCCCGCGGCATGGTCGCGCTCCAACACACCGCGGGTCTCGAGGTGCTGCTCGAGGCGCTCGAAGACACCGACCTCCGCTTCCGCGCTGCCTCCGCGCTCGCACAGCTGGGGAACAAGGACGCCATTCCTTCCCTCAAGCGGGCCTTCTCGAGCTGGTTCGTGCCTGCCTTCGACAAGACGCAGCTCGCCGGGGCCCTCGCTGCACTCGGTGAAGCCGACGGCGTCGCGCATCTCTTCAAACGTGCCGGACGCAAGTGGACGATGGACCGCCCGATGGCCGTCGAGTTGCTCGGAGCAGTGAAGGCACCCGGTGCGTTGCCGCGCCTTTTGGAGATTCTCAAAGACCCAGCCGACCCCGCTCGCGGAACCGCGGCGCGTTCACTGGGCCGGCTGGGTGACCCCGCCGCAGAAGGCCCGCTCGGTGTGCTGCTCGCCTCGACCGCCTCCGACGATCTCAAGCTCGATGGAGCCGAGGGTTTGCTGCTCCTGGGGACTGGCTCTGCGCGCGCGCGGGTTGAGTCGTTGAAGCTGCAAGATCAAGAGGCAGCCGAGGAACTCGTACTGCTCCTCGCTGACTACGGAGCCAGGCCATGAAGCTGATCGATTCGCACTGCCACCTCGAGACCAAGGACTTCCCCGTCGCGGGTGAGGTGATCGAGCGCGCGAAGCTCGCCGGCGTGGTGCACGCGGTGGTGGTGGGGCTGCTGCAGAAGCCCGGCGACTTCGGTCACGCGCTCGCGGCCGCGAAGGCGCACCCCGATTTCCTGACGCCGACGATCGGCGTGCACCCGCACGACGCAGCGCAGGCGACGCAAGAAGATTGGGACACGCTGGCGAGGCTCGCCGCGCTGCCCGAGGTGAAGGCCGTCGGCGAGACGGGGCTCGATTATTATTACGATCACTCACCGCGCGACGTGCAGCAGGCGATGTTCAGGCGGCAGTGCCAGCTCGCGAAGCAGGTCGGTAAGCCCATCGTGATTCATGTTCGTGATGCGCATGAAGAGTGCGCGTCGATCCTCGAGAGCGAGGGTGTTCGCGACGGCATGATTCATTGCTTCACCGGGGATACGACGGCGGCTCGCAAGTACCTGGACCTCGGGTTCTTCCTGAGCATCTCGGGCGTCGTCACCTACAAGAAGACCGAGCCGCTGCAGGAGGCAGTGAAGTTTGCTCCGTTGGATCGGTTGATGGTCGAGACCGACAGCCCCTATCTGTCGCCCATGCCGTATCGCGGCAAGTGGCCCAATGAGCCGAGCCGGGTCGCGGAGACGGCGAAGAAGGTGGCGGAGCTGCACGGCCGCGATGCGGAGGAGGTGGCTTTGATCTGCGCGAAGAATACCGCTCGGCTTTTTCGGATTTCGGTTTCGTTGTGAGGGGACCCCTCGACTAACCAGCCAACTGGCGCGCAACGATGTCGAAGTCCTTCTCGACGTTCGGGTTGTCGGTCAGCAGCGCTTCGGGATCGAACGAAAAATCGGCTTGCGCCAAGGTGAGCAATGGCTGAATCGCCGGCTCGCCCTTCTTGTCGGCAAAGAGCGCGAAGATGATGCAGCCGCGCTCGAACTGGAGGTAGCCCTCTTGCGGCCCGTTTCGCACCGTCAACCGGCCCGACTTCCGCGCCGCGCCGAGCACCTTCGCCAGCTCGAGTGACGCGAGCTCATCGAAGCTGCCACGTACCACGTGACCCAGGCCGCCGTGCTCCAGGCGATCGAGGTACGCCGCACGAATCGTCTGCGCCGCTGCATCAGGCACCAGCGGCAACGGAATGAACCCGGTCACGCCGGCTTGCACCAACCGCTCGCGGCTCGCGGGATCCGTGGGGTCGCCCAGCAGCAGCACCGGCAACGCCGCGCTCTCTGGCCGCGCGCGAACGAACTGCACCAGCGCCACGATGTCGCCCACGCCGTAACCCAGGCCCACCACCAGCGTGTCGGCTTCGTTCGCGAGCACTGCGTCGATGAGCCCGTCGAGCTTGATGACCGACTGCACCACCAACCCATCCTTGGCCACCGAGTCCATCAGGTCGGTGCGCATCGCTTCATCGGGGTCGGCCACGAACACCTGCCGGCCATCCTGCTCGACGCGCTGCTTGAGTAGATCGCCGCTTTGCAACACGTCGAGCGTGTCGACCACCACCGGGTCGAACAACGTGCCGGCCTGCTCGCGCATCGAGGCGATGGCCTCGGCCTTGGTCATCACGCGGCCATGCAGGTTGAACGGGTTGCGGGTCAGCTCGAAGAACGCGTCGACCGCCGCGATGATGCGCGCCCCGGCGCTGATGTCTTCGCCTTTCGCGCCCTGCGGCACACCAGAGCCATCGAACGCTTCGTAGAGCTGCGCCAGCACCGCGTTCACGCCACCGGGCAGGTGCACCGTCTCAAACAGCTTGATGGGGGCGCGCACATAGCGTTTGGCTTCGGCCTTCGCCTCGGGCGAGACCGCGAGCAGAGGCAAGGTGAAGTGTTTATCGGGCTTCTTGCCGAGGTCATGCAGGTACGCGGCGACCGACGTGTGCGCGACTTCGCGTGGCTGCAGCCCGATGCGCCGGGCGATCAACTGCGATTGGCGGGCCACCTGCGCGGAATGCCCGCGGAACTCCTTGCGGGGCATCTCGAGCAGGCCGACCAGAATGTTCAGCGTCTCGACGAAGTCGTTCTCGCCCACCTGCCCGCGGACCGCACCGAGGGCTTCGCGCAGCTGCGTGGGGTTGATTCGGCTCGAGGTCTTGCCTGAGCCGCTGCTGGCGCTGGTGCGCTCGATGCGCGAGTCGCCGCCTTCGTAACCGCCGGTACCTGTGCCACCGTCGTGCTGCCTCGGCGCGAAGGCAGTGGGATCGCCGTAGTAGTGCTTCTTGATCGCCGCCTGGATCGCGCTGCGAACACCGATGTAGGCGAACACCTCCGTCATGTCGGTGACGATGGCGATCTCCTTCACCAGCGCCTCGTTCTGGGCCTCCGCCATCACGATCGAGAGAATGCGGCGCTCGGCGTCGAAGGCGATCGGCAGGAAGTCCTGCTTCTCGGCCATGCGCACGGGGACCTTTTCCAGCACCTCGGGCGAGATCTTTGCCTGCGACAGCTTCTCTGCCGACACGAAGCGCGTCTTGAACTCGGCCGCCAGAAAGCGGAGCAGGGCGCCTTCCTGCATGAGCCCCAGTTCCACCAGACAATCACCGAGCCGGTGGCTGGTGATCTTCTGGTGACTGAGGGCCTGCTCTACTGCTTCAGCCGAGATGAGCCCCGCCTCAATGAGCTTTTCGCCGAGTCGCTTCGCCATGATTCAAAGCCCCCTGGGGCGACGACGTTGGGTGGCCACTCAGCCGTTGTCGGGCTTGCTCTCAGCGGGCTTCTCGCCCTCGCCGACCAGCGCGTTGAAGGGCTTGAACGCCAGGCCCTCAGGCAACGACGGGTCGCGCTTGGGCTCGGGCTTGGCAGCGCTCGCTTCACCTTCGGCGCGCGGCTTGTGCTCGACGCGGGGACCCCGCGGCTTGCGCTCACGCGGGGGACGCTCGGTGCGAACGGGTGCGGGCAGGCCGGCCTTCGCGTGAATGCGCTCCTCGATGGTCTTTTCCAGCTGGGCGACCAGCACGTCGAGCGCCTGCGCGACCTGCGGGTTCTCCAGCAGCTTGGAGAGGCGGCGGCTCAGGTGCACCCTGGGCGCGCCTTCAGCGGCGGCTTCGCGCGTGTGAGCGGCTGGTGCGGGCGCGGCCTTCTCGACCGGAGCGGCAACGGGAGCGGGCGTGAACGCGAACTCGGCCGCGTCGATGGGGCCCGCATCGAGGCGCTCGAGGCGGTCGATCACCACCTGCGACTTGCCGTGGAACTGGCCGATCTTCCCCTTCACCAGCAGGTAGTCGTCAGCAGAGAACGCTCCATCAGCGGCGTCGACGTTGTCGAACACGCGCCCGTCGATTTCGCCCGTGCGATCCACGAGGGTGAGGGCGAGAAACGACTTCCCGCCGCGGCTGGTGTGCTTCTCTTTGCGAGCTGCCCGGAAGACCGTGTGAATGCCCTCGCCCAACTTGAGGTCCTTCACGTAGATCTTGCGGATGCGCTCGTCTGAATTCGTTTCTGGGTTTTCAGTCTGGCTCAAGGCCGTGGCACACTACCTCGTGCCACCCCAAGTTTCGACAGGATGTGCATGATGATCAGCCTCGCCCTCGTTTCCCTGCTGCTGCTCTCCGACGCCCCCCGCTGGGAACTCGCCGCCGAGCCCGAAGGCGTCAAGGTCTACCGCCGCCAGGTCGAAGGCAGCGAAGTGCGCGAGATGCGGGCCATTGGCCTCATCAACGCCACCCCCAAAGAGGTGTTCGACGTCATCCAGGACCTCGAGAACTACCCCAAACAGATGCCGTACACGGCCGAAGCGAAGGTGCTCACCCGCAGCGAAGACGGCAAAGACGTCCTCTTCTACAGCCGGCTCAACACGCCGCTGGTCGCCGAACGCGACTACATCATCGCGCTCAAAGACGAGTCTGACTGGAAAGACGGCAAGGGCTTCTACAAGGTCTCCTGGGTCGCCGCGGCCAGGGAGCAGGACAGCCTGATGCCCGAGAAGAAGGACGTGGTTCGGGTGCGCATCAACACCGGGCACTGGCTGCTCGAGCCCCGCGAAGACGGCAAGAAGACGTTCGCGACCTATTACGTCTACACCGTGCCGGGCGGCTCGATCCCCGTGTTCATCATCAACCAGGCCAACGGTATGGCAGTGCCCAAGGTGTTCGACGCGATCAAGAAGACGGTGATCGACAAGCGCAGCGCGAAGAAGTGAGCGCTACCTTCGGCGCTTCTGGGCGTCCGCGGTCACCTTGAACAAGACCCCCGCACTCATGAAGGCGACGACCAGGCCGCCGGCGTAAAGCTCGGGTTTGTCCTGCGTGGTGCCGGTGTGAATCGCCCAGCTGGCGAACAGCGCGCCGAGCACCGCGAGCAGCACCCAACGAAAAATCGGGCTCTTCCACGCAGCGGTGGCCCGTTTGCCCTTCATCAGCGCGGGCTGGGTCGACACCTTCTTCCACTGTGTCTCGCCCTCGCGCAGCAGCTCGTCATCGGGGTCGAGGAAGCCCACCTGGGCCGCTTCTTCGAGCTGCTTGAACGACTCGTATTCGAGCTCGCCGTCTTGGCTGCGCACCCGGTACTTCACGACAGCTCCGCACAAATTTGCTCGGCGATGCGCAGCCCGTCGATGCCCGACGAGACGATGCCGCCCGCGTAGCCGGCGCCTTCACCCCCTGGATACAGGCCCTTCATCGAGACCGACTGCAGCTGCTCGTTGCGGGTGATGCGCAAGGGCGTCGAGGTGCGCGCTTCGATGCCCAGCAGCAGGCCCTCTTCGGTGATGAAGCCCTTCATGCGGCGATCGAACGCGCGGATCGCCTGCTTGAGCGAGGTGGTGAGCCACTCGGGGAAGAGCCGGTTCAGATCGACGTGCGCGAGGCCGGGGCGGTACGAGGTGCCCTCGGGCTTCTTCTTGGTGGTGCCCGCGAGGTAGTCGGGGATCGACTGGGCAGGCGCGAAGAAGTTGCCGCCGCCGAGCGCGTAGGCCTGCCGCTCCCAGTGCCGCTGAAACTCGACGCCCGCGAGCGGTCCGGTGAAGCCCGACTTGGCGTAGTCCTCCACCGAGACGGAGACCACGATGCCCGCGTTCGCGTACTTCGAGTTGCGGTGCGAGTTCGACATGCCGTTGGTGCACTGCATGCCGGGCTCGGTGGGCGTGGGCACCACGAGGCCGCCGGGGCACATGCAGAACGAGAAGACGCCGCGCATGTCGCCATCGACCGAGAGGTTCTCGGCCAACTTGTAGTCAGCGGGGGGCAGCTTCGAGTCTGCGAACTTTTCCCCGTACTGAATCGCGTTGATCAGCGGCTGGGGGTGCTCCGCGCGAAAGCCCAGCGCGAAGGGTTTGGGCTCGATGAAGATGCGCCCATCAGCGGCGAACCGCTCGAACAGCTCACGCGCCGAGTTACCCGGCAGGAGCACCACCCGATCGCTGTGCAGCTCTGAGCCGTCGCTGAGCTTGACTCCCGTGGTCTGCCCATCGCGGCTCAAGATGTCTTCGACGCGGGTCTCGAAGAGCACCTCGACGCCCATCTCCTGCAGCTCTTTGCGCATGCGCTCGACAGCAAAAGGAAGCAGGTCAGAGCCGATGTGCGGCTTGCCCTGCACGAGGATGCGGTCGGGCGCGCCGTATTTGGCGAACGTCTCGATCACCTTGCGCACGGACGGATGGTTGATGCGCGTGGAGAGCTTGCCGTCGGTGTACGCGCCTGCGCCGCCTTCCCCGAAGCTCATGTTGCTCTCGGTCATCAGCGAGCCGTCGCGCATCAGCTTGGCCACGTCTTTGCGGCGCTGAATCACCTCGCGACCCCGGTCGAGGAGGATCGACTTCACGCCGCGTTGCGCGAGCTCGAGCGCGCAGAACAGCCCGGCCGGCCCCATGCCGATGATGATCGGCCGTTGAGCGGGCTGGCGTTTCACCGGCAGCGAAGGCGGCGGGAGCGGCTCGACCTCGCTCACGTCGGGCGGCACGGTCTTCGGCAGCTTGCCTTCGGCGAACTCGACCTCGACGGTGTGGATGTAGCGAGGGCTGTTCTTCTTCCGCGCATCGAGCACGGAACGAACCACCCTCACGTTCACCAGATCGGCCGGCTTGACCCCCAACTTCTCGGCGGCCTTTCGGGTCAGCAGCGATTCCGGTTCATCGACCCAGAGCGCGAGGTTGTTGACCCTGAAGGACGGCACGACGGTGCCTTACCGTTCCCACGGTAGATTCGGCAAGTGGCTGATTTCCCGGTTGGAGCCATGGGTGCTGGTGCCTCGACGCGTTCGCGGCAGGTGGCAGCTAAGTGCGAAGGGCGCTTCGCACCTGACACCTGAAACCGAACCCAAGCGCTCGATTTGACTCTGAACTGCGTCCGCCAGAGGCATGGCACGTAGGGTGTAAGGTCAGTCACCATCGCTGAGCCGCTATTGGGCTCCACTGGAGGGATAAAGATGAGCACCGACAAGAAGGGCACCAAGATTCTGGCGCGCACGTTCTTTGCGCAGCTTCGGGCTGGGGGTTACACTCCGAATCAGATTCTGGACATCGCGACTGAGCTGATCGACCTGGTCACCACTGACCTGAAGGAAGTGAAGCCTGTCGAAGGCACGAACCCAGAGAATCGGGCGAGCGCCTAAATAGGGTGCGAACCCCAGCGGGTCACTCCAGTTTCCGGCCAGGCGCCGGGGACGGAGGCCCGAGGGGGGAGCAGAGACCAGCGGCCTGGCGTCGCTGCGGATGTTGGAAGCCCGGCCACCCGCCGGGCTTATTTTTTTGCCTTCTGTCGGGCGTACGCCGCGTTGGCACACACCACGAGCAAGCCGAGCGTCATGGCCGAGAAGACCTGGCTCTCCGACCACGTGGTGATGAATGCCCAGAGCGCCAGGGCTGCGATCGTGAGCACCACGTCGAGCCAGACGGGTTTGTTCTGCTCGTGCATCAACGCGCCGCCCAGGAAGACGAGCGGCACGCCGAACATCACCTGGCGCTGAATGGCCGGCAGGTTCGCGAAGATCGTCTCTGCGTTGTGCACGAGCACGGCGGCGAAGAGCACCACCGTGCCGATGGCCAGCACCAGCACCGCGGCGGCGGCGATGTCTTTGGTGAGCTTCGCCTTCTCATCGAACTGTTGGACGGCGAGATCGACCAATTGCTCGAGCGCGGAGTTGAGCATCTCGGCGAAGAGCACCAGCAGCACGCAGAAGATGAGCGTCACCTTCTCGGCGAGGCCTAAAGGAATGCCGCTGCCCACGAGCCCCACGAGCAGGCCGGAAATCAGGTGCATGCGCATGTTGCGCTGGTGCACCACGGTGTGAATCAACCCGTTCCACGCGTGCAGGACCGACCGGTAGAAGCTCGTCGGCGGGTGCTTCGATTGAAAGGGCGGAGGCACAGACATCGCTTCGTTCGAACTAACACCGTCAGGCTGAAAAGGGAGCCCACGTCGGGTGATGCGTCGTCAGCCAGACGCTGCGCCGGTTCGTGGTTCGTACGGGAGACCGTTCACGCTTCCACGTCAACGCAGGCGATTCGAACAGCGGGCGGACGACACACCGGCCTGAAACGCCGGAGCGATAGCTCACTGGTAGAGCACGAGATTCGTCATCTCGCGGTTGAAGGTTCGATTCCTTCTCGCCCCACCGGAGGCTGCCGGGTCAGCTGGTGATGCACGGCCTCGAGCGCCGTGTGCAGTGAAGGTCTTGCTTCGAAAAGAGCTCTGGTTCCACCTCGTGCGGTCGTCACGCGACGAGTCCGAACCGGAGCTCCCGAGGTACCGCTTTCGCGGCATGGCAGCGGAGTTGTTTTTCGTTGGCTCGAGGTGTCTGGACCGTTCGTCAGACAACGTCGCGTTCACCCGTGAGCCCGGTGGCCTTCACTTTTTCTGATTGAGCAGCACCCACCCGCAGCACCTCTTCCCGAAAGGAGAGCTCCAATGCAGATCGAGATCATGACCCACGAGCGCGCCTTCCTCATCGAAGACGGCCGCCCCGTGAAGTACCTCGCGCCGGGCGTGCACCGCGTGTGGGCTGCGTTCAAGGTGCAGCGAATCGAGAAGCTGTCCACCATCGGGCTGCTGGCTGAGCTCGACGAGCTGCGCCTCGCGCTGGTTCCGGCGAACGACCTGCAGCTGATGACGCTCGCTGAGCACGAGCGTGGCCTCGTCACCCGGCGCGGTAAGCCGGCGCTCTGGCTGGGCGCGGGCGTTCACCAGGTGTGGACGGTCGAGCGCCAGGTGGATCGGGCGACGGGCGCTGTGAGTCCGCTCATCAAGGTGCAGGTGATCGATACCTCGGGTGTCGAGACCAGGCCGCTCACCGCTGACGTCGCGGCGCTCGCCAGGGGCCGTGACTACGTGGAGGCGACTGCGCCCGAGGGCAGCGTGGCGGTGCGTTACGTCGACGGGCAGCTCGATGCCGTGCTGCCGGCCGGTCGTCACGCGGCGTGGAACACCATGCGGACGGTGACGATGGCGGTCATCGACCTTCGTGAGCGCGTGCTGGCTGTGAATGGCCAGGACGTGATGACGAAGGACCGCGTCTCGCTGCGGCTCAACCTCTCGGCGACCTTCAAGGTGAAGGACGCGAAGCGGCTGGCCATGGTCGCCCGGGCACCCGATGACGTGGTGTACCTGGCGATGCAGCTCTCGGCCCGCGAGGCCGTCACCACGCGAACGCTCGACGAGCTGCTCGGGCTGCGTGATGAGCTGTCGAAGGTGATGACGCCGTCGGTGCGCGATCGTGCCGAGGGTCTGGGTCTGGAGCTGATCGAGCTCGGCGTGAAGGACGTCATTCTGCCGGGCGAGATGAAGGAGCTGCTCAACAAGGTCATCCAGGCGCAGAAGGAGGCCGAGGCCAACGTCATTTTCCGGCGAGAGGAGACGGCGGCGACGCGGAGCATGGCCCAGACCGCGAAGGTGCTGTCGGAGAACCCGCTGCTGGTGCGTCTCAAGGAACTCGAGGCCTACAAGGAGCTCGCGGCGAAGGTCGGCCAGGTTCACCTCGTGCTGGGCGACGGGGCGCTCGAGAAGTTCCAGCTCAAGGCCTGATTTGAAAGAGGGGGAGGGGCGGCCTGGAGTCGCTTCTCTTCCTCTGCCTTGGGGCGGAGTCTGCCCCAGGAGCTTCGTGCTATGGCCCACATCGATGCGTCTGCTCTCCGCCGCGCTGGTTCTCTTCGCTTCCGCCGCCTTCGCGCAGTCCTGGGTCGATGACTGCGGCCTCGAGCCGCCCGGCTTCCAGCCGTTCCCGCCTGTCGAGGCGAAGTCGTGGGAACCCGTACTCACGCCCGACTCGCCGCCGCTGGTTCGGGCTGATCGCAACGCGCAACGCATCGGAGGCTTTCCTGCCGCCACGGTGCGAGGTGTCGGCGCGCTTGCGGGCAAGGTGATCTACCTGAGCCCCGGCCACGGCTTCACCTGGGAAGCGGGCTTGACGCAGTGGCGCACGCAGCGGCCCACCACCAACGACATCGTCGAAGACCTCGTGAGCATCGAGACGCTCAGCCAGTACGTCATGCCGATGCTGCTCAACGCAGGCGCCCGCGTGGTGCCGGTGCGCGAGCTCGACCTCAACACCAACCTGGTGCTCGTCGACAACGGCGAGGCTGGCTACGTGGAGGCCGGTCCCGGCTTCATCGCTTCGATGCTGCCGGGTTGGGGCCGCCCGGCGTTCCCGATGAGCGGCGCCGTGTTGCCGTTCTCGATGGGCTCGAATCGGTTGATGACCTCCGCGGCCACCGCGACCTCCAGCGCGACCTGGACTGCGAACATTCCGCGCGACGGCTCCTATGACGTGTCGATCAGCTACACCGCCTTCACCGCTCGCGTGACCGACGCCCACTTCATCGTGCGGCACGCTGGCGGCGACACGCACTTTCGCGTGAACCAGCAGCGCCACGGCGGCACCTGGGTGCAGCTGGGCCGCTTCTATTTCAAGCAAGGCGGCACCGCGCAGGTGGTGGCGCAGAACGACTCGAGCAACGCCGCGGGTAGCAACATCTCGCTCGACGCCGTGAAGTTCGGTGGTGGCCTGGGCCTCATCGATCGGGGCTCAGGTGTGAGTGGCCGCCCGCGCTTCGAAGAGTCGGCGCGCTACCACACTCAGTTTGCGGGGGCGCCCACGGCCGTCTGGGCTCCCGGCAGCAACACGCCCGCAAGCGATCGGACCAACGACATCGGCACCCGCTCGCGTTTCGCTGACTGGATGCACGAACCCGGAGAAGACGCGGTCTACGTCGCGTGGCACACCAACGCGTTCAACGGCACGGCGGTGGGCACGAACACCTACGTCTACGGGCCGGGTTCACCCCCCAGCCCGCTGGCTGATTTCTCCGGAGTCGCCGGGAGCGATCGGCTGGGCCTGCTCATTCACGGCGAGATGATCAATGACATCAAGGCGACCAGCGGGTGGAACCGGCCCACCTGGCAAGACCGCGGCGTGAGAACGGCCAACTTCGGAGAGCTCAACCCGTCGAACAATGACGAGGTGCCAGCCGTGCTCCTCGAAGTGGCCTTCCACGACGCGGCCGCCGACGCGCTGCACTTGAAGGAACCGGGTTTCCGCTACGTCGCCGCGCGCTCCATCGCGCAAGGAATCATCCGTTTCTACGCCGAGAAAGACGGCGTGCCCGTTCGTCTTCCCCCCGAGCCTCCGACGCATCTGGCGGCGCTCAACCAGGGTGGCGGCGAGGCGGTGATCCGCTGGCGTGCGTCTCCGACCGATACGCAGGGCGTTCGAGGCCAGGCCGCCACGGGGTACCGCGTCTATTCGAGCGATGACGGCCTCGCGTGGGACAACGGCATCGACGTCACCATGACTCAGGTGCGGGTGCCGATTCCCGCAACGGCAGCGAAGTACTTCCGCGTCACCGCCACCAACACGGGCGGCGAGTCGTTCCCGTCTTCCGTGGTCGGTGTGAAGGCCCCGGTGATGGGCAAACCGCTCGTGCTGGTGGTCAACGGCTACGACCGCCTCGAGGCAGCCATCGGCAAGACCGAATCGTTTGCCACGCGGTACGCCCTGGGCAACGTGCTGCGCGTCTTCGTGGAGCGCATCAACGACGGCTCCGCTGCGCGTTTCACCGGCCAGGCGCTCGACGCGAATGACGTGGGCTTCGACACCGCCGACACCGACGCGGTCACTTCGGGTGACGTGGCCCAGACGCCGTACCAGTTGCTCTCGTGGTTCGGGGGCCGCGGCAAGCCGGGTGGGGCGGCGCTCACGGCCGCCGAGCAGATGGTGGTGACCGGCTTTCGCACGCGCAATCTCCCCGTGTTCTTCACGGGCGATGGCACCGCGACGCCTGCGCTGCTCACGGCTTTTTCTGCCACGGCGCCGGGCACCAGAGGCGGGCTGTCCGTCAGCGGCGCGGATGCGCTGATGGGCCTCAACGGCATGGTGCTCGACGATGGAACGGCCGGCTCGTTCGACACGGGCGCGCCTCCGGCGATCGCGGCCGCGGGTGGTGCGGTGCAGCTCGCCAGCTACGGCTCGGGCGGCAGCGCGGCCATCGGTACGCCCGGCCAATCGGTGATGTTCGGCTTCCCCTTCGAGACCCTGGTCGACCGGCCCACCCGGGTCGAGGTGATGCGGCGCGTGCTCATCTTCCTGTCTCCCACGTCGTTCGATGGCGGCATCATTCAGGTCGACGCTGGCATGGTGATCGACGCGGGCGTGGAAGACGCGGGGTTCGATGCGGGCGTTGCCGATGCAGGCGTCGATGCGGGCACACCCGAGCCAGATGCAGGGGGGGGCCAGGACGATGCGGGGGTGATTCGCCAACCGGTCCTCGCTTTTCAGGGGGGAGGCTGCTCCACCGCACCGATTCTGGGGCCCTTGCTCTTCACGATGTTGCTGCTTCGCAGGCGGCGCGGTTACCCCAGACAAACGCTGGCGGCAGACAGGGCAGAAATATAGGGTCCGCCGCCTCTCACTCCAGGAGCCTCACATGGCCATCAAGTTTGCGATCAACGGGTTCGGCCGCATCGGCCGCATGGTGCTGCGCGCTGCTCTTCAGCGGAAAGAAGACATCGAGATCGTCGCCATCAACGACCTCGACAAGCCGGCCACGCTGGCCCACCTCTTCAAGTACGACTCGGTGCACCGCAACTGGCCCGGCACCGTCACCGCGACCGAGAACAGCATCACCATCGACGGCAAGACCTACCAGGTGTTCGCCGAGAAGGACCCCGCGAAGCTGCCCTGGAAGGATCTCGGCGTCGACGTGGTGATGGAGTGCACCGGCAAGTTCAGCAGCCAGGACAAGGCCTCGCTTCACCTGCAGGCCGGCGCCAAGAAGGTGCTGCTCTCCTCGCCGGGGAAGGGCGACGTCGATCTCACGGTGTGTTTCGGCATCAACCACACCCAGTACGACCCCGCGAAGCACAACGTCATCAGCAACGCGAGCTGCACCACGAACTGCCTGGCCCCCGTGGCCAAGGTGCTCAACGACACGTTCGGCATCGAGCGCGGCCTGATGACCACCATCCACAGCTACACCAACGATCAGCGCATCCTCGACCTGGTGCACGACGACCTGCGCCGGGCGCGCGCGGCGGCGCTCTCGATGATTCCCTCGAGCACCGGCGCTGCCAAGGCGATCGGCCTCGTGCTCCCTGAGCTCAAGGGCAAGCTCAGCGGCACGTCGATCCGCGTGCCGACCCCGAACGTGTCGCTGGTCGATTTGACCGTGCAGCTCAAGAAGACCGTCACGGTCGACGAAGTGCACGCGGCGATGAAGGCGGCGGCGAATGGCCCGATGAAGGGCGTGCTTCAGTACGACACCGAGCAGACGGTGAGCATCGACTACAACGACAACCCGCACAGCTCGATCTTCGACTCGACGCAGACGCAGCTCATCGACGGCAACTTCCTCAAGGTCTTCGCCTGGTACGACAACGAGTGGGGTTATTCCTCGCGCATGGTCGACGTGGCCAAGTTCCTCATCGCGGCGAAGTAAGCGAGCCTCGACATGGTCCGGTACATCGAAGAGCTGCAGCTGACGGGTAAGCGCGTCTTCATCCGGGTGGACTTCAACGTCCCCCTCGACGACTCGCAGCACATCACCGACGACACGCGCATCCGGGAGGCGCTCCCCACGATTCGCCAGGTGCTCAAGGCGGGCGGCAAGCCGATGCTCGGCTCGCATCTGGGCCGCCCCAAGGGCGTCGACCCCAAGCTGTCGTTGATGCCGATCGCCAGGCGGCTTTCGGAGCTGTTGGGCCGGGAACACGAAGTGCTCATGGCCGATGACTGCATCGGCGAAGGCGTGGGCAAGCAGGCGAAGGATCTGAAGCCCGGGCAGGTGCTGATGTTGGAGAACCTCCGCTTCCACAAGGAAGAGGAGGCCAACGAAGCGCAGTTCGCCCGCCAGCTCGCCTCCAACGCCGACGTGTACTGCAACGACGCCTTTGGTACGGCGCACCGCGCGCACGCGTCGACCGCGGGCATGGTGCCCTTCATGAAAGAGAAGTGCGCCGGCATGCTCATCCGCAAGGAACTCGAGCAGTTGGGCAAGCTGGTGAAGGGCGCCGAGAAGCCGTTCGTGGTGGTGCTGGGCGGCTCGAAGGTGTCCGACAAGATCAAGGTGATCGAGAACCTGCTGCCGAAGTGCCAGACGATGCTGATCGGCGGCGCGATGGCCTACACGTTTTTGAAGGCGCAGGGCCTCGAGGTCGGCAAGAGCCGGGTGGAAGAAGACAAGATCACCCTGGCGATGAAGATCTTCGACTCGGCCAAGCGGCTCAACGTTGAGATCGTGCTCCCGGTGGATCACGTGTGTGGCACGTCGCCCGACGACAAGACGGCGGCCGTCGACGTGAACGAGCGTGCCATTCCCGCGCACCTGATGGGCCTCGACATCGGCGGCAAGACCCGCGCGGTGTTCACGCAGCACATCCGCGACGCGCGCACCGTGCTGTGGAACGGCCCCATGGGCCTGTTCGAGGTCTCGAAGTTCGCCGAGGGCACCCGGGTGGTGGCCATCGCGATGGCGAACAACAGTGAAGCGCAGACGGTGGTCGGCGGTGGTGACTCGGCCGCGGCGGTCAATGACTTTGGGCTTGCGGCCAAGATGACGCACGTCTCGACGGGCGGCGGCGCGTCGCTCGAGTTCCTCGAAGGCAAGGAGCTCCCGGGCCTCAAAGCCCTGGAGTGAACCACATGGCGCGTCGGTGCTTCATCGCGGGCAACTGGAAGATGAACAAGTCGGTGGCGGAGTCGCTGACCTTGGTGCGCGAGCTGCGCAACGCCGTCTCGATGGTGCGCGATCGGGTGGAGGTGGCCATCGCGCCGCCCTTCACGGCGCTGCACTCCGTCGCGAAGGCGTTGGAGGATTCGAACATCCTCCTCGCTGGCCAGGACTGCCACGCCTCTGAGTCGGGCGCCTTCACGGGGGAGATCGCAGCCCCGATGCTCAAAGAGGTCGGCTGCAGCTACGTGATCCTCGGTCACTCAGAGCGGCGCCAGCTGTTCGGCGAGACCGACGCGAGCGTCAACCGCAAGGTCAGCGCGGTGCTCAAGGCCGGCATGCTGCCCATCGTGTGCGTGGGCGAGACGCTGGAAGAGCGTGAAGGGGCGAAGACCTTGAGCGTGGTGGAGACCCAGGTGAAGGCCTGCCTGAGCGGCTTTGGCGCCAATGACGGCGCCCGCTTCGTCATCGCGTACGAGCCGGTCTGGGCGATCGGCACCGGCAAGACGGCCACCTCGCGCCAGGCGCAGGAGGTTCATGCCCACATCCGCTCGTTGTTGACCGGGTTGTGGGGCGCGGATGCCGCCCAGCAGGTGCGCATTCAGTACGGCGGCTCGGTGAAGGCGGACAACGCCGCCGAGCTGCTTTCCCAGCCGGACATCGACGGCGCCCTGGTTGGAGGGGCGAGCCTGAAGGTGGCCGACTTCGCGGCAATCGTGAAGGCGAAGGCCTGATAGCTGAACGGTCGTTGTCTGCGACCGGCGTGTGTGCTTAGGAGCGCGTCCCTATGTTCGTTTTCTTCACCGTCGTGCACATCGTTCTCTGCGTTTTCATGATCTTCGTGATCCTCCTCCAGCCGGGGAAAGACGCGGGCATGGGGGCGGCGCTCGGTGGCGGCGCGGCCACGTCGGCCTTTGGTGGCCGCGGTGCGGCGACCTTCCTCACCAAGCTCACTGCGTTCTGCGCGATCGGCTTCTTCATCACTTCGCTGGGTCTGTCGTTCGTCGGCCTGCGCACCTCGGCCGCTGACCTGATCGAGGACACCACCACGGCGGCGCCTGCCATCCCCGGTGCGACGCCGGCTCCGACCGCTGCCACGCCCGAAGCGGCGCCCGCCAGCCCCACCGAAGCCGCCCCGAAGCCGGCCGCGGTCGACGACAAGGGCTCTGCCGCCGACGCCGTTCCCGCGCAGAAGTGAGAGGACGGGCGAAGAGGATTCATTTCTCTCTTCCCCTCGTCAGTCGATCTGGTATCAGCGCGTCGCCTCACGACATGCAGCTCGAATAAAAATGCCCAGGTGGTGGAACTGGTAGACACACCAGCTTGAGGGGCTGGCGCCGCGAGGCGTAAGGGTTCGAATCCCTTCTTGGGCACAAGAAAACCTCCTGAGGCGACTCAGGAGGTTTTTTCGTTTGCTGGGGCACCCTCACCCTGACCCTCTCCCAGAGGGAGAGGGGAGCTTGTTACGGAGTGGCGAGCTTCGTGACGACTCTCACGAGCGCTGCCGGGTCGCCTTTGCGTACCGAACCCGACGCCTGGCATTCGCGAAGCCGCGTGGAGAGCGTGTTCTCGTCAGCGAACGACCAGAGGCAGATGGGCACCGTACCCAGGCCGTGTGAACGCAGCGTCTGAACCACCACGGCGCCCTTCATGGTCTTGAGCTCCGGCTCCAGCACCACCACGTCGACCACGTTGCGGCGCAGGGTGCGCGCCAGCATCAGCGGGTTGTCGAGCGTGAGCACCTCGAAGCCCGCCCGCTGCAGGGTGACCCGGGCGATCTCGAGATCGCTCTGCTGATCATCCACGATCAGCACCCGCTTCTTCTCGCGCACCGGCGCAGGCGCGGGAGCCGGGGCGGGCGCTGCTGCCGGGCGAGCGCTGAAGACCGGTGCTGACGGCGGCGGAATCGGCGGGGCCTCGCCACCCTTGGCCACCTGGGTGAGAAACGGCGCGATCAAGGGCAGCGAGATCACATGCTCGGCCGCACCGAGTTCCATCGCCGCGCGCGGCATGCCGAACACCGCGCAGCTCGCCTTGTCTTGAATGATCGTCCGCGCACCCATGCGCCGCATGCGCAAGAGCCCCTGGGCCCCGTCATCGCCCATGCCCGTCAACAACACCCCGATGGAGCGCCCCTTGAGCGCGGTGGCCATGGAAAAGAACAAGCTGTCGACCGACGGAGAGATGATCGAATTGGGCGGCGGCGGCAGCAGCTTCACCGTCAGGTTCTCGCGAACGAACAGCTCCTGCCGGGGCGGCGCGACGTAGACCTTGCCCGCCTCGAACTTCGTCGCAGCGGTCGCCTGCTCCACCGGATGACCCGAGGCATCGCGCAGGAAGCGCACGAAGCTGTCGAAGAAGTCCTCCGCCATGTGCTGCACCACCGCGATGGGCAGCGGGAAGTCGCGAGGCAACGAGCTGAGCAGCTTCGCCAGCGCACGCGGCCCACCGGTGGAAGCGCCGATGCCCAGCAGCAGCGGCTTCTCGGTGGAGACGGGGATCGGCGGGGCAGGGGCGGGCGGGGCCGGCGGCTTCTCTTCTTCTTCCAGCCCCGACTCTGCCAGCAGGCGAAGCCGCTCGATGAACCGCCGCACCTCTTCGTCGCCCGCGCCGAACACGGCCGACTTGGGCACCAGCTCGAGCGCGCCGCGGGAGAGCGCCTCGTAGTTCAAGTCGACGCCCGAGGTCGAAGAGCGCTCGGAGATCACCACGATGGGCGTGGGGCGCTCGCGCATGAGCACCTCGATCGCCTTGAGCCCGCCCATGCCGGGCATGTTCAGATCCATCGTGATCAACGACGGGCGCAGCGCCCGCGTCAGGGTCACCGCCTCTTCGCCGGTCTTCGCTTCGCCCACCACCGACAGGCGAGGATCCAGTTCGAGCGTCCTCCGCAGGACCTCCCGGCTGAGCGCAGAGTCATCGACGATGAGGACGCGGAATTTCGCCATGACGTTAGTTGCAGGTGAAGGGGGTCGGCTGGGCCCCCGAGATGACGCCGCCACCGCGGGTGCACGAGACCGTGCCGCGAATGAAGACCACGCCCGCCGAACCACCACCCCCACCGCCGCCCTGCGAGCTGCCTCCGTTGCCATCGTTGCCGTTGAGCGTGCCGTTGTCGCCGCCGATACCGCCCGCGCCTCCGCTGCTGCTGGGATCGTTGGCTGCCGGCGCCGCGCTGGCCGAAGCGATGGGCCCAAGCGCGCCGTTGGCGCTGGTCTGGCCGGTATCGCCGCCTTCACCGCCGCCGCCGCCGTTGGCCGTCACGGCCCCGCCGGTCAGGTTGATGAGGCGCGCTTCGATGATCACGGTGCCGCCGCTCCCTCCACCACCGCCGCCTTCGTTGTCGCCGGTGCCGGCCGCGCCGCCCCCACCCGAGGCCGTCACCACGCCGCCCGCCATCGTCAGCGTATCGGCGACGATCAGCTGGAGAGCGCCTCCACCCCGGCCTGGCAGGCTCATGCCCGAGGGCCGGAACCCGGCAGCGCCTGAACAACCGGCTCGCAGCGGGCTCAACGTGGCGGTGGCGCCGCCGCCCAGACCGCCGCCGTCTCCACCACGGCCGCCGGTCGAGCCGAAGCCGCCCCCGCCACCGCCCTGTTTGTTGGCCGTGCCGGGTTGTGCAGCCGCGCAGCTCGCGGAGGGGCTTCCGGCGGGCTGAATTCCAGCGAACAGCGGGGCCACGCTCACCACGCCGCGAATCGACGCATCGCCCACCACCACCAGCTGCACGGGCCGCGCGCCCACGAAGTGCAGCCGCGCATTGGGCCCCACGTCGAGGCCCCGCGTGGTGATCACCGAGACGCCGGCGTCGTTCACGATCGAGGTGATCACCGGAGCGCCGCAGTCGGCCTGCATCACGCTCGCAGCCGCCCCGCTGGTGGAGATGACCGTGTCGCAGACGCCGCCGTCGGGGCTCGCCAGCACCCAGCTGGCCGTGGGGTAGGCCACGTCAGTGAGTTGGGTGGGAAAGTTACGCGGCGTCAGTTGGAGCCACGGCAAGCAGCCGCCATCCAGACAAAGGTTTCCCACCGCGCCGCAGCTGCCCCCTTCATTGGTGGGTCGCACGGCGCACGAGGCAGGGGTGGCCAGATCGCAGGTGAGCGGGGTGACCGGCGCGTTGCAGAACGGCGGGGCAGCGCAGGCCCCCACGCACTGGCCGTTCTGACAGCTCGAGGTGGGGGTGCAGGGAAAGCCGTCGTTGCAGGCGGTGCCGTTGGGCCAGACGGAGCACACGTCAGCGATGCAGACGCCCATGCTGTTGCACACGCCCGCATCACCACAGCTGGTCTGCGACGCCTTGAAGGTGAAACGACAGCCGCCATCACCCTGACAGCCCATCGCCACTGGGAGCTCACAGTCGCCGGGCGTGTTGCCGCAGGCCGAGGTGTCGCAGCCGGCGTCCGACCCGCCGTCGAAGCCACCATCGCTTCCTCCGTCCATGCCCCCTTCGCCAATGAAGCGGAACTCGAGGGTGGCCAATTCAGCGCCACGCACCAGCTCTGCCGTCTTGCTCTGGGTGTCGAAGGCGGTGCCCGAGCAGTCGGGCCTGCTGAAGCGCGCGATGTTCACCCTGACCTCGCCCACCAGGTCGGCCGTTTCGCCCAGGCCAATGCGCAGCGTGTCTTTCCCCCCGCGGGCCAGGGAGGCAGGGGTGGCATTGTTCAGGCTGCCACTTGCGTTGGCGGCCGACGCCTTGATGCACTGCGTGCGCGTTTCGTTCTCGAAGACCACCGTCACCAACACCCGGCCCAACGCGGGGCTACAGCCAGCCAGGAGCAAGGCCACCAAACAGGGAGTGCTGCGGAACGTCATGAGGCGCACAGTGTACGACGTTCAACGGAGAATCGGCCTCGAAAGCGTGTCCCGCTACAGGGTGGTCGCAGGGAAACGGTCACAAAATTCCCCTGTCAGTCCGGGCTCGTAAGGTGCCCTTTCATGGTGAAGCGCGACGACCGACAGCTCGAATTCTCTCTTGCCGAAGCACCCAAGCTCCGGGTCATTCAGGGCCTGGGTCAGAAGAAGCAGGAGCCGCTCGCTTCCCGTGATGCGGTGGCCCGGGTGCTGATGGAAGCGGGCGCCGACCTGCTGCTGCGGCGCATCAGCTCGGAGCGCGCCGAGGCCATCGAGCAGGAGGTCGACGAAATCTTGCGGTTGTTCGACATGGTCGACGACAACCGGTTGCTGTTCCCCGTATTGCAGCGGAAGCTCGACGCGTTGGAACAGTTGATGCGCGAGACGCGTGAAAAGCGGCGTCGCGTCACCCGCAGGTGACGGGTTCATTCCGATTTTCAGGTGTTTGCGCCACCCGCATGCTGGACCTAGCATCGGATCTGTCTCCACGTGTCACTCGAAACCTACGGCCGCTACCAACTCCTGAAAAAGCTCGCCACTGGAGGCATGGCCCAGATCTATCTGGCGCGTCAGCAGGGGCCTGAAGGTTTCGAGAAGCTGCTGGTGGTCAAACGCATTCTCCCGCACCTCGCGGAGAACGAAGAGTTCATCACCATGTTCCTGGATGAGGCGCGCATCGCAGCGCGGCTCAACCACCCCAACGTGGTGCAGATCTTCGATCTCGGCGCGCAAGACGACAGCTTCTTCATCGCCATGGAGTTCATCCACGGCGAAGACGTGCGCCGGGTGTGGAAGCACGCCGACAAGGTGGGCAAGCCCATTCCCGTCGCGTTGATCTGCCGGATCATCATCGAGTCGTGCGCGGGCCTCGACTACGCGCACAAGAAGCTCGACGGCAGCGGGCGCGCGCTCAACATCGTGCATCGCGACATCTCGCCGCAGAACATCCTCGTGTCGTTCGAGGGCGGGGTGAAGATCGTCGACTTCGGCATCGCCAAGGCCGCAGACCAGGCGACCGTCACCAAGTCGGGCGTGCTCAAGGGCAAGTACTCGTACATGTCGCCTGAGCAGGCGGCAGGTCAACCCATCGACTGCCGCACCGATATCTTCGCGCTGGGCGTGGTGCTCTACGAATTGCTCACCGGCACGCGGCTCTTCAAGCGCGCGACCGACATTCAGACGCTCAACGCGGTGACCGAGTGCAAGCTCGCGCCGCCCTCGCAGGTCAACGACCGGGTTCCGGCCGATCTCGACACGATCGTGATGAAGGCGCTCGCGAAGGATCGCACGTTGCGGTTCTCGGAAGCGCGTCAGCTCGGCGCGGCCCTGGAAAGCTGGCTCATGTCTCACGCGATCTCGGCCAGCAACGCCGCGCTCGCTGAGTTCATGCACGACATCTACGCGGAGCGGCTCGAGCACGAGCAAGAAGAAGGGCGCCTGCTCATCGAGACGGCCGACTCGTCGCGCGGGGAAGATCCGGTGCCCGAGCGCGCCACCCCTTCGTTCGATCGGCTGCCCCGGCAGACCAGGTCGCAGCGCGTCACCCAGAGCCAGGCCAAGCCCAAACGCGAGATCGAAGAGACCGCCGCCGAGCGCCCTGGCAGCCGATCTGGCGCGAGCTCGCGGAAGAGCCTCGACCGTGCGCTGGAGTCGCCGCCTTCCCGGCCCATCCCCGAGATGCGTTTCGACACCGCGCACACCGAAGCGAGCATGCCCACGCAGAACGCGAGCTCGCGCAAGCTGCCGGTGATCGCGTTGGGAATCGGGGTGATGCTGGCCATGGCCGCGCTCGGCCTGTGGGCGATCAGCGGCCCGCCTGAGTTCGCGCAGCTCACCCTCGAGTCTGAGCCTTCCGGTGCCGCCGTGAAACGAAACGGCACCACCTTGTGCATCACGCCGTGCACGAAAGAGCTCGACCCAGGTGAGCTGTCGCTGGTGATGGAGCTGCCCGGCTACGTCTCCCAGCCGCGTTCGGTGACCCTCAAGGCGGGCGTGCCCGAGACCTTGAAGGTGATGCTGGTGCCGCAGAAGGCCACGGCTCCTGAAGTGATCAAGCCCGAGGTGTCCACCTCGCTGATGACCATCGACTCCGAGCCCGCGGGCGCCGAGGTGAAGCTCGACGGTGAGGTGGCGGGCGTCACCCCGTTTTCCCGCTCGTTGCCCTTCAAGACGGTGGTCGAGGTGCGCCTCGCGTTGGCCGGGTACCAACAGATGAGCGAGCGCATCACCGTGGGTGAAGGGGCCGAAGAGCCGCATCGCTACACCCTCAAGGCGCTCGGCAAGAGCACGGTCAGAGCGCCCCTGGTGAGGAACCCCGTCGAGGCTGCCACCGGCCGTGGCACCGTGCGTTTCGTGGTCAATCCGTGGGCCGAGGTGGAGTGCCGCGAGGCGGGCATCAAGGACACCACGCCCTTCCAGGACAAGTTGGTGCCCGTGGGCAACTACGCCTGCACCTTCACCAACCCCGAGTACCCGCCCCAGACGAAGCTCGTGCGCGTCGAGGCGAACCAGACCGTGAAGGTACAGGTCAACTTCCTCCAGTGAGTCACCAAGAGCGCACCCCTGTCTCTCTCTCCCCCGAGGGGGAAAGGGTCGGGGAGAAGGCTGACGCGTCTTCTCCGCAGCCCGGCCAGGTGATCGACACCTTCCGCATCACCCGGCTGGTGGCGAGCGGTGCGATGGGAGAGGTCTACCTGGCGCTGGACCAGCAACTCGGGCGGCGCGTCGCGCTCAAGTTCGTGAAGGGAGGCGTGCTGGACGAGAAGAGCCTGGAGCGTTTTCGGCTGGAGAGCCGCACGACCGCGAGCTTCAACCACCCGCACATCGTCACCGTCTACGCGGCGGGCGATTTTCACGGCCGGCCCTGGTTGGCGCTCGAGTATCTGGATGGCGAGACGCTGCGTGAGCGGCTCGATCGCGGACCGTTGACGGTGCCCGAAGCGTTGCGCGTGGCGCGGCCGATCGCAGAAGCGCTGGCCGAGGCGCACCGGCACGACGTGGTGCACGCGGATCTCAAGCCAGAGAACGTGCTTCTCCCGCGTGATGGCCGGGTGCGGGTGGTGGACTTCGGGCTCGCGCGACTGGTGGGCACGGACGCCACGGTCGCTTCCGGCACGCCCGCTTACATGGCGCCCGAACGTTGGAGCGCAGGGGCGCCGCGCGCTTCGATCGATCTCTGGGCGCTCGGGGTGCTGCTGCACGAAGCGATACAAGGAACCCGCCCGCTCTCCGACCAGGACCTGGCGCAGTTGGTTTATTCGCCGAAGCCGGTGGTGATGGGCGCGCGAGTGCAGAGCGCGTCGTGTTCGTCGCTGGTCAGCGAGTGTCTGCGCCTCGACCCCAATGAGCGGCCCTCGGCGGCCGACGTGGTGACTCGCCTCGATCGGCTGCTCTCCGGGCGCGAGGTGGAAGAAGGCCGCTCACCGTTCCGCGGGCTGGAGGCGTTCTGTGAGGCCGACGCGCCCGACTTTCACGGCCGCGCGGCGGAGATCGACGCGGCGCTGGAGCGGCTGCGCACCGACGCCCTGGTGCCGATCGTCGGTCCTTCCGGGGTGGGCAAGAGTTCGTTCGTCTTCGCCGGCGTGGTGCCCCGTCTGCGCGAGTCGGGCAACTGGGAAGTCATCGCGTTGCGTCCGGGCCGGCGCCCCTGGGCCAGCCTGGCCGCGGCGCTGGGCTGCGAAGTGGCCGTGCTGGAGAAACCCGCTGGCCTGGTGACCGAGCTGCGACGTCGCGCGGATGCCGGGCGGGTGTTGTTGTTCATCGATCAGTTCGAAGAGCTGGTGACCCTGGGCGACGAAGAAGAACGTGGCCAGGTGCTGCGCGCGTTGTCGCTGGCGGCCTCGGCGGAAGAGCCGTGGCGGGTGATGGTGACGGTGCGCTCCGATTTTCTCGGGGTCTTCGCCGCCGTGCCCGAACTCACCTCGGCCCTGCAATCGGTGCTGGTGCTTCGCCCGCTCGGCCGCGCTGCGTTGGAGGCCGCCGTATTGGGCCCTCTTTCGCGGGTGAGCCACGCGCCCGACGAGCCGTCACTGCCCGGGCAGATCGCGGCCGACCTGGTGGGGTTGCCCGCGGCGCTCCCTCTCCTTCAGTTCGCTTGCCAGGCGCTGTGGGAGCGGCGCGATGCGCAGCGGCGGCTGGTGTTGCGCCGCGAGTACGACGCGATGGGTGGCGCAGTGGGGGCGCTCGCCACGCACGCCGAGCGGCTGGTCTCGGAGTTGTTGCCCGCCGAGCGGCGGCTGACCCGCGCGTTGATGCTCCGGTTGGTGAACCCCGACGGCACGCGCAAGCCGCGCACCCGTGACGAGCTGTTGCAGGGGCTGGTGCCCGAAGCGGCCGCCGCGCTCGATCGGCTCTTGAACCAGCGCCTGCTGGTGACGTCGCGTCACGAAGACACCGGCGAGCCGTTGCTCGAGGTGGCACACGAGTCGCTCGTCTCGACCTGGCCGCAGCTCCATCGTTGGCTGCTGGAGACGCAAGAAGCGCGCACGCTGACGCAGGAGGTCGAACAGGCCGCGTCGATCTGGGACAAACGCGGCCGACGCGCTGACGAGACGTGGGTGAATGACGCGCTGCTCGACGTGCTGCGCCGGGTGGAGAAGTGGAACGTCTCGCTCACCGCAACCCCGCGCGCGTTCCTCGAAGCGGGAAGGGCCCGGCAGATCGCGCTGGAGCGCAGAAAGCGGCTGGCCCTCATCGGCTCTTTCAGCGCCATCACCCTCATCGCCCTGGTCTTCGGGACAGCCGCCGTGGCGTTCAGGGAGAAGGAGCGAGAAGCCGTCGCGCAGCAAGAACTGATTCGCCTGGCGGCCGGAGACGTCGGGCGTTTCGAGTTGGTGCTCGAGCCGTTCAACTGGGATTCCGGGAAGCTCGAGCGAACTCCGGTCTCGGCGGCTGACCTGCCCGAGCTGAATTGGCGGATTTACGCGGCGTCGCGTTCCAACCCTCCCGTGAGGGGAAAGGAACTCGACGCAAGTCAGGTGAAGCGCTCCGACCGCCGAATCGACGAACGAGGCCGCTTGAGCGAACTGGTGGAGGTGGGAAGTGACGCTGTCTACATCGAGTTCATCGGGCGCGGGGGCTCGTGTGGGTCGTCATGGCTCTTGGTGCGGTCTCTCCCCGGCTACGCAGAGCGGCAGACCCCACCGGTTCGTCTCGAGATCCCGGTGCCGACCTGCGACGCCACGAGGGAAGGCGTGGTGCGCCTCGGCTTCGCTGACGGGGGGACTTTCGGGATCGATCGCACGGAGGTGACCAGCGAGCAGTGGTCGGTCTACGGATCGCTGCAAGCTCTTACCGGTGATCAGCGCGCGATCTTGCCACCGACCTTTTCGCAAGACGGGGGTGTGGGGTTGCCGGTAGTTGGAATTGACGCTTTCGTGGCTGGGCGGCTTTGCGGCTACCTCGGGCGGCGACTCCCAACCGTGACAGAATGGCTTCGCGCTAGTCAGAATCATCCCCAGTTCAGTGGGAAGAAAGTGACTGGCTGCGTCGCGAATTTGGATCTGGATGGGGTGGACAATGGATCCGCGGCACCAGTTGGGAGCTGTATCGGCGACGCAACGGATGAAGGGATCGTCGACCTTCTTGGAAACGTGTCTGAATGGACCGCTGACGAGATCACTGCCGAAAAGAGCGTCCACCTCGCAGGACTGCGCGAGTTTCTTGGGGCGAACTGGACGGTTCCAGTGGGGGCTCCACCGACGAACCTCTCCTTCCGGAACTCAGGCCCGGTGACGCAAGCCAACTATGGGCTTGGCGTCAGGTGCGCTTCGGACTGAATCCACAAGTACGTTGATTTTAAACTCTGCCCTGCAATTGTCGCTTTGCGGTTCCCCCCCTGACTGGAGTGAACATGAACCGAATCGTTGCTGTCGCTGCGCTGCTCGCCTCTCTCGCTTTTGCGTTCCACGGGATGACTTCCGGTCCGCGCCCCGGAGGTGGATCAAAGTGGCCCATTAAAACTGGGACTGCACGGGGGCTCTGAGTCGAATTGATTCTTCCGCTGCTCGCTGGCGCTGCCCTTTTCATTCAGGCGGCGCCAGCACGTCAGGTCCTCGTCTATCTGGCCAACGAGCCCGCCCCCACGCAGCGCGAGCACGAGAACGCTCTCCGGATCGCGGCTTGGTTGGCGAGCAGCCCCGACGAGGGCGAGCAGCTCCTCTCTCAAGGGATTCTGCTGGATCTGACCTTGTTCCCCGAAGTGGTTGCGACGGATGTCGCCGCAATCAGTCGGCACCCGGGCTCGATGAGCGGGGTCGTGATTGCGCACAATCGCATTCTGAAGTCAGGGCTCGTTCTGGTCGGGCGAGGAAATGTTCCTCAGCTTGCTCCCATCATCATCGAGCCGCCGGCTGACGCGCGCGAAGAGAGCAACCCTCTCTCGAACGTGGCCAACGTCAAGCGTGTCTTGAGGTTAGCTGCGACGAACTTTGACCCTGTTGAGTACGAGTTCGTGATCGTCGTGGAGTCCCACGGCGACGAAGTCTACGCCGTAACCCCCAGGCTGGGACTTCCGACGGAGGGTCTCACGAAGGAGAAGCTCTTCGAGCGGGTTCGTGGTTCCGACAATGCGTTCATTCAGCGCTACGGGATCACCACGGTCGAACTTCTGGAACTCTTGGCTACGGAGCGAAGACACCACGGGTTTCGAACGAAGCTCGTGGTGCTGGCGTCCTGCGAGAGCACGATCGAAAGACTTCTGCCGGAAGTGCCGACGGCGCTGGTGGCCGCCGGAGGACTCCCTCTTCTCTTTGGTGCGATCGATTTCGAGAAGGTCCTGACCTCAAGCGAGCCCACACTCGACCGCGCCTTCATCTCGGTCTTGACGCCAGCACCATTTGAACTGGCCGACCCGGCGTTGGTCGTTCGTCGGCGTTGGTCGTTCGTCGGCGGTGGATGTCTCGGCTTGATGAGGTGTTGCGCGTCTTGCCTTTTTTTGGCCCCCTAATGATTTGGCTCGGCGTGTTTGTGTGGTTTCGGCGGGCACGTACGCGTCGGGCGTCCGGCGCGCGTTGATCGCTGATTCGTGCGCGTGGTCTTGCGCAGGTCGCCATCGCGTCGAGGGTCAGTGCGGCGTCAGAGCCCGTTGATCCTGGGCCACTTGCCTGGGCCCTCCATGAGCGTGATGTCCCCGAGGTTCCTTTTCAGCCACTGCTGAGTGACGAACAGGTAGCCGATGCGCTGGCTCGACTCGGGGTCGACCTCCTGCGCGGTGGAGGGAAGCGAACTCCACGCCTCCATCCCGTCATCGAGGTTGATGGTGAAGGGGTGCTCACCCTCTTTGCGCTGCGGGTTTCCTTCACCGTCGAGAATGAAGAACTCGAGGACATTGTTCTCGCGGCTCACGACGTCGACAACCAGACCTTGATAGCCGTTCGCCAGATCGAACGCGCGATCCCAGAACGTCAGCAACTCCGAGACGTCACCGACGGGCTGAGTGGTTGCTTTACGCTTGTCGCGGCTGCTTGCTTTGACCTTGCTGCGTTTTGCTGCGGCCATGATTCCTCCTGGGGGTGGTACTGCCTGCGAGACACCGCTCGGCCCGTGGACTCAACCCGCTGGCGCCGTAGTCGATGGTGAAGAGTGCGCGAATCGGTGCCAACGCGCGGCGGCTCCCCCCGAGCCGGGCGTCGATCTGCTTCAACAGCTTGCGTCCGTCGAAGGTCTTCGAGTCGCTCAGTGGCCTCTCCTGCTCCGCGACTGAGCAACCCAGCAGCCTCAGGGTCGCGCGCTCAGACAAGAACGGCGTCCACTCAGCCACCAGGTCGAGCCCGGTGCCATCGCTGGCGAACAGCAGCTCGTCTCCCAGCTTGAACCGCCCGCCGCCGCCGTGGCCCACCAGATCCACGGTGTGAACTTCGCGATCCCTCAAGTGCCACTGCCTGATGAGGAAGCGCACGTCGGAGTGTTCCTGCGCCCGCTCCACCACCCGGTCATCCGTGGCCCCGCGCGCGAGCGTGTGCGCGATCTCTTCGAGCGTGGCGTCGAGCTGGCTGGGATAGCTGACGATGATCAGGTGCAGCCGTTTCTTCACTTCGGTTCCCGCTGAAAGCCGAAGGTGCGAAGCAGGTTGTAGACGTGGCTGCGCGTCAGATCGAGCCGGCGGGCGACCTCCTTCACGTTCCACTCGCATGACTCCAGCTCGCGGCGCAGCAGCTCGCGCTGAAAGGTGCGGGTGGCCTCGGCGAAGGTGTTGGCAGCGCCATCTTCAGGTGAAGGCGCGCGGCCTTCGAGGTGCCTCGACTCGATCTGCGGCGAGTGTTCGGCCACCGCACGAATGAGCGCCTGCTCCAATCGAGAGCGCAGCTGCCGCACGTTGCCCGGCCACTCCATCGTCTCGCAGGCCACCCGCATGCTGGTCGACAGCGGCAACGCGGCCATCGAGTGACCAAACGCGATCTGCTTGACCAGGTGCTCCATGATGGGCCCGATGTCGTCGCGGCGTTCTGCCAGTGAGGGCACGCGCACCGTGAAGGTGTTGAGCCGGTAGAAGAGATCTTCGCGAAACCGTTTCTCCAGAACCGAGGCCTCGAGCTGCGAGTGGCCCGCGGCGATCACCCGGATGTTGGCGGTGCGCAGCACGTTGGAGCCCAGCGGGTAGAACTGCTTGCTCTGCAGCAGCTGCAGCAGCTTTCCCTGTGCACCGGCCGGCAGCTCACCTATCTCGTCGAGGAAGAGCGTGCCGTGTTCGGCCGCGGCGACCTTGCCGCCCAGCAGCCGGGCCCCGGTGAAGGCGCCCTCCTTGGTGCCGAACAGCTCGCTCTCGAACAACGTCTCGGGGATCGCCGCGCAGCTCAGCTCGATGAAGGGCCCGTCGCGCCGCGGCGAGTTGTCATGAATGGCGCGCGCCAGTTGGGTCTTGCCGGTGCCGGTCTCGCCGGTGAGCAGCACGCTGATGTCGAGTGGGGCAATCAGCGCGAGCTGCTCGAAGATCTGCGCCAGCGCCTGGCTGCGGCCGGCCAGGCCCTCGAGGCGCAGCTTCTGGCGGAAGGGCCGGGTGGGGTCGGCCGACGCGAGCAGCTCGGTGGGCGTGCGCGTCTCGAGCACCGGCCCCAGAAAGTGGGCGACGTGTTCGGTCAGCGCGACCTGTTCTGCCGTGAAGCCGCCCTGGCCGCGTTTCCCCTCGAGGTACAACACGCCGGTCTGCACCCCAGGCAGCGGCGCGCAGAGCACCGCCTCGAGCCGCTGGTTCTGCACGCTGGGCTGCTTGCCGAACCGCTCGTCGAGCAGCGCGTAGGGCGTGTGCACCGTCTTGCCCGAGGCGATCGCCGAAGCCACGATGCCCCGTGAGGTCACCCCGCGAATCTCTTCTTCCTGCTCGCTGGTGCAGCGAAAGGAGACCGTCAGCGTCTGGCCGTCTTTCCGGTACAGCTCGACGTAGCCGCGTTCGGCCCTGACCACCGTGGCCAGCTTCGCCACGATCCGCTCAAGCCACGGGCCCATCGTCTCGGGCGTCGGCCAGCGCGTCATTTCCAGAAACAGCGCCTGCTCGCCAACGTCCACTCCAACCACCTCCGCCATGAGCGACACCATAGCTCACGGCTTTTTTACATGATGCGTGTCCACCAGAATGGACACCTCGCGGGGCTCCCATTCAATTGAAGTGGACACTGTGTTCGTCGAACTTGGCCAGATTTCACGAACACGCAGCGGGCCTCGTGGTTGCAACGGTGGCGAGCGGGCGGGTTGGGAACGAGCCGGGGTCGAGGGCGGGTGCGGTTGTCCGGGGGGATGACCGAGACCTGTCATTCAGCACGGCGGGGGGGGGGAAGGGACGTCGCTTCGGGTGAAGGTCATCGATCGTTCACGATGATCGACGCTCCTCTTTGGGGTGTTTTGGTGTGCACCGAGGTCACGGGGTGCAGGGGAAGAGCGGCGTTTTCAAGGCGTGGAGTGACCCGGTCCCTCGGGTCGGCGTTGAGGTGGTTGGGCGACGGACTCCGAACGAAGAAAACGCCGGGGCGGAAGTCTCGGGTCTGGTGTGAAAAAAACGAAACGGCCGTCGCCCCGGGAAGGAGCGACGGCCGTTTTTATTCTCAGGCGAAAGAAGGCTTACTTCTTCTTCTTCAGCTCGTCGTCGATGATGGTCTTGAACGCGTCGACGGGCTGCGCGCCGACGATCTGGCGACCGTTGACGAAGAAGGTCGGGGTGCCGTTCGCGCCGACCCGCATGCCTTCAGCGGAGTCAGCGGTGATGTACGCGTCGAACTTGTTCGAATCGAGCGCCGCCTTGAACTTGCCCACGTCGAGGCCGAGCTCCTGGGCGTAACGCTCGAGCGACGGGCGATCGAGTGCCTGCTGGTTTTCGAAGAGCTTGTCGTGCATTTGCCAGAACTTGCCCTGATCGTTGGCGGCCATCGACGCTGCGGCGGCGCCCTTGGCGTTGTTGTGGAACGGCAGCGGCTGGTGCTTGAAGACGATCTTCAGCTTGCCCTGGTACTGCTTCTCGAGCTCGTGAAGGGTGGGCACCACGCGCGAGCAGAACGGGCACTGGAAGTCGGAGAACGCGACGATGGTGACCGGGGCGTTCTTGGGGCCCATGGAAGGCGCGCCGTCGATCTTCAGGTCGGTGACGACCTTGGTGGGCTCCGGAGCGCCGGGAGCGGAAGGGGGCGGGGCCTTACCGGCCTCCTTCTGGAACTCCGCGTAGAGATCCTGCGCCTTGATGCCCTTGGCGAGCATCGCGTCGGCCTTCTTGATCTCCTCGTCGATGACGGTCTTGAACGCCTCGAAGGGCTGCGCACCGACGAGCTCTCGGCCGTTGATGAAGAAGGTGGGGGTGCCGTTCGCACCGACCGCCATGCCGGCCGCCGAGTCTTCTTCGACGCGCTTGGTGAACTTGCCGGAGTCGAGCGCCGCCTTGAACTTGCCGACATCGAGGCCGACTTCCTGGGCGTAACGCTCGAGCGAAGCGCGGTCGAGCGCCTGCGCGTTGGCGAACATCTTGTCGTGCATCTGCCAGAACTTGCCCTGCTCGTTGGCGGCCAGACCCGCCTCAGCAGCGCCCTTGGCGTTGTTGTGGAAGGGCAGGGGCTGGTTGCGGAAGACGACCTTCACGTTGTCGCCGTAGGCTTCTTCGATCTGCTTGAAGGTGGGCACCACGCGCGAGCAGAAGGGGCACTGGAAGTCAGACCAGAGCACCACGGTGACCTTGGGGCTCTTGCCGCCCTTGAAAGGCGAGTCGGAAGGCACGTCGACCTTGCGGATCGCAGCCGGCGCGGGGGCGGACGGCTGGTTGGGCTGCTGGGGCGCGGGCGCGGGGGCCGAGACGCCGTTGGCGATGACCTTCGCGTAGACCTGATCGGCCGCGGTGCCGTTCTTGACCATCTCCTGCGCCTTGCCGAGCTCCTCGTCGATGATCTTCTTGAAGTTGTCGATGGGCTGCGCGCCCGAGATCTTCCGGCCGTTGATGAAGAACGCGGGGGTGCCGGTCGCGCCGATCTGCATGGCGAGCGCGGTGTCCTTGGCGATCTGCGCCTGGAACTTCTGCGCCTGCATGTCGGTCTTCCACTTGTCGACGTTCAGGCCGAGGTCCTTCGCGTAGCCCTCGAAGGTCGCAGCCTCCAGGTTCTGCTGGTTGGCGAAAATCTTGTCGTGCATCTCCCAGTACTTGCCCTGCTCACCGGCGGAGAGCGCGGCGAGCGAAGCGGGCTTCGCGTTGGGGTGGAAGTCGAGCGGGTGCTGCTTCATCGCCACGCGCACCTTGCCCTCGTACTGCTTCTCGATCTCGACGATGGTGTTGTGGGCGCGCGAGCAGAACGGGCACTGGTAGTCGGAGAACTCGACGATGGTGACGAGGGCCGAGGCCGGGCCACGGATGGGGGACTCGTCGAGAGGAACCTTGTAGACGGCGCTGTCGCCAGCGGGCGCGCCCTGGGGGCGGGCGGGATTGCCGGGAGTGGGATTGGCGACGACAGCAGACGGCGCGCTGCCGTCGGAAGGACGCTGGAACATGCTGCCGACGGCGAAGCCGACGACACCGCCAACGATGAGGGCGATGATGACTGAGGGTTTCATGAGTGTTTTTGCTCCCTTGAAGAGGAATTCGGCGCGGCTCTTAGCAAAGGCGCTGAATGTCGCGCAATGCAGCACATGAGTGAGCTTCAAAGACTTCTGGTTTCAGCCCACCTCGTCGATGCACGGGGAAAGGCCTGCCCGGCGCCGATCATCGAGCTGGTGAAGGCCCTTGCGCACTCGGCCGAGGTGGAACTGTGGGCTGATGACCCCGCGGCGTGGGGCGATCTCTACGCTTTCTCAGACGCCACGGGGCACGTGGTGGAAGCGCCGGCAGGTCGAGGCCGCGTGCTCCAAGCCGTCGTGCGCCGCAAGCCAGCCTGATTCCGGGTCACTGCCGACCGCATGTAACCAGTTGTACCCCTTGAAGAAACGTCGAAAATCCGCGAATCCACTGGGGTGGAAACCGGTACGCGGGCTGCAGAACAGCCCTCACTTCACCAAGGAGCCGTCGTGGACGTCGAGCTGAGCCGTGCTGAGACCGAGTTGCAGTCTGAAGAGGCCGCCCTTCACGCCGAGCTCAGCCGTCTGGCGCAGGTGAGCAGTGAGTTGGCCGGCCGGCTCTCTCTCCTGCACGGTCAGGCGGCCCAGATGGGCGAGACGGCGGTGGCGCAGAGGGCTCAGATCGCGCCGCCGGTGATCGACCCCGACGCGGGTTTCGCCCGGGCGCGGGCGGCGCGGGAAGCGGCCGTGAAGGCGCGGCGTGACACCAATGGGGCCGTGCGCACGCAACTTTCGACGGTGAAGGCTCAGCTGCAGAAGATGGCCGCGCAGTTGCTAGCAGACGAGAAGGCGATCGCTGCAGCCCGTGCTGTGCCGCCCCCTGTGAAGGCCGCGCCGCCTCCGCCGCCTCCTCCTCCAGCGGCTCGTGCGGTGCCGAGCGTCACTGAGGTGATGGCCGCCGCGCCCGCTGCGAAGAAGCCGGTGCGCACCAGCGCGCGCGTGAAGATGCAGGTCGCGGTCGACATCAACTCCGACACCAATTTTTTCAACGGCTTCTCGGCGAACATCTCTGATGGCGGGCTCTTCGTGGCCACGGTCAACCTGTTGCCGCTGGGCACGGAGGTCGATCTCTCGTTCTCATTGCCGTCGGGTGAACGCATCGAAGCGAAGGGCAAGGTGCAGTGGGTGCGCGAGGTCAACGATCAGCTGATCGACGCGTTCCCGGGCATGGGCGTGCAGTTCTCGTCGCTCAACCCGGCGGCCCAATCGGCGGTCACTCAGTTTTTGGTGCAGCGCGACCCGCTCTTCTTCGCCGACGCCGATTGAGAGGGCGCCACCGTTCGCCCCGAGAGGGTTGACGGAAAGAGGAATCGGGTTCCATCACCGGTCTCCCCGAGCCAAAGTCGAGGGGGCACTTGCAGTGCGAAGGAGAGGCAATCCCTCGACTCCGCTCGCAGGGTTGGCCGAAATAGAAGTCACTCCAATCACCGGTCTCCCCGAGCGCAGTCGAGGGGGCACTTACCGCCCGAAGGCGAGG
>JAYVFP010000044.1:0-18347 GCA_043773025.1 Archangium sp.
AACGTGCTGCGCGGTCTCCTGATCTTCCTCTGGCTGGCCGGGTGCGCGACCACCCCGCCTCCACCGCGGCTCAGCTTCGACGAGGCCACTCGCCCTGTCTCGACGGAGAACCCCAAGGTCGTCGGGCTGGAGACCTCGTTCGCCCGCTTCCTCGAGGCAGCGCGGAAGACCCGGCTCAACGCCACGGTCGGCGCGCCGATGCCCGCAGCCCAGGTGCAGGCCTGGAGCCTGCTGCTCGACGACGCCGAGCACTTCGTCGCGCAAAGGGCCGACCCGCAGTGGACGCAAGAAGCCATACGCGCCCGGCTGCAGCTCGAGACCGAGTTCCAGACCGACGCCCGCACCTTCGGAGACGTGCCCCTCGCGGTCGCCGAACGCGTGCCGCTGACCTTGCGCGCGTTGTCGCGCCGCATCACCGCGCTCACCAGCCGCACCCGGCAGGTCGATCCCAAACGGTTTCGCTGGCCGGTCTCTCCGCTGATCATCTCGTCGCCGTACGGCGCGCGCATTCACCCGATCGCCGGAGAGGCGCGTTTCCACGCTGGCATCGATCTCGAAGCGCCGGTTTCGCAACCCGTGCGTGCAGCCGAGGCGGGCACCGTGGTGTTCTCCGCGTGGAACGGTGCTCACGGCAAGCAGATCGAAGTGCAGCACGACGCGCACTGGGCCACCCGGTACAGCCACCTCGAGGTGTTGTCGGTGCGCCCGGGCACGGTGGTGAAGAAGGGCCAGCTCATCGGGCTGTGCGGGCAGACCGGGTTGACCACGGGGCCGCACGTGCACTTCGAGCTCCGCCGCGATGGCGATGCGCTCGATCCTGAAGTCTTCCTCGCGCTGCCCGCCACCGGCCCCGCACTCATCTCGGAGCGGCCATGAACCCCATCCTCGAACAGCTCCAGCAGCTCGCGTTTCACCGCGCCTCACCGATGGCGGCCAATGAGGAAATCGAAGCCGTCCGCATCGAACGCTCCGAAAGCCAGGATGCGGTCAGCTACGAGATCGCCCTGCCCGCGCTCGCGCCCGACGAGTTCCTCACCACCAAAGCGCTGCCGAAGCTCGTCTACTTTCTCGATTGCCGCGGGGTGAAGGTGCCTGGCAGCGGCGCCGTGTTCGTCTCGTTGTTCACCGCTGGCGGGCTGCTCTTTCTCGAGGCGGGGCCGATGGTCGAGGTGCTGGCCAAAGCGCGAGGGCTCACGTTGGCCGAGGTGGTGCGCCGCTATGGCTCTGACGGCAAGGGAGACCCGGCACTCCTGGGCGGCTGATGGCCACCCGCAACGCAAAAGGCCCCGTGCCGAAGCACGAGGCCTTCAGGGGCAACGAACCGAAGAAACGCTCAGAGCGTGTTCTTGAGTTCCTTGGCGGGGCGGAAGCCGATGGTCTTGGTGGCCTTGAGCTTCATGATCTCGTTGGTCTGCGGGTTGCGGATCTTCCGCGCCTTGCGGGTGCGGATGGTCCACGTTCCGAAGCCGGGGTAGCTGAAGCGGCTGTCCTTCTTCACGGCGCCACCGATGTTGTCGAAAACGACGTCGATGAGCTCCGCGGCCGACTTCTTGGTCAACCGGGTCTGCTCAGCAACCGCCTCAACGAGTTCTGCCTTGGTCATGTGTGCTCCCTCCCGATCGCGGCGTCCACTCCGCGAAGGCGGCAGGAGATAGCGCAGCGAAGTGCTGCAAGTCAATGTTATACATACAGATTTGTGCGAATCGCGATGTCTGATCTGAGAGTTCAGCGCACCGATCAGCGGACGCCGCCAAAGCCGCGATTCGTGCCGGGAAATCGGCCCCGGCGTGATCGGAGACCGTACTTTTCCGATCTGCGTCTGGTCGTTCTGCTGCTGGTGACCGGCTGTGTCCGCGCCCCCGCCCACGGGCCCGCGCCCGAAGTACACCGGCCCGAGGTCTGGGTCGACGCCTTTTCCCCAGCCGGTGGTGATGGCTCGAGCGCACGCCCGTTCAAGACAGTGCCGCAGCCGCTGCCCGCGGGGCTCACCGTGCATCTGCGTTCAGGGCTCTACCCGGGCCCCTTCGTGCTCGGTGAAGGCACGCGCTTCGACGGTTCGGGCGAAGTGGTGCTCACCGGTGAGGCGGGCCAGACGGTGGTGACGGGCACGGGCGCGACGCTCGAGAGGATCTCCGTGCAGGGCGGCGCCATCGGCGTGGAAGCAGGGCCGAACCTGACGTTGACCCACGTGCACTTCAGCGGGCAGCGCAAGCAGGCGGTGCTGGTGCATGGCGCGTTGAGGATGTCGCAGGCGACCTTCGAGGCGAGCGTGGAAGGCATCGAGGGCGTCGTGGTTGATCGGGGCGCGACGCTCACGCTGAGCCAGACGAAGTTCGTGGGCGGCTTTCGCCGGGCGGTTGCGAGTGAAGGCGGCACGCTCGAGCTGAACGACGTGGCCGCGGAGGGCCCGAAGACGTTGCTGCACGCGATCGACGCGAAGTGCACTCTGCAGAACGTGCGCTCGACGCTGGGCAGCGGTCCTGCGCTGTTCTTCGCGGGAGGCACGGTGAACCTCCAGGGCGCCGAGCTCGTCGGCCACGAGTTCTCGGTGCAGCTCTTTCGCGGTGTCGACGCGACCCTCAGCCACGTGAAAGCACGTGGCGCGCTGCAGGCCTGCATCACCGGCGTGGGCGCCAGGCTGAGCCTGTCGCGTTCGACGCTCACGAAGTGTGGTGCGGGAGGGGCGGTGTCGCTGCAGGGGTCGCAATCGGTGCTCAGCGACGTAGAGATCTCGTCCGCTCAGGACCTGGGCATCTTCGTGAAGAGCGGCACGCTGTCGCTCTCGGGCATCAAGATCTCCCAGGTCGCCGCTGATCGTCAAGGCGTGCTCGGCGATGCACTGCACGTCAGGGCCGAGGCAGAGGTCACCGCGACCGGGCCCATCACCGTGGTCGATGTCGACGGCAGCGCGCTGTTTGCCAGCACCTACTCCACGGTTCGACTGCCCAGCCTGAGCGTGGATCGCGCGCGCAACTCAGCGCTCTTCGTGGAGCTGGGAGCATCGGTCACCATCGGCGATCTTCTGGTGCGGGGCGGCCGGGGACCCGCGGTGGTGGTGCCCGACAAGGCGAGCGTGCAGCTCGACTCGCTCTCGGTGGCCGGGGGCAATGAGATGCCCGTGTACGCGGAGTGCAGGCAAGGCGCGCAGGTGACGGTGGGCCGGCTCGAGTCGACGGTCCAGCAGCTTCCCAGCCAGTGCGTGCGAGTGCCTGCGCGGCCGAGATAGAGAGCGCCCACAGGTCCTCTCGAGCGGGTTGGCGGAAATAGGAGTCGGTTTCCACCACCGGTCTCCCCGAGCCCAGTCGAGGGGGCACTTGCAGTGCGAAGGAGAGGCAATCCCTCGACTCCGCTCGGGATGAGCGGTGGCGCTGTTCCTGAGGAGCCGAGTCGAGGGAGCACTTCGACCTCGCCCAACAAGTGACATCTCGACTTCGCTCGATGCGAACGGTTTGGGGAGTACCTCTGCCTCGCGCGGCAAGGTGCTCTCTCGAGGCGCGCGGTGCAGCGCAAGAACCTGCGCAGCTGGAATGCCCCCGCCACCCGCCGGTTCAACCCGCCATGACCTCAGGTCGCATCACGAGACAGGGGCGACGTCGAGCGCGAAGAAGTGCCGGCGCAAGGGAACGTTGATCAGCCGCCGCCGCGCCGCGAACAGGCTGGTATGGTCCCGCGCTCCATGAAGCTGCGTGACCTGATGTTCGTGTTGCCCAACCTCTTCACGGTCTCGTCAATTTTCTGCGGTTTCTACGCGATGACGCTGTGCACGGGCGAAGCGGGGCCGACCCAGCTGTACCAGGCGGCGATCGCGATCTTCTTCGGCATGTTCTTCGATGCCTTCGACGGCCGCGTCGCGCGCCTGACCAAGACGCAGAGCCTCTTCGGCCAGGAGCTCGACTCGCTGGCTGACGTGATCTCCTTCGGCGCCGCGCCCGCGTTGCTGGTGTGGAAGTGGGCGCTCTCGGGGCTGGGCATCGTGGGCGTGCTCGCCTCGTTCCTCTTCGCGGCGTGTGGTGCGCTGCGCCTGGCCCGTTTCAACGTGCTGGCCATCAAGTCGCCCCACGGCGGCGGAGGCAGCTTCTTCGTGGGCATGCCCATTCCCTTCGCGGCGTGCGGCGTCATCGCCATGATCATCGCCTTCGAGAACGCGCGCGGCGGAGTGCTCCCCAGCGAAGCGCGCTGGCCCGTCTTGGGCATCGTGGTGTTCCTCGCGCTGCTGATGGTCTCCACGGTGCGCTACCGCACCTTCAAAGACGTCAAGCCCAGCCCCAAGAGCGCCGTCATCCTCTTGAGCATCATCGTCACCGGCGTGGCGGTCGGCGTGATGTCGCACCCGGCCTGGGTGCTGGTCACCTACTTCGGGCTCTACCTGCTCTCCGGGCTCGTCGAGTCGACCCTGATGCTGCGCAAGTACCTGATGGCGAAGCACGCCCCCGCAGACTCGATCGCCGACGTCATCGACGAAGACGAAGACAAGGACGACGAAGACGGCGTCGAGGATGAAGAAGTGCTCTGACGTGCCTTGCCGGGTGGGCTACACCCCGCAGCCGTGCGCATCGAGACGATCTGTACCGGGGACGAGCTCCTCACCGGGCTGACCAGCGATACGAACAGTCGCTTCTTTCAAGAGGCGCTGCTCGACCGCACCGGGCTCACCGTGCGCCGCGGCGTGGTGGTGGGCGACGATCGAGCCGACATCATCGAGGCCCTGCACCAGGCGGTCTCGCGCGCTGACGTGGTGCTGGTCTCGGGTGGGCTCGGCCCGACCTCCGATGATCTCACCGCCGAGTGCGCAGCGGCCGCGGCAGGCGTGCCCCTCGTGCAGAGCGACGCAGCGCTGCGGCACATCGAAGAACGCTTCGAGGCGCGCGGCATCGTGCTCTCCGACAACAACCGCCGGCAGGCCCAGGTGCCGCAGGGCGCAGAGGTGGTGCTCAATCACGAAGGCAGCGCGCCGATGTTCATCCAGCGCTTGCCGGTCATGGTCCTCCCGAGCAGGGACCGGCTTGACCCGAAGGAACAACCAACCGGTCATCCCGAGCGAAGTCGAGGCATTCCCTCCGCTCGCGCGGCAAGTGGCCCCTCGACTCCGCTCGGGGGGAACGGTGGTGAGCCTCGCGCATCAACGGACCCCTCGATTCCGCTCGGGGGGAACGGGTGCCTGGTCTTCTTCGTGCCCGGCGTGCCGCGCGAATACCGCCATCTGGTCGGCCTGCACGTGGTGCCCCGCATCGCCGCGCTCAAGGGCTCGACCGAAGTGCGCAAGCTGGCGCTGCTCAAGACCACCGGTCTTCCCGAGTCGCACCTCGATGAACGTGTGGCGCCGCTCGCCACGAAGTACCCGAAGGTGCTGTTCGGTTTCCGCACGCACCCACCTGAGAATCACTTGAAGCTGCTGGCCACCGGCGACAGCGAAGCCGAAGCGAGCACGCTGCTCGAGCAGGTGGTGACTGAAGCGCGCGCGGTGTTGGGGCCCACCTGCTTCGGCCGCGACGCCCAGACGTTGCCCGGCGTGGTGCTCGCCCGCCTCGAGGCACGCAAAGAGTTCCTCGCGCTCGCCGAGAGCTGCACCGGTGGAATGATCGCCGAACAACTGACCGCCTCTCCGGGCGCGAGCAAGTCGTTCTACGGCTGCGCGGCCACCTATCTGGACGAGGCGAAGACCCAGTGGCTGGGCGTGCCTGAAGGGCTCCTCGCGCAGTTCGGCGCGGTCTCCAGTGAGTGTGCCGAAGCGATGGCGAAGGGCGTGCGTGAGCGCACCGGCGTGCAGTGGTCGCTGAGCACCACCGGCTGGGCAGGGCCGTCTGGTGGTGACGCACAGAATCCCGTGGGCACCGTGTACATCGGGATTGCGGGGCCCGACGGCGTGAAGGTCGAAAAGCATCGCTTCCATGGAGATCGAGAGCGCGTGCGCAGCTTCGCCAGCGCCACCGCCCTCGATCTGTTGCGCAAGCGTCTCGAAGGGGAGTCGTCATGAGTCAGCAGCTCGCCGCGCCCGCCAACGTCCCCGCTGGAAACAGCGCGCTGCGGCTGTGGTTTTCCGCGTACCGCACCGAAGTGACGTTGTTCGCCGTGGCGTTCTTCGTGCTCGCCGCGTTCAGCGCGCAGCGGTTCTGGCGACAGAGCGCCGCGCCGCACTTCGTCTACCAGAGCAAGGCGTTCCTCGAGGGGCGCTCCGACATCGATCCCGAGGTGCTGCCGAACCTGGAGGACTGGGCGTGCGTGCGCGACCTCGGAGGCCAGAAGGTGCGCTGCGAGGGCCAGCCGCTCACGAGCGATCGTTGGTACTCGTCGTTCCCCTGGTTCCCCGCGGTGGTGATGCTGCCGTTCGTGGCGGTCAACGGGTACCAGCTCAACGACACCAGCTTCGGCGTCATCGTCGGGGCGTTGGCGATCGCGCTCTTCTTCACGCTGCTACGCGCGCTCAAAGAAATCGAAGGCACGCAGACCAGCTCGATCGACGACGCGCTCACCGCCTTGCTGCTCGGCTTCGGGACCCTGTTCTTCTACGCAGCGATCCGCGGTGAGGTGTGGTTCTCGGCCGAGGTGATGGGCATCGCGCTCACAGCCCTCTACCTGCGCAACGCGGTGGGCGCGCGGCGGCCGGTGCTGGCCGGCCTCTTTTGGTCAATGGCGGTGCTCACCCGCACGCCGCTGTTCTTCACCGGGTTGTTCTTCCTCATCGAAGTGCTCGCGCCCGAACGCGGCAGCCGGCTCGCCCAGGTTCGCGCCTTCTTCAAGACGCCCGGCCCGAAGCTCAAGACGCTCGGCCGCTTCGTGATGGGCTCAGCGCCGCTGGGGCTCGTGGCCGCGGGTTACAACTTCACGCGCTTCGGCAGCCTCACCGAGTTCGGCCACAAGTTCCTCTTCAACAACCGCGTCAACCGCGACATCGACACCTTCGGGCTCTTCAGTCCGCACTACCTGACGCGCAACCTCGACGCGGCGTTCTTGAAGTTGCCGTTCATCGGCAAGAACCCGGTGATGCTCGGCTACGACGCGTGGGGCATGTCGCTGTTCCTCACGTTGCCGTTGCTGGTGCTCTGCTTCGTGCCCGCGGCGCAGCAGAAGCGGGCGCTGCAGGTGATCGGCGCGCTGGTGGGGCTGCTCATGGCGTCGGCCTTTTTCGCACCGCTGCCCCCGCCTGCGGGTGAACCGCCCATCGGCTGGCGGCCTGTCGCGTTGTGGTTGCTGCTCGCGCTGGTCATCGCCTTCATCGCGTGGAGCGCCTGGCAGTGGGTCAGCTCGAAAGATGCCCCGCGGCTGGTTGCTCCGGTGCTGCTCACCCTGCTCGCTTGCATGATCCCCGGCCTCGCGTACCAAAACACCGGCTACGCACAGTTCGGGTTCCGCTTCAGCCTCGACTACACGCCGTACCTGCTGATGCTGATCCCGCTTGGTGGGTGGAGCTGGAAGAAGCCGCTCCCCATGACGTTGGCCCTGCTGTCCCTCGTGGTGAACTTCTGGGGCGCGGTCGGCTTCCGTGGGTACACCGAACTGGTGCGAGGCTGGTGATGGTGACCCCTCCTCCCGCACCGCGTTGGCACACGAGGGAAGACAGCGGGCTGCGCATCGATCGGCGCGGACGCTGGTGGCATGACGACGAGCCGGTCGAACACCCGAACATCATCGAGGCCTTCAATCGCGGCCTGCGGGTGATGGATGACGGGCGTTACCAGCTGCACTTCGGCAACGACTGGTGCTTCGTCACCGTCGAGCAATGCGGCTTCATGGTGATCGCGGTGGATGAAGCAGAGGGCGACCGACTCTCAGTGCGCTTGTCGGATCGCAGCGCCGAATGGCTCGACCTGGCCACCCTGACCCAGGATGACGAAGGCGTTCTGGTGGCGAAGGTGAAGGAAGGCAAGGCGCTCGCCCGCTTCTCGAGAGAGGCCCAGTTTCAGTTCGGGGAACGCCTTCGCGAGGTCGACGGGCAGTTGCTGGTGCAGATCGGAACCACCATGAGCCCCATCGCAATGAGGCGTTAATGCTCGAGGGTCCCTGCCTTCGCGATCCACTCGGTCGGTTGGCGAGTGATCTTCGCGATGCGATCGTAGTCATCGTCGTAGTGAAGCACCGCGAGTCCCCTCGCCTCGGCAGCGGCCGCGATGATCAGGTCAATCGGCTTCGCTCCGCGATGCAGTCCCTTCGCTGCCATCAGCCCTGCCACTTGAAGCGCCCGGTCCAGCACCGCGGGCGTGATCTGCGCCTCCGGGAAAGTCCGTCTCTCAGCGATGGTCCGAGCCACCTCGCGACGCCTGGTCGCATAGGTCAGCTCGAGATCGATGACCCGGCAGGTCCACACCTTGCCCGCGATCGCCAATTGCTCGAGTCGGTCACCGACTTCGGGAATCTCGATGCGCGCAAAGACGGACGTGTCGACGAGATACCTGGGCTCGCTCACTTCAGCGGCACCCGGCTGGCCCGTGCGGCCGTGAGTTTGTCGCGATTGAGAACTCCAGGGCGTCGCAGCCGGCGGATGTGCTCGACCACCACGGTTTGCTCCGCCAGTTGCCTCAGACCCGCCTCGACGGTCGCCCGAATGGTGGCGGTTCCTGCAGCGGCGCGAGCGCGCGCCAGAAGGTCATCGTCGATCTCGATCAGGCGCTTGGACATGGGCGCAATATATACGAATCCAGTTCTATATAGCCTGCCTGCAAAGTCAGGGAGGGCGACAGTCGGCGCCGCACCCCGAAGCAGACTCGGATGATGACCGGCTGCTAGATTCATCCTCGTGTCGCTGCTCGTCGTCTTGATCGTCCTCGCTGCTGATGCAGGTACTCCGCTCTCACCGGTTGGGGAAATCGTCGATGGGGGTATTCCCACCCAACGGCTCAACACCCAGCCGCTGAGCCGCAAGGTGAACGACGAGCGGGTGGAGCGCGTGCTCGCCTCGCTCTCGATTCGTGAACGCGCAGGCCAGTTGATCCTCGCCTACCCGCAGATCAATCGAGTCGGCCCGGTGGAGGTCGGCGGCATTCTTTTCGTCGGCAACGCGCTCAAGAACATCCCCAGGGCGAAGGAGAAGATCGACGCGGCCCGGGTGCGCGCGAAGATTCCCCCGTTCGTGTCGGTCGACATGGAAGGCGGGCCCTCGAACCGCATGAAGAGCGTGAAGGCGCTGCGCAACATGCCTTCGGCCCGTGAGCTCGCGTTGCTGGATGACGCCGAGGTGAAACGCTGGGGCCGGCGCGTGGGCGAAGCGATGAAGGCGGTGGGGCTCAACCTGAACCTGGCGCCCGTGCTCGACGTCGCACCCTCGGGCCACATGGAGCGCAACGGCCGCAGCTTCAGCGGCGACCCGGAGATCGTGGTGCGGAAGGCGATGGCCTACTCGCGTGGGCTGCTCGAGGCAGGTGTGGTGCCGATCGGCAAACATTTCCCCGGCTATGGCGACACCGATGGCGACAGCGATCACGCGCTGGTGACCTGCGACTGGCCGCAGGAGCGTGTCTTCGCGGAAGCCTTCGTGTTCGTGCGCGCGAAAGAAGCGCTCGGTGGGGTGATGCTGGCCAACGTCGTGTACGCCGCGGTCGACGACAAGCCGGCCATCTTGAGCACGAAGCTGGTGGCCCGCGTTCACGAGCAGGATTGGCTGGCGGTGACCGATGACATCTCCATTGCACTGCTGGCCGACGCGATCGGGGGCACGAGTGAAGACGTGCTCAAGCAATCCTTCCTCGCGGGCAACGATCTGCTGCTCACCACCGCGCCGCCCGATTGGAACAAGGGCATCGATTACATCGGCATCCTCACCGAGCTCGCCGAGAAGGAAGCGACCGCGAAGAAGCAACTCGACGAGAGCTGCCGCCGGGTGCTCCGCCTGAAAGATCGAATGGGGCTACTCGACAATCTGTAACCTCCTCGCCCTGCGAAGCGGGTGAGGGGCCGAATCGAGCACCGCCGCTGACGAGGCCCGGTATACAGGGCCGACATGTTCCGCCTGCTGCCGCTCCTGCTCTGCGCCTGCAGAACCATCACGCCCGCCGCACCGCCCCCCAGCGCAGTCTGGGAAGTCCCCATCACGATTCAATCGGGCCTCCCGGTCGTCGAAGCCACCATCGGCGGCAAACCCACCCTGCTCATCGTCGACACGAGCGCGCCCGAGACCACGCTCCAGGCCTGGTTCCTCAAGTCCCTCGAAATTGAACCGACCGACTTCGAAGGCCACCGCGTCGCCGAGCTCCCGCTCCAACTCGCCACCAGCGTGACCACCGCCAGGTGGCGCCTGGTCGAGACCGTACCCACACACCGCGAAATGAACATCGGCGGCACGCTTTGCCCCCAGCGACTGCTGAACAAAGGCGCCATCGCGATCGACTTCCCGCGCAAACGCCTGCTGGCGCTCGAAGGCAAACCCAACGCGTGGCTCCGCTGGCTCGACGAACGTTCGCCCAAAGGCCCGGTCGAGGCCCTGCCCCGCGTTGCGCCGTTTGGCGCCCTGCACGTGAAGACGCGCGTAGGTGACGGCCGCGAAGTCGCCACCAGCCTCGCTTCCGGCCAGGAGCGCTCCAGTTACGCCACGGCGCTGTTCGAGCCCGCACTGATCATCGAAGGCAAGGTCGCCGGCCTCCACCTGCGCGTGGGCGAATCGGACTTCGGGCCTCTCGAGGTGCTCACCCGGAGCGCCGAGACAGAGGTCTTGGGCTGGATCGGCATGGACGTGCTCCAGGGCACCGTGCTGCTCGTGCCGGTGCACGGGCTTCACCCCATCTGGTTTATGACGCCTCGCGAGTGAGCCCCCCGAAGCCCCCCTTCAAACGAATGAAGCGCTTCGTGCGCTATCTGTTCATTCGGGCGTTCCTCGTGCCGGTGCAGTTGATTCCACTGCGCGCCGCGTCGTGGCTCGGCGAGCGGCTGGGGCTGATGGTCTTCACCCTGGTGGGCTCGCAGCGGAGCAAGGCCCTCGCGTCCATCACCACCGCGTACCCCGAGAAGACCGAATCAGAACGGCGCGCGCTCGCACGCGAATCGTTCCGTCACCTCGGCCGTTCGGTGATGGAGATGGTGTGCATTCGCCAGTTCGATGAGCGCCGCCACGCGCTGGTGGAGTGGATGCCCGAAGCGCGCGCCGCGATGGACTCGGCGCTCGCTCGCGGCAAGGGCGTGGTGTTCGTCACCGGCCACGTGGGCAATTGGGAGCTGCTCGCCCGCTACGTCGCGCTGGAGAACTACCCGGCGGCGGTGATCGGCAAAGAGCTCAGCGACGAGCGCACCACGGGCCTCGTCGAACGTTTCCGCGCGTCGGGCAAGTTGCGCGTCATCTGGCGCGGCCGGCAAGGCGCGGCGAAGGAGATGCTGCGCGCGCTCAGGGGCAACGGCATCTTGGGGATCCTGATCGACCAGGACACCAAGGTGCAGTCGGTCTGGGTGCCCTTCTTCGGCAAGCCCGCGAAGACGCCGCGCGCGGCCGCTGATCTCGCGATCCGCACTGGCGCCGTGCCGATGCTCGGCTTCTGCACCCGCGTCGGCCCTCTGCAGTACCGCATCACCATGAAAGAGGTCGCGCTGCCTGCACTCGAAGGTGAAGCGGCGGTGTTGGCGCTGACCTCCGAGCTCACGCAGGGCATCGAGGCGCAGATCCGCGAGCACCCGGAGCAGTGGGTGTGGATTCACCAACGATGGAAGTCACCCCCGCCATGAGATTGCTGCTCGTGATGTTGGTGCTGTCAGGTTGCCGCAATGCCGCGCCGCAGCCGCTCCGGGTCGCTGCGGCGTCTGATCTCACCGAAGCCTTCACCGAGCTCGGCGCCCGCTTCGAGGCTCAGACGAAGACGAAGGTGGTCTTCTCGTTCGGCTCTTCGGGGCTGCTCGCGAAGCAGATCGCCGAAGGGGCGCCGTTCGACGTGTTCGCCGCCGCCAACGAAAGCTTCATCGACGCGACGGTGAAAGCAGGCGCGTGTGACGAAGCGACGGCCCAGCGCTACGCCCGCGGTCAGCTCGCAGCCTGGAGCCTCTCGGGTCCCCTGCCCTCGCTCGAGTCGATCGCTGACGAGTCGAACAAACGCATCGCGCTGGCGAACCCGGAACACGCGCCCTACGGAAAGGCGGCGAAAGAGGCGCTCGAGAAGGCGGGGTTGTGGAAGCAGCTCGAGTCACGCGTGGTGTTCGCAGAGAACGTGCGCCAGGCCCTGCAGCTCGCCCAGACCGGCAACGCCGAGGTCGCGTTGGTCGCGTACTCCAACGTGGTCAGCCGGAAGGACGGCGTGACCCTGTTGATCGACGACGCGCTGTACACGCCGATCGAACAATCGCTCGTGCGCTGCAGCCGCGGCGGGCAAGGTGAAGCGGCAAAACGGTTCGTCGAGTTCCTCGGCACGAACGAGTCGCAGGCGCTGTTGAAACGCTCGGGCTTTTTGATCGGCCCTTAGGTCGCTGCCGTCACTGGCTCGAACACCCAGCGACGCGACTTCTCGTCACGCTTGCTGAGGAAAACAGTCAACGGTTGACCCAGCACCATCAGCGCGGTGGTGGTGTTCTTCGCGCGAAGAATGGCGCCCTCTTCGGCAGGCTCCAGCCACGCGCCCTTGAAGGACGGTGCGAGGTCGAACAGGTAGAGCTTCACGTCGAGCGGCGGCGCATCGAACCGCAAGTGTACCTTGTTCGAGGTCAGCCCCATCACGGTGCCGGTGAAGCGGGTGCGCGCCGCTTTCGGCTTGGTGAGCTCAGGCGTGAAGAGGCGGTTCATCACCACTTCGTTCGAGAGATCCTGCACCTTGCGCTGCATGCCGCGTGAGCGGTTCGCCACCTTCACCACTTCGGCGCGCAGCACCTCGTCGACCTCGGCGGTGGGGTGGATGCCGGTCATCAACTCGACCGCTTCCTTGTGCAGGAACACGCCGACCATCTCGCGCATCGGAGCGGAGAATCGCGCGTACGGCTCAGCGCCGACGCCCACGTGTTTTCCAGGCTCGGTGGAGTACTCCGAGCGCAGGTTCACCATCACCGACTGACGGGTGATCGCCGCGACCAGACGATCTTCTTTCGTGCCCGGCTTCGCGTGGGGCAGCTGCTCGAGGTACTTCGAGAGCGGCGTCACCTCGGGCTTCCACACCCAGGGTACCTCGGGCAGCGCATGGCGTTTGGCCACGTGCGCGGTCAGCGTGGCCAGCGACGCCAGCCGCTCGGGCTCCGGGCCCGCCTGCACGCGGTAGATGGGCTCGATGGCCGGGTTCTCGCACTCACGCAGCAGCCGCCCGCCTTCGGCGTTGCACATGAGCGAGATCTGCTCGTTCCACAGCTCGACCTCGTCGCGCACCAGCTCCATCACGGAGAACGCGAGGCCTTCGCCGTCGAGCTGCACGGAGACTTCTTCGCGCCGATAGCGCACCAGCCCGCGTTTGGCGGCGAGCTCCATGCGACGGCGACCGACTTCACGCAGCAGCAACATGCTCGTCTCGAAGTCGCGGCCGGCGAGCGGGCTCGTCTTCGCGTCGTCGACCAGCCGCTGCACGTCGTTGAAAGACAACTTCGCGCGGCTCTTCACCCGGGCCCGCTCAAGGCGGGTGTCCTTGAGCTCACCTTTCGCGTCGAGGTGGTGGAAGAAGATGATCGCCCGGCGTGCGCCGTCTGCGTTCAGCGAGACCAGGCCCTCCGAGAGCGGGCGCGGCAACATGGGAATGGAGAAACCGGGGAAGTAGTAGCTCGCGCCCCGCTTCATGGCTTCGGCGAAGAGCGCGCTGCCTGGCCGCACGTAGAACGAGGCATCGGCGATGGCGTAGGCGACGAGATGCCCGTCACCTTCCTTTTCGACGAAGACCGCTTGATCGAGATCCTTCGAGTGCGCGTTGTCGATGGTGACGAACGGCATCGCGGTGCGGTCGACGAGCAGTGGATCGTCGATGTGCGGCTCTTTGAGCCACGCTTCCGTCTCGGCCAACACCTCGGGTGGGAACTCCACCGAGAGTTGGAGCGCCTTCGCGATCTCCTGCAGCTCTTCGCGGGCCGACTTCTTCGCCGTCATCGCTCCATCTCGGTGACGAGCTGATTGCCCTGTTCGAGCAGCGTCGCGACCACGGCGTGGGCCTTGTGCGTCAACACTTCACGATCGTCGGCCGTAAGCCCCTTGGTGGAAATCGGCTCACCGATGAGCAACGCCGACGGCCGGGGGCGAATGATCACCGAGCCTTTCTCGAGAATGCGATGCGTGCCAGCGAGCGCCGCGGGGATCAACGGAACGCCTGCTTCGATGGCCATCGCCGCTGCGCCCTTTTTGAAGGGCCGCAAGAGGCCGTCGTCGCTGCGGGTGCCTTCGGCAAAGAAGACCACGCTGACCCGGTCGCGCACGGCGGCCGCGGCGTCCATCAGCTTCTCGCGATCACCCGCCCCCCCCGTACGATCCACGAAGATGTTGCCCGCACGCCGGAGCGCGGGCCCGAAGATGGGCACCTTCTGCAGCTGCGCCTTCGCGACGTACCGCATGTGCCGGCGGATGTGCCTGAACAGCACCAGCGCGTCGAAGTTCGACTGGTGATTGACGCAGAGCACGAAGTTGCCGGGCGGCAGGTTCTCGATGCCGCGGCACTCGGTGCGTACGCCTGAGGCCTTCAAGATGGAGTCGGCCCAGACGAAGATGGCGCGATCAGGTGCGCGCTCGTCGAGGAAGCTCAGCGCGGAAACGATGGAGGACATCGCGCCGGTGATTCCGACGGCGGCCGCACCAGAGAAGGCGCTGCGAAGCAGCTCTTGGGGTTTCGATGGCACAAGCAAACGCTACACGAACTGTGCACCGTTGGCCCCGACACCGTTCGCATCGAGCGCAGTCGAGATGCCACCGGTGAGCGCTAGAGCTGAATCTTCTCGTGCGCGATCAACATCGTCAGCGCCTTCTCCATTTCGGCCCGTGCCAGCGCGCTCGACTTGTAGAGCGCAGCGTGCACCGCACGATCGGCATCGTTGCGGTTCTCACAGTCCTTCGAGTAGCGCTCGAACGCCTGCAGCTTCTCCACCAACTGCGCGACGTGGTTGGGGCACTCGCACTGAACGGCGCTGGCGATCTCCATCAACTTGCCCAGCTGCTCACGCGTGTACTTCGGGGGAACCAGCGACTGCTCCATGGAAGACCCTTCTTTACGGGCAGACTCGAGGACGTTGCGGATGATGAAGGGTGCGAAGTGCGCCTGCAACAAGTCGAGCGTGATGGGCGACGGCAGCACCCGCACCTGCTGGCTCTGCAGACTTCGGATGAGCTGCCGCCGCGCAAACGAGTACGTCACGATCGAAAGCTCGGCAGCGCAGCCCTCGATCAACTCACGCACCTCCTGATCAGAGCCGTCTGCGAACTCGGCGAGGTCCACCACCACGATCGTCGGCTTGAGTGACCGCACCTCAGCCGCAAAGAGCTTCGGTGAGGCCCCGGCCCACACCACCTCGACGTTCTCCATCTTGCGGCTGCTCAACTGGCCGACGAACTGGGCTCCCAAAAAGGCTGCGCGAATCATGACCGGGGGGATAACCGGCAGCCGCCCACGCTGCATGACCTGGTACCTCGCCACAGTGAAGATGATCGGTGGGCCGCCTTCACACCGGTCTTCCCGAGAGCAGTCGAGGGAGCACTGCCGCATCGCGCAGGCGTGGCATCTCGACTGCGCTCGATGCGAACGGTGGCGTTCTCGACAGGTCAGATTCACTGTGGCGACGTACTAGACGAAATCCCGCGCGGGAAAGAGCAGCACGTCGGCGATCTCCGTCGCCCCCAGCAGCAACATCAACACCCGGTCGAGCCCCACTGCGATGCCCCCTGAAGGCGGCATCTTCGGCAGCGCATCGAGGAATTTTTCATCGAGGTCGAACACCGGCCGGCCCAGTGAACGGCGCAGCGCCTGCTCTTCCGTCAAACGTCTTCGCTGCTCGATGGGGTCGATCAACTCAGAGAAGCCGTTCGCCAACTCGAGGCCGTTTGCGTACAGCTCGACCCGTTCGGCCACGCGCGGATCTCCCGGCTTGAGCCTGGAGAGCGAGGCCATCGACGCGGGGTACTCGATGAGGAACGTGGGCCGACCGTGGCCGAGCTTGCGCTCCACCCGCTCGAGAAAGATGTGGAAGAAGACGTCGTCGAAGTCGGTCGAGGCTCCCGTGTGCACTCCGATTTCTTTCGCGGCTCGTTTAAGAGAAGTGCCGTCGGGGTGCTCGAAGAGATCGATTCCGGTGTGGCGGAGCACGGCGTCTCGCACCGTGAGGCGCTCGTACGGCTGAGTGGAGAAGAGCCCCTTTCCCCCCTGGGGGAGAGGGAGCGCAGCCAATGCACTCTCCAGGTCGTCCATGATCGCGTGGTAGTCGGCGTGCGGCCGGTAGAACTCCAGCATCGTGAACTCGGGGTTGTGCGTGCCCGACACTTCCCCGTTCCGATACGTCTTGCAGATCTGAAACAGCGGAGGACTTCCATCCGCGAGCAGGCGCTTCATCGCGTACTCAGGACTGGTGTGAAGCCACAACGATCGCCGCGCGCCCACGCCCGTCTGTGGAATGAACGGCGCCTCGAACGGATCGATGTGTGGCTCGAGCCCTGGCGTCGGCACCAAAGTCGGCGTCTCCACCTCGAGGTACCCCGCGGCCCCGAAGTGCGCACGAAGGGCCGCATACATCTGCATGCGCAAACGCGCCGCTCGCCACTGAGATTCTAAAGGCATGGCGTGCCTCTTCCCACGGCTGAACGATTGAAGGAAATGGGCGAACGCTGCTGGAGGGTTATGGTCTGCACGATGAATTCGCCGCGCATTTTCGGACTGCTGTTGGTCCTCGCCGGGTGCCCCAAGAACGCGCCCATCGCCGACGTCACGGCCGCCCCGTTTGATGCGGGGGTGACCGAAGCCGAGCGCCTCGGCGCCCAGGCCGACGCGCTCGAGAAAGAGGTCGCCCAGGTCGTGCGAGCCATCGACGATGCGCTCTGGCGTCACTGGACGACCGGTGCCCCGCTCGATCTCCCCGCGCGCACCAAGGGCCACGACGCGCTCTTCTCGAGGCAGTCGCTGACGACGCTGCGCCGCGCACGTGAACTCAGGCCCGCAGACGCCGAAAGGCTCGGTAACCTCGAGCGTTGGCTGGGGGGCGAGCTGCTCGCCCGGGGCGTCTTTGCAGAGTCAGAGGCGCTCGCCAACCTCGAGGCCAGCACCACCTTCACCGTCGACGGCAAAGAGCTGCCCTGGCGCGACCTCAACAAGCTGCTGGTGAGCGAAAAGAGCGCGGTCAAACGCCGAGCCCTGTGGAACGGTTCTCACGCGGCCGCGCTGCGCATCGAGGCGGCCATCGTGCGCCGCGATGAGAAGATGAAGGCGGTGCTCATCGCCCTCGAACTCCCCTCACCGCTCGACTTCGCTGCCGATACCCGCGGCCTCGATCTCGACGCGCTTCAAAAGTCGGCTGAAGACGTGCTCACCATCACCGACGCCGAATGGACCTCGACCCTGCAGGCGCTCAGTGACGCGACGGTGAAGCTGCCGGTCAGTGCGTTGACCCGGGGTGATCTCCCCCGCCTGCTCAAGGCGCCCGAGGTGGTCGACGCCGAGTTCCCCAAAGGCAAGGTCGCTGCGCGCGCGGTGCAGACGCTGGGCACGCTCGGGGTCTACGGCAAACCGGGGCTCACGCTCGATCTCGCTGAGGCCGCGAAGAAGAACCCGCTCCCGCTCACGGTGGCGCCGGGCCCCAACGACGTGCGCGTCAGCCTGAAGCCGGTGGGCGGCCTGCGCGATCAGGAGTCGGTGCTGGGCGAGCTCGGCGCGGCCTTGAGCCTGCACGCAGAGCGCTCGGGCTCGTTCGCGCTCGACCGCCTGGGGAACCCCACCGAGGCGCTCCGCAGCAGCGAGCTGTTGGCTTCCCTCGTGACCGAAGACGCGTGGCTGCTGGCGAACGAAGTGAACAACCGGCCGCAGGTGATCGCCGCCGCGAGGGCGCAGCGCCTGTTCCTCGTGCGGCGTGCCGCGGGCGTGGTGCTGGCCAGGCTGCAGACGCAGACGCTCGCTGACGAGGCGGCCGCGCGCGCGAAGTACGTCACCATCATGAGCCGCGCGATGGGCCTGAAGCTCGCCGCCACTGAAGGCGCACGCTGGCGAGTCGAGACCGATGACTTCTTGAGGTCTGCCACCCAGCTCGAGGCGCTGTTGAGCGCCGAGTCGTGGCGGGCAAAGCTCGGAGAGGGGTGGTGGCTCAAGCCGCTCACACCCCTCACCACCGCAGCGCCTTAAGCGGCTGGGCGAATTTACGTTTCCACTTGGTGCCTCGACTCCGCTCGCAGGGTTGATCGAAGTAGCGAACGGGCACCGCTCATCCCGACCCCAATCCGTGAAGGCGAAGAGGCGGCGAGCCGTAAGGGATCGATTTTGCGGCAGGAATCGCTCGGAGCTCCGTCACCAAGC
>JAYVFP010000045.1:0-18312 GCA_043773025.1 Archangium sp.
CGTCAGCAGGCCGCTGATCGCGGCCTGCCTTCGCGCGTCACAAGTGGAACCCCGTGACGAGCGTGGGACGGATCCACGGGACGAGCGCGAGCCGGTACAGCCCGCGTGCTGCACGTCGTTGCGCAGCCCGGTGAGCTCGTTCCAGAGGTCCTCCTTCTTCTGGGCTTGGGCCTTCGCCTGCTTCCCCCGCTCCCCAGCGGCCCCCGCGCGGCTCGTGCTCAGGCGCTCACCCAGCCGGAGCGCCTCGATGGTGATTACCTTCTCGCCCAGCAGCGCCGTGAGCGCAGAGACCTGCTCGCTCTCCTGCAACCATTGGCACGCCTCGAGCGAGGCGCGCATTTTATCGTCCGACGCGATCGCCGTCATCGTTCGCCAGATGGAGTGGACGATGCCATTCCTGGTGCATCAAGCAGTGTCCAGATGCGGTCACTGGCCTGTCTCACGCTGGCCTCGAAGCTGCCCTCATTGCGGACCTCGAACCAGCCCTGAGCGCGAGCCGCCGCGTCGAAGGAACTGGTCGATGCCGCGTGTTCCTGCTCGTCCGCGATGACGCTGCTGTCCAAACCTCGGGTTCGAACAGAGGCGCGAGCCCAAGAGACCTTCGCCGCGCAGAGCAGAGCAATAGCCAGATCTGGCTGACGGACGCGGCGCCGGAGATTCTCCGCCAAACATCGTTCGAAGGGCACTCCCCGGCGGAAAGCCGCGTCCGAAGGGTACCACCGGTCAATCAGAAGGAGCCGCGGAGTTCCTGACAACCAAGAATTAATCTGTTGCGAAATCGTCGCTCGTCCGTTCGCCAGCGAGGCCACAATCGACTCTTCTCGCGCGACGGAGAACTGCTGCCGTTGCGCGGACAGCATGCGGAGGGTCTCTCCGCGGCCAGGGTCGAGGTCTTTCTCGATCCAGCGGCCTACCTCGATATCAGATTGGAAGACCTTCTCGACTGCGTCGAGCAGCGTCGTCTTTCCAACTCCCTTCGGGCCATCGACCGAGACAAAGAGGGATCTCATGCGCCCTCGACCGTCGCGGTCGCCTGCTGAACAGGTTGGTCGGGCAAGGTGTTGGCCCGATAGATCGTTAGCCCCAGACGGCCCTGCCGGTGCGCCAGTCGAAGCCAGTTCCCCATTTCCTCGGCAGACGTATCGGCGGCACAGTTGATCGTCTTGGTGATTCCGCCGTCGATTTCTCGTTGCAACGCAGCTTGGACAAGCACGTGTTCGTGACCCGGGACCTCATGGGCAGTCGGGAGCAGGTCCGCCAACTCAACCCCCAAGACCTTGGCCGTGGGTGCACCAGCAAGAAGGCGAGACTGCACGGCAGTCGCGTCCAACCCCGCCCGCTCACACAGCACTCGGACCGCCGCGTCGAAGCATGGGACCTCGTGGCCCATCACTCGGTGGCGGGCCATCAGAGAGAAGATGGGCTCAATTCCGCCTGTCGTTCCGACGAGCAGAGCAAGAGTCGCGGTGCCCGCGATCGCGACGGTCATCGCGTTCCTTCGGCCAGGGATTGGCATGGCCGACCTCCAAGCAGGAAAGACACCTCGAGCAGTCCCGAGACGTTTCGATTCGGCGTTCGCCGCGTGAGACAAAAGCCGCCCTACCCGCCCCACCGCCTCCAAGGACGCTTGGCCGCCGTAGCGGCATCCGATGAGGGCAAGATACTGGGCAAGCCCCATGATCCCCACGCCGATCTTGCGGGTTGCCAGCGAGTTGGCGCGGAGGCGCTCCGATGGGTGTTGGTGGAGGTCGTGCATCCCGTCCAGAAAGCGGGTCGCGACCCTGACGGCGAGCACGAACTGCTCTTCGTCGAGGCGAAACAGGCCTGCTTCGTCGATCGTCAGGAATTGAAGCAAATTCAGAGAGCCCAACAACCCTGACTCATCAGCAGCCAAGGGTGCCTCACCGCAAACATTGGTAGAGAACGTCGGCTCAGCCTCTCCAGCGATGCGTGGGATGCGATCGGTGAAAACCACTCCGGGTTGACCCGTGGCGTGAATCGACTTCACAACGTCGGCAAACAGCCCCCTTGATGCCGCACTCCCCGCCGCCAGTTCGCTCATGAAGGCGTCCGTGACTCCGACGTTGAGGTTGGTAAATCGCAGAGTCCCCGCAAGTTTGAGCAACTCCGCCGCAGCCGGATGGAGCAAGTCGATTGTTGCAGCATTGGATGCTGGCCTCGGCCGACCTTTCTGGTGCTTTCCCGTGTCGTCATCGACAAACGTGATGAACCGCGCGACATTCAGGGGACGTGGGATGTGGTCAAGCGCGTACCCCACTCCCCCCATGCCGTTGTGCACAGCCCTCACGACCGAGATGAATCGTTCAGGCGGAGCGCTTGCGTCCAGGGCGAAGCAAGCAAACAGACTGCGCGTCGATTCTGCGGCATTGACCAAGAGAGGACTATTGGGAAGGAACCCCCCTCGGCGAAGGAGTTTGGTCAGTTGCTGAAGGTACTGGTTCCGGTCCGGTTCACCAAAGATGTCCTCGGCCTGCCCGGCCAGAGCCACGACACGCTCGACCAAACCCTCCCAGCCCGACGAGTCATGGCGGTGAAGAATGCGCGTCCTCAGAACCGGAAAGAAGGGACTCAACTCAGGAGGACCCGGCAAGAGGGTGAGAAGTTCAGCGCCCCGCATCATGGATTCTCCTCAAGAGCAGTTGAGACATCACATTCAGAACAGGCCAGGGTTGGGCCATGCCATTTCATGGCATTAGAACCAACGGACGTACGCCGCGATTTGTGTGAATTTTCGACCTCCCTGGCGCAGTGCGTCGGCGGCACAAGCTCAGGGGCAGGGATCGCGCAACGAATCCCCCCAGGCGAACACGAGCAGGGCAAGCTGTGGGCTCACGGAAATCAGCATCATGTGGGCGACAAAATCGAGCGTCGACTCATCGCAGAAGAACCCGGACAGCCCAAAGCCGCAGGTCCTCGAGTGAAGGAAGACACTCTGGGTCCAGCCCGCGGTGTGCCGGAGAACTAACGGGGCGGTTGCACCAGGGATTCCACGATGAAGAAGTCGTCGTCCTTGGGGTCGATATGGAAGCGGACCTGGCGGGAGGCCAAGTCGGACGGTGCCTTTCCTGCCTTCAACCAGTCGCGGTAGTTGTCATTGCTCACAACCCAAGCATTCGGGTGCTTTGCCAGGTACTTGAAGACCACCGCATCTGCCTCTCTCTGTGAGCAGACCTGCTCCCATCTCCCCGTCTGATGGTACTGGTTGAGCTCGACGCGGTCCTCAGCTGATAGCTCCCTAGAGAGGGAGGCATCCGCGATGACGCGGACCTCGGCGCCAGGGAACTCAATCCGGAGCTTCTTCACCGCGGTGTGTAGTCGCCTCAGGTTCGGTCGCTTGTAGGTACGACAGACATTCGAAGCATCCACGACGAGGTGGCTCGGACGTGCCGTCGAAGCCCGCGATTCCTTCTGGGTTTCGGAAGGCGTTGATGGCGGTGGGGCCTTCGGACGATGGGACCCTACGCCGGGTTCTTCGAAGGCGGGGACGCCCACCTTGCGGCGCGGCACGAAGCCCTTGGGCGCCACGGGAGTCGCGGCCCTCTTGGTGCCCCCTGCCTCGCGCTTGACCACGAAGCCCTTGCCCGCCACGGGGGGGGCGACTGTCTTTGTGCCCCCTGCCACTTGGGGCCCTGCGGAGGAGCGGTCGCCCACCTTGCGCTTCACCACGAAGCCCTTGGGCGCCACGGGGGGCGCGGCCAAGGGCTTGGTCGTGTCCAGCATGCGCTGGACGGCCGCGCCCACCTTGCGGAGCACCACGAAGCCCTTGGCCGCCACGGGTGGCGTGGCCGTCTTGGTGCCCCCTGCCTCGCGCTTCACCACGAAGCCCTTGGCCGCCACGGGGGGCGCGGCCCCCCGCGGCGTGCGCTTGTCCAGGATGCGCTGGACCGCGGTGGTGGCCTGGTCGTCCTCGAGGGAGGACGAGTGGCCCTTCACGTCGTGGCCGAGCGACACCAGCTCGGTGACGACCTCCTTGTTGTCGAGCTCGATGCCGTGCTGCTTGAGCTCCTTGGCAATCTCGTGGACGCGCTTCTTCGACATGCCGGCTCCGGTAACGCTGTGTGAGGAGAATCTACGGGGACTTCACTGCCTTGTCTTCGCGGGACAGAACCTAGTACGCCCGCACAGGGGTTTTGATCGATTGAGCACGGCGCGGCTGCAGGGCCGGTAGCGCGGAAGGGTCAATTGCTAGCTGGATTCTGCGGGCCGCCCCCGGCACGCATCGGATCGGAGAGCATAGAAAACCGGGGGCTACGCGGCTTCGCGTACGGTCGCGGGCTGCGTGCGGGCTGCGGGTCGTTCGCTGCTTTCATCCCGGGGTACCACTGGCGGAACGCCGCCTCGAGCTCTCCGTTCACGACCCTTGCCCCGACTTTTTCATGCTCTCGCGCATCTGGGGTTCCGGTAGCAACCGGCCGTAATTGGTCGAACTTCGCCTACACGCGCCCGCGCGCGAGGCATGGCGCGGCGGCCACAAGCTGATCCGCTTGCGGCGGCCAGAGTAGATCCACTGCCGGTCGGCGTGAGCGGTAGTGACCCCCCCCCGGTCGTGAATGCAGGTGCACGAAATCGACGTCAGTCTTTCCAGCGCAGCCTCCATCTGGCGGCGCGCGGTGACCTCCACTTCGTCACCTGAGCGGAGCACTCCCCGCATCGGCTCGGCTCTTTGCAAGGAGCGCAGCGTCCGCTCGCGCTCGTCCACCCTGCACTCTGGCTGGGCCACCCTCACCCAAGGGATCGAGCTTGCTCGGCTCTCGGAAAGTCAGATGCGATCGCCCTGCGCCAACGCGCACCTCAATCGGTAAATGAAGTGCTACGCGACCCGTCTTCCGCGACCTCGCTGGCTGGAATCGTTTCGTTGAACCTGAGCGGCGCTGTACCAAGCGCAGCGCGCGCGCGTCGGCCAGCTCCGCTTCGCGCACGAAGTAGAGGTCGGCGTCTTTCTCGTGGAGTGAGAGGGCGAGGTGGAGCGTCCGTATTGGTCCGTGGGACGGGGCGCCCGGGGTCAGTCGCAGGGTGGTGGCTCCTCGATGGCGCGTCCGCATGCGCCCTGCGGAGCGCCCTCGGATGGGCAGCGAGCTGGTGTCATCCGCAGCGAAGGGCTACGCGCCGCGGCATGGGCGAGATTCGCTTGGTGATGCTGGCCGGGGCGCTCTGGGCGGTCCCGTCATGGCTCGCGGTAAAGGTGACGGGCCGCCACGTCTTGGGACCCACCCAGCCGATCGCGGCCTTCTTTGGCGGCGTGTGGATGGCGTCTCAGATCTGGGTGGCGCGCGAGGGGCAGTCACTTTTCGTGCGTGGTGGTTTCGCGGTCGCGGGCTGGTTCCTCGGCGCGTCGGCCTTCGTCGTCTTTTTCTGGGGAACAATGCGACTGCTTGGACTGATCGGCAAGCCGCTCCCCCCGCCGTGAGGCGGCAGCCGGATTCCTCGCCTCTCTCGGGTGGATCTCGCGATCATCCTTCCGATCTGAGCAGTAGATGCGGGCGCGGGGGCCTCGGCATGGGCTGCGGCGGGCGCGGGCGGCGCCGCTCGTACAGGCGCAGTTTCTTCGGCTCGAGGTGAGTGTCAGCTACGGGGACGGTTTCGGGGTTGTTGGACATACCCCCGAAGATTCAGCGCGTGCTGGGAGCTTTCCGCTGCACCCGAGGGAACGGGCGCGGTCTCCTCGGAGAACGTTGGCGAATTGCTGGGAGCCTTCCGCGTTCAGGGGTGCCGCCGGGCGTTTAGGCGCCGCACGTCGGCATCCGGCCGATCCGACTGGCGCCTTGTCTTGATCGGAGTGGTATCGTGCGTTCCTCGCCATGAATGCCGCACTCGCCCTGCCCTCCATCTCTCCTCGCCATGAACTCGGCGCCTACGAGGCACTGTGGATGCAGGATGGCGCGACCTTCAAGACCATCGCCGACCGCTTCCGTGCTCGCGGAGAGGACCTCCTTCCCTCCGACTTCGTGGGCGCAGACGAGGCGGAACAGCTCGCGGAACGAACGCTCGCTCTCGCACGCAAGGGCGGCATCGTGGACTTCGGCGTGCGGATCCACGGCGCGGGCGAGTACCCGAGGAAGCTTCGCGATGCGCGCTACCCGGTTGAGCTCCTCTACTTCCTCGGTACCTGGGCGCTGACCGAGACTCCGTGCGTTTCGGTCGTTGGAACGAGAGAGCCCACGGAGGAAGGGCTGCGTCGCGCGCGGCGCCTTGTCTCCGAGCTGGTCGGCGCCGGCTACACCATCGTCTCTGGTCTCGCTGCAGGCATCGATACCGCAGCTCACCGTGCTGCCCTCGAGGCTGGTGGGCGCACTATCGCGGTGCTGGGCACCCCGCTCTCTGAGTCGTACCCGCGGGAGAACGCGGACCTTCAGCGAGAGCTCGCGGAACGGTTTCTCGTCATCAGCCAGGTCCCCTTCGTCCGCTACTCGGTCCAGAACCCATCAACGAATCGGTTCTTCTTTCCAGAGCGGAACAAGACGATGTCAGCGCTGAGCGAGGCGACCATCATCGTGGAGGCGGGCGAAACCTCGGGCACGCTCGTGCAGGCGCGCGAGGCTCTCCACCAGAAGCGAAAGCTCTTCATCCTCAACAGCTGCTTCGAGAACCCGAAGCTCACCTGGCCGGCCCGCTTCGAGCGCCAGGGCGCGGTTCGGGTGCGAAGGACCGAGGACATCCTGACGAGGTTGAGCGGTGCGTCTCAGCCGCGTTGACGAGCTCGACCTTCCGAATCGGTCGTCTCTCGAGCGAGATGACGAGTGCTACTACCTTCGGGAGTTCACCTCGCGGAAGGGCTTCGACTACTCGGAGACCAACCAGCTCATCTACAACCTCAAGAAGAAGCCGTCGTCGCGCGGCTCCCCCGGGTACCACTACAAGTCGCGTGCGATTCAGCAGTGCATCGTCGAGCTTCGGACGGCGCTGAACCTCCCCGCCGCCCTGCCGGCGCTCGCCGAGTGGACGCTCGTTCCGATGCCGCCCTTGAAGACCGTCGAACACCCCGACTACGACGACCGCATGGAGCAGATTGTGCGCGGCCTCGTTGCCGGAGGTCCTGAAGTCGACGTGCGCCTGCTCCTGCGCCAGCGCGAGAGCATGGCCGCTGCGCACGAGAGCGATGTTCGTCCCACGGTGGACGAGCTCCTGGCGATGTACGAGGTGGTTCCACAGCAGCAGCCGCTGCGGGCGAACGGCATCATCCTTTGTGACGACGTCATGACCCAGGGCACGCACTTTCGAGCCGCGAAGACCATCCTGCGAACGGCCTATCCTGAGCTTCGTGTCGTGGGCGTCTTCGTCGCGAAGGCGGTCCGCGAACTCGACCCCGTCTCAGAGGTGGTGCGCGCCTACTTCGCGGGCAGGAACGACGACGGCGAGTAGCGCGCACCCTTGCCCATCGTCCACCACAGCCTCATTGCACCCAGTGCCGGCGGAACACGGACATCAGGCCCCAAACGAGCATGATGATTTCCGTGGTGCTCTCCGTGGTGCCGCACGGGCACAGAGCCCTGAGTGGATCCGCCGCGCATACGCTGGGGGGACGGTCCACGTTGAGGGCACGTCATCGGAGCGACCTGCACGGGTGCAGCGAGAGCCATTCTCACCACCTGCGGCTCCTCACGATTGGACACCCTCCCCTTTCGCTTCTGCCTCCATGAGTTTTCTGCGGCTCCCGAGGCGTGCGGCACCTCGCTCGTCGCGATTGCCCTTCCCGGCTGACGGCTCCTCCTCGCCGCCCGCTTCGTGAGGGCGGCGCGGATGAGCCGCGCCCGAACGGAGGCGACATGGGCACCACGACGAAGCCGGAAGACGTGCAGGCAAGGGTGGCGAAGGCGAAGGCGCAGCTCGAGGTGGGGTTGCAGAAACTTCAGACCTCCGAGGACTGGCGCAAGACGCTCGAGGCGATGGCGGTACTGGGTCCGACACGCATCGGGCGTTTCAGCTTCCGGAACATCATCCTCCTCGTGACCCAGGGGCTCTCCGGCCAGCACGCGGCGACCTTCAACACCTGGCGCCAGCTTGGACGGCAGGTGCGACGTGGAGAGAAGGGCTTCGTCGTCCTCCGTCCCCGCATCGTGAATGCGAAGGAGTCCGACGGCGGCCAGGAGAGGAAGCTGGTGGGCTTCAGCTACCTGACGGTCTTCGCCCTGCCCCAGACGGACGGCCCGGAGCTGGCGCTGGTGCGGCCCCGTGACTTCGTGGGCCCCGAGAACTTCCCGCACACGGTGCAGACGCTGCGCGAGGTGGCGCTGACGCTCCCCCACGTAAGCGGCATCGAGGTGCGCGAGCGCCGAGACGGAGACTCAAAGGCCTACGGGTGGTTCCACCGTCCGACGAAGTCCATCGTGGTGCTGACGGACACCACGCCCGCGCAGCAGCTCGCCACGCTTGTGCACGAGCTCGCCCACGCCATCCTCCACGGCGACGAGGAACACCATGACGCGGCGGTGCGAGAGGTCGAGGCGGAGTCGACCTCGTTCGTCGTCTGCCACGCGCTGGGGCTCGACAGCTCGAGCTTCACCCTCCCCTACATCGCGACCTGGGCCACTGGGGACGATGCAACGAAGGCGGTGGCGGCCGCTGGGGAGAACATCCGCCGGGCAGCGACGCGCATCCTCGAAGCGCTGATACCCGCGGAGGGAGCCGAGAGCGAGTCGCTCGTGGGCTGAGTTCCGGGTGCGCAGTCGCCGGAGAGCTTGAAGTGGCCCCCGTTTTTCGGAGCTCACTACGGTAGCGAGGCGATGCGGTACAGACCGCCGCCTTCCCGCGACCCGTGCAGCGGGTGCTTTTTTCAGCATGCGGATGCTGCGGCGCCAGCAGGGCGTGGTGTGATAGTTAATATCACATGGCGCGCACCCCAAAACCGACCGACTCGGAGCCCCGCGGCCTCCACATCCGCCCTGAGAACGACGCGTTCCTCAAGGAGCGCAGCGTGGAGCTTCGTCGCAACTTCACGGAGACCTTCAACTCGGAGATGGAGTTCCTTCGGATGTGGGGGCTCTCGAAGCTCAGCGTCCCGAGGCTCTACGCGGCTGCAGCTGCCGTCCACGCGACCCCCATGCAGCACGTGCAGAATCTCGTCACTGCGGCGGCTCTGCAGGCTCCCGTGGTGCCACTGCCGAAAATGGTGCTGGCTAAGGGCGATACCAATCGCACGACTCTCAACGTCACCGGACCCAACGACGCCTTCATCCTCTACTGCTCGGGGCTCGAGAAGACTGAGTACAACGCGACCGTCAATCGGCTCCTCGACTTCTGCCGAACCTACGGCCTGACGCCAAACCTTCAGGCTGCCCTCACCGCGCAGGCTACGGCCCGCGAGGCATCACTCCGCGACCTGGTGCTCACTCTCATCTCCGACACCGCCGCGCGGCTGCCGGACGTCGTGCCCGCTCCACCCGTGGCGCGAAAGGCACGCTCTAAATAGTCGTCGTTGACATGTTGAGTATGTTTATGAGACGTTCTCGTTATGGAGGACGTCCATGGCGCGTTCGCGGAGCAGTGACAGCAGCGTTGACCCGACGAAGCGAGATCGCACGAGCATCATCCTCGCCCCGGGTACTCGACCGCGCCTGACGGAGCAGGGACGAGTCCCCCTCTCCACGGCGATTCGGCGGGCTCTGTACGACAGCCTGACCCTGTTCGACCTGCCGACGCCCTCCAAGGCTGCGCTCGAGGCGGACATGCAGCGGCTCGGCGTCACGTCGCAGCGCGACTACATCGTGTGGCTCCTCGTGGAGCGCCTCCAAATCGTTCGCCGGAAGGCGTCCGAGAGCGAGGCGGCGTGAGCGGGCCTTCCTTCGCGACGCGTGCGCTCATGGCGTGGCTCGTCGTCGTCACGCTGGCCCCCGCGCTCGTCGGCGTCGCGGAGGCGCTCGGCCTCTACGCACCCGGCATGCTGCCGCTCGCGCTCCTCGGTGCGGTGCTGGCCGCGCTCCTGGGTCTCCTCGTCTTTGCGCCGCCCCGCTCGCCCTCGCCCCGCGCCTGGCTGAAGCAGCTCCGGGAGCGCCTCGTGCCCAACGTCCCCTCTTCCCCGCAGTCCCCTCAACAGGAGCAGTGAAAATGGAACCAACGTCCGCAGTCATCGCCAACCGGCAGCTCGTTCGCTTCACCACCAGGGCCACCGTCGTCCTCCTGACACTCGGCATGTCCGCGCCGGCCTTCGCCCAGCAGATGGTGGGCGGCAACCTCCTCACCTTCGCGGCGAACTTCATCATCGCGCCGCTGGGCATCTTCGCCATCGTGGTGGCCCTCGCAGGCTCCATCTTCCGGCCCGACATGGTGAGGAGCGCGGGCTACGCGGCCCTCATCTGCGCGGTGCTCTTCTTCGTCATCAAGAGCGCTCCGGCCATCGTCACCGCGCTGCGGAACTGAAGCGGAGCTCGACGTGCGCGCGACCGTCTACCGCAGCATCGACACGGCGAACACCATCCTGGGGCTCGCATTCCCCTCGGAGGTGATGGTGATTCTGGGCGTTTACTGGGTGACGGCCGTCCTGCTCCCGCCTGGAACGGGCCTCATCATCACCCTCGCCTCCTACGTCGTGCTGCGGGTCATCACCGTGGGAAAGCCGTCGATGCACCTGCAACACCTCGCGCTCTTTCATGCTCGCCGCGGCGTCCACGGCGGCCGCTTCTCGCCCGGCGCGCGGGCGGCGTCCCACTCAACCTTCCCTCACGCGGCGCGGCGCTTCCGCGACGTTCGCTCGACATCCGGAGTTGTCCCTTGAAGGAAGCCTCGCTCGCAGACCTCCTTCCGCTCTGGCGCACGCTGCGTGAGGGCGAGGTGACGGTGCTCGTCACGCCAGGCCTCGACTACGTCGGCGGCTTCGAGGTGACGCCGCTGGACGCGCGCTTCGCCGGAGAGGAGGCGATCTCCACCACGGGAGAAGGGCTGCGCAGCTTCGTCTCCGCGCTCGACGACGAGTGCACCCTGCACTTCCTCTACCGCGTCGGCATGGACGGCACCGCAGACATCGAGGCGTACTCAGCTACCCACGCGTCAGCGCAGGAGCCTGCGCTGCAGAACTTCGTCGCCTCGCGCGCGGAGTGGCTGAGCCGGCAGCCGCTGCGGAACGCCCGGCTCTTCCTCTTCTTCTCCCGCTCGGGTTCTACCTCGGCGCTCCAGCGCGGCACCCTTGGCGCGCGGATGCCCTTCGCCGCGCTGGGGAAGCTGTCCTTCGAGGCGCACGTCGCTCGCGTGAAGGACCTCGGCACCCTGCGCAACTCCATCAAGGTGCGGCTCGCCCAGGCGGGGCTATCGGCGCGCGAGCTGAGCGTCCCGGAGGTGCAGGGCCTGCACTTCGAGCTCCTCAACCCCACCCACGTGGCCAAGCGCATGCCGACTCCGCGCATCGAAGTGCACGACACGCTCTGGAGCGACTCGACGGTGGCGCAAGAGGGAGCCCACCTCCGCGAGTACACGGAAGGAGAGCAGCTGCTGCGCGAGGAGCTTCAGGAGGAGCGAGGGTGCCTGCGGCAGGAGGGCGTGTACCGGCGCGCGATGACACTGAAAGTTCTGCCGGAGGCGGGCACCGGCTACTTCTCGTCAGAGGCGCTCCTGCAGCTGGCCACGGTGGACGGCGAGGGCCGCCCCAGCCCGTTCCCCTACTGGCTCGCCACCACCATCCAGGTGCAGTCGCAGGGCCGCGCGCGCTTTCTGCTCAACGCTCAGCACGGACTGGTGGAGTCGTTGCGGAACGCGGTGCCCTTCCTCGCAGACAAATCCATCGCGAAGCAGGCCTCAGACGCGGCGAAGACGGGAGGCATCGCGTCCCTCTTCGGCGAGCTCAACGCGATGGCCTCCAAGCTGGTGACGCTCTCCGTGACGCTGTTGGTGGATGGCCACTCGATGGAGCAGCTCAATGAGCGCACGGAAGCGGCCCGGGCAGCGTTCTCCAGCGCGGGGAACTCGGAGCTGTTGCTCGAGGAGGTGTCCCAGCTCCCGGCCTTCTTGGCGGTGTTCCCCGGGGCGGGCGCGTACCAGTTCCGGAAGAAGACCTGCACCAGCCGAAACGCGGGCGACTTCCTGCCCGTCTTCGCGCCCTGGCGCGGCTGCGCGAAGCCCGTCTCGCTCCTCACTTCGCCCATGGGCGACGTGTTCCGCTTTGACCCCTTCGACAAGCGCCTGTCCCCGGCTCACCACGGCCTCGTCGTCGCCGACACGGGCTCCGGCAAGTCGGTGACGCTGGGGGCGCTGACGCTCGACGCCCTCGCCACCGGCATCGACGCCATCCTCGTGGATAACGGCGGCAGCTGGGAGCCGATGACGCGCCTCCTGGGCGGCGTGCACCTCCCCGTCGACATCAAGACGGCGATGACTCCGTTTCGCCCGTGGAAGGAGATGCTCGGCGCGGACGGCACGCTCGACATGGAGGCCGTGCAGGACGTCGTCACCTTCCTCGAGCTCTGCGTCCGCGAAGAGGGCCAGCGGGGCTTCGACAAGCTGACCGTGCAGATGGTCGCGCGCGCGGTGCGCCACGCGTACGAGTCGCAGTTCAGTGCGAGGCCCGAGGAGAGGCCGCTGATGCGAGCCTTCCGGGAGGCGCTCAAGGCCGTCGGCGCCAAGGCCACCCACGTCGACGACAAGGCCATCTGCGAGAACGTGCACCGGCGGCTCGGGCTCTTCGTGGGCGACGAACTCTACGGCGCGTTCCTCGACAGGCCCTCCACGCTGCGCTTCGACGCGCGCCTCATCACGTTCGACATGGCGGCCGTCTCCAAGTCGCCGATTACGCGCAGCATCGCGATGGCGGCGGTGATGACGACCATCACCACGCGCGCAGCGGCGCGGATGCGCCGCACGCTGGTGGAGGTCGACGAGGGCCACGCCTACCTGGGCCAGGACGAGACGGCGGAGCGCTTCCTTGAGCGCTGCTACCGCGTCATGCGGAAGTTCGACGTCGCGATGTGGATGATTAGCCAGCAGTTCGGCGACTTCGTGAAGGCGAAGTCGGGCGACGCCATCCTCGGCAACTCGCCCATCAAGCTCTTCCTCCGCCACCGCAGCGGCCACGACGTCGTCTCCGACTACTTCCACTTCAGCTCGCGTACGCGCGCGGCCTTCCGCGGCCTCGACATGCAGCCCGGGCACTTCTCCGACTTGCTGCTGATGTACGGCGAGCGGCTCGCCACGGTGCGCCTCGCGCTGCACCCGATGGCGTACTGGATTCTCACCACCGACGGCGACGACAAGAGGCTCATCGAGCGCGCCGCGCAGAAGAACCCGGACCTCTCCCGGCTCGAGCTGCTCCAGCAGCTCGCCAAGCGCTTCCCCCATGGGGCCCCGAAGGGCCTCTCGCTGCACGCTGCCTAGCCCCTAAGGAGCCCCGCCATGAGAGCCCGCCCCACTCCCCTCGCTGCTGCCGTCCTCGCCTGTCTGCTGCTCCCCGACGTCGCTCACGCCAGCATCTTCGGCGAAGAGAACGGTCCGCTGACCACGCTCGTGGCTCAGGGCGTCGCCGAGTTCGTCCAGGTCGCCGAGACGCTCGCGCAGCTGAAGCAGACGTACGACGAGACGGCGAAGTACGTGGGTCTCGCCCAGGACGCCATCGATGGCTTCCAGGAGTTCGGCGCCTTCGCGGACTCAGTCTTCACGAATCCGCAGAGCGCGCTCGCGTCCGTGCTTCCTGGTGCGGACTCGCTCGCGAGGGACCTGCAGTCGCCGGAGTCGTGGGGCCGCGGCACGGGCGAACTGCAGCGCCTGGTGAAGGTGTGCCTCGGGGGCGGCGACTGCGTCGCCTTCAGAGAGGCTGTTACGGCGAGGCAGGCCCGGGACTCCATCTCGAGGACCTTCGGCACGAGCCCCGTGCGGCGAGACGACATTGAGACGGTGGACGTCGAGGCGTCGAAGGCCATCAGCGGGAGCATGGCGCAGACGGCGAAGTCCACCGTCGCCGGGGAGCAGGCGCGGGCGCTAATGGAGAAGTGCCTGCGCGGCACCGACAACCGGGCGGTGGCTGCCTGTCAGGCTGCGGCCAACCTCGGGCAGTTGATGCAGGTGGAACAGACCGCCTCGCTCAACGAGCAGGTGGCCGTGGGCAACCGACTCCAGGCCCTTGAGCTCGCTGAGAAGAACGCTGAGAAGAAGCGGGCGCTGCAGGAGATTCTCGAGCGCCAGAAGATGCTCAAGGCGGCCACGCAGGACATGGCGCCTCAGCCGATGCGCTTCACCGCTCCTGACGCAGTCGGCAGAGGTGCGCGATGAAGGCGCTGTCGCGTGGGTTTGTGGCTGGAGTGCTGGTGCTGCCGTCGTTGGCGCTCGCGGGCGCCGGCTCAGTGCTGGACGTCAACCTCGGCGGCGGAGTCGTTGGCGCCTGGACCGGGACGACGCTGCGGATCGCCACGTCCTTCGTTCCGTTTCTCTTCGTGGTGGCGCTGATGGTGGAAGCGTTTGGCAAGGCCCCGGGGGAGCCCCGCGACTTCGGCGCCGTCGCCTGGCGCACCATCGTCGTAGTGGTTTTGTTGGCCTTCTATGGCTCCGTCTTCGGGAGCCTGGCGGCGTTGCTGGACGGGGTCTCGAGGAGCATCGCGCCGCAGGAGACCTGGGCGAAGCTGGCGACGGCGACCCAGGCGTTCCTGCAGAGCAAGGCTGACTACCAGGCACAGGAGATGGGGGCGGCTGCTGCCAATCGAGATGTCGCGGGGCTGGCGATGCAGCACGTCACCGGGAAGGTGGACGCGCTCGGCGGGATGCTCATCGACGCGGTGGTCGCCCTCATCCTGCTGGCTGGACAGGCGGCGTTCCGGATTGTGGGCACCTTCGGTCAGGTGCTGACGATGCTGCTCTACGTGTTGGGGCCGCTGGCGATCGCCGCCTCCGTCCCGCGAGGAAGCGACGCTGGAACGAAGTGGCTTCGCGTCTTCGTCTCTGTGCTGCTCTGGCCGCTCGTTTCGGCGCTGCTGGTCGGGCTGCTCTCGGAGTACGCCCTGAAGGCGCTCACGCCGCAGGACAGCTACGAGTCCGCATACAAGTCCATCGCGCTCGCGGGGATTCTCTGCGTCACCGCCTTCGCCGTCCCTGTCCTCGCCAGCGCGCTCACCGGAGCGGGCATGGGCGCGATGGGCTCTGGCTGGTCGTCCATGAATGCGTGGAGCGGTGCCGCGGCCGCGGGTGGAAAGGCGGCGGGGAGTGTCGCCGGCATGGGCGGCAAGCACGCCGGTACGATGACGGCATCCTCGATGGGCGCGGGTGGCGGAGGGGCCGCAGGAGGTGGCGGTGCAGGAGGAGCGCTCCAGTCGGCCGGCGTCGTTGGCGGACACGGAGCCGGAGGCGGGCCAGCCCGCTTTCCCACACCGCAGAGCTCGAGCCAGACCAGAGAAGCTCCCGCGCTCGACGGAGGCTCCAAGGCGCCGCAGTGGGCTGCGAAGGGTGTTGGCAGCATCGTCCCCGCGCAGGCGAGCGTCTCACCCGCTGCTGACTTGGCGGCTGGGCGCGACGTGGCCGCAGGTGGCGGCATCGACTTTCCGAGGCAAGCAGCAGCGGCGCCCGCGCCGCCGCCCTTCCTCTGGAGCGCGGGCGGCATCTCGCCAGCGTCGGCGGACGACTCGGTGCCGACCCTCAAGCCCGTCCCGCTGGCCGGCCCTGCAGCAGCTCCGACTCCGAGGGCTGGGCAACACTCTCCCCCAGGGAAGGGTGCTGCGGGCCTCGCTCCGGCGCAGGCAGCCGCCCCAGCGGGTGGCGGTGGTGGCCCTTCGGCCGGTGGCTTCCCCTGGCCCAGTGACGACGCAGCCCGCAAGCCTGAGGGGCGGCCCGCCGTCATGGCTGCGCAGGTGAAGCTCGGATTAGCGCCCGTTCCGCCGGGTGGTGACGTTCGCGCAACGCCCGGCTCGCGAGAAGAAGCGAAGCCGACAGTTCGAGTCCCCTCTCCTTTGCCGAAGCGCTGACTCCTCTCACCACCGAGCCCGACAATTGAAACCCGCCGCCGCACTTCGAGGACCACCTGCTGTCTGGACCGCCTTCGCGCAACAGTCTCGATGGAAGAACTGGGTGCTCGCAGGTCAGCTCTTCGTCATCACCTGCCTCGTCGTGGTCTGCCTCGAGCTCGCCCAGAGGCCGCCGGACATCATCGTCGTCGCCGAGGATGGGCAAGGCACGTACGTGAGCGCCGAGGCGTCCAGTCGGGCGCTGCGGTCCTTCCTCCGGGAGCAGAGGGGAAAGGCATCGGACGTCACCATCCGGGCCTTCACGCAGCGCTTCGTGCGTCTGACTGCAGGCGTGAACTCCACGACCGTGGATGAGTCCTGGGCTGAGGCCGTGTCGCTGATGGTCGTGCCTCTCGCCCAGAAGATGGAGCAGGAAGCGTCCGCTCAGAAACTCCTCGAGACGTACCGCCTCGCGCAGGTGCGCACGGTGCTGGACTTCGAGGCCCTCGACGTGGTTGAGCGCCGCGGCGACAAGACACACGTCCGGGCGCGGCTTCATCGCCACAAGGAGAAGCTCGTGGGTGGCGGTGGCAGTGATGATTCTCTTCAGGTGGATCTCGTCCTGCTCGACGTCCCGCGCAGTCGAGCGCATCCCGACGGTCTCGAGATTCTCGACTGGCGCTCCGGTCCCTTCGAGCCGACTCCTGCTCAGCCTTCCACTCCTTCGACTGCGGTGACGCCATGAATGCGCTCGTTCTCTCGACCCTCCTCTTGCTTGCCGCCCCGTCCGCGAAGGTGAAGACGAAGGGCGCTCCTGCACCTGCACAGCGGGAACTGGTTCGACGGACAATTCAGGTGACGGATGGGACGCGCGAAATCGAGGTCCACGTCGCTGGCGGTAGCGCCACCACCCTCGCCTTCCCGTTGCCGGTGAAGAAGCGTCTGCTCGCAGACTCAAAGGGCTACTTCCCGGCTGAGTCCCAGGTGCTGGGCGGGCAGGCCTTCATTCTGCTCCCGGCCCAGGATGTCCCGCCCGGCGAGGCAGTCACTCTTCAAATCACCCTCGCCGACGGCACGCTGCTTCCGCCTTTTCTCCTCACCTCTGTGCCGGGCGTGACAGACCTGTTCGTCGACATCACCGTCGACCTCCAGAAGAAGGCTTCGGCTGACTCGGCGACGGCGCTCAAGGTGCAGCTGGGTGAGATGCAGAGCCGGCTCGACGAGTGCCAGCAGTCGGGCGGCGACAAGGGTGCGGTGAAGGTGGCCCAGCTCGTGCTGCGTCAGGACTTCCGCAAGCCCGTCGCCTTCGTCGTCGAGAAGCACCCCTCTCGCGAGCTGGACAAGCAGTCGCGACTCCTCGTCGAGACGCACCACGTCTACCGCCTGTTCGACGTCTCCTACCTGGTCCTCACCGTGGAGAACCGGGACCCGGAGAAGCACTGGGTGCTCGAGCGGGCGGAGGTGAGCATCGCGGGAGACTCCTCGTCCGCTGACGCGCGAGTGCTCGATGTCGCGCAGGAGATGAGCCAGGGCATCCCTCCGGGTGAGGAGGCGAAGCTCGTCGTCGCCTTCAAGACGCCGGAGCAGGGGGTCGACCACCACTTCACTCTGAAGCTCTTCGAGAAGGCGGGAAACCGCCACGTCACCCTCACCGACTTGAAGCTCTGAGAGTCACACAATGGACGACGAGAAGACGCCCCCTGCCCTGCCGCTCCCCGAGCTGATGGCGCCGACGTCCGTCCGGACCGCGACGAGCGGCCCACGGTCGATTCCAATCGAGCTGAGCTCGCCGAGTCCTCCGAGCCGAAGCCCCTCGGGCGCCGCCACCGCGCCCGTCAACCTCGACTACCTCACGCCGGGGCTCGTGGTGAATGGCTGGGTCGTCGAGTCCAAGATTGGCGCTGGCGGCATGGGCGCCGTGTACCTGGTGCGAGACGGACAGACGGCGCCGCCACTCCTGGCGGCGCTGAAGCTGTCGATTCCTCCGACCGATGAATCAGCGGCGGACAGACGGGCGCGCAACGTCCGCTTCGAGCGCGAGTTCGGCAGCGTCTTCGTTCTTGACCACCCGAACATCCTCAAACCGATGAGCTTCTTCCGCTGGCCGTCAGCGACGGATGGCGACCCCTTCATCGTCATGCCCTTCGTGCAGGGCGCGCAGCTCACGACGTACTGTCGGAAGGTCAACCCCACGCTGCGTGTGATTCTGGGCGAGCTGCTGCGCCCCATCGCGGACGCCCTGGCGTACGTCCACCGTCGAGACGTATTCCACCGCGACATCAAGCCCGCCAACATCCTCCTCGACGAGCAGGGGAACGCGAAGCTCGCGGATTTCGGTCTCGCCTGCGTTGGCCAACCCCCGGCGATGACTGGCGCGGACGGACGGGGGATCATGCCCGAACCCGGTACTCCGGCCTTCATGCCACCGGAAGCCATCACCAGCGAGTGC
>JAYVFP010000046.1:0-18215 GCA_043773025.1 Archangium sp.
CTCGGGGAGACCGGTGATTGGAGTCATTTCTATTTCGGCCAACCCTGTCGGCACGAACGGAACCGGCCGAAATCCGTTCAGCCCGAGCGAAGTCGAGGGCGTACTTCAGAAGTCTCCAAAGCGGGGTGAGGGCCTCACGGTGACCTACCTGGGGTTGCTGTCGACTTCGGGCATCTTCGGCGACGCCTCGAAATCATCCACCACCGGGCCGGGCGCTGAGCGCGGACTTCAAGATGCCGGGGAAGACCACCAGCATCAGCACGGTCGCACCGACAAGGTCCTCGACCCCGCACACATTCGCGCGTTCCTCGACGCCTCTACGAAGGGCGAGGTCACCGACCACCAGATGAGCGCGATGTGTACGGCCGTGTTCTTCCGGGGCCTTAACTCGTCGCGTGGACGCCCGCGATGCTCGAGAGCGGCGAGGTGCTTGAGCTCTCCTTAGATGAGCGCCTCCGAGGCTGAGCACGACTGTGAACACCACTGTGCACACCGGTTCTCAATTGTGCTTCCGCACAACTTTGGCTAGCTCCAGTTGTTCAATGCAAACGACTGAAGGCAGCAGGCTGAGCGCGCTCAAAATCATTGGTGTTCTCATGATTGCAACTCTGGGCTGCGACCCCTCGACTTTGAAGATTGACCGGGGTGATGGCACTGGGGGGAGCGGTGGGGGCTCGGGCGGGGGCACCGGGGTCGTATTTGATCCGCCGATAGCTGACGGCGGCTCAGTCGGTGGCGGCATAGGTGGCGGCGGTGGCACGGGCGGCGGTGGCACGGGCGGCGATGGCACGGGCGGAGGTGGCACGGGCGGGGGTAGCACGGGCGGAGGTGGCACGGGCGGAGGTGGCACGGGCGGCGGTGGCACGGGCGGCGGCGCAGGCGGAGGTGACACGGGCGGCGGCGCGGGCGGCACGAATGATCAAGCCGCCGTGGTCGTTCACACGCTCCCGGCTCAACTGTCCTGCGGGCAGGCGACGACCATCACGGTGACCATGCGGAACGTGGGTGACACCACCTGGACGGCTGCCGGTGAGTATCGCCTGGGCGCGGTGAACGAGCAGGATCCATTCACCATGGGGACACGCATCTACTTCGGCCCGGCAGACAGCGTGGCACCCGGACAGGAGTACACGTTCAACATCCCGCTCGTCGCCCCCAGCGCCGGAACACACACCACCGATTGGCGCATGGTGCGGGACGGCGTCCATTGGTTTGGGGGAACTGCAGCGCGAAGCGTGAGCGTGGCCTGCACCTCGACCAGTGCTTTCTACCCATGCGTCATCGATGGCCAGTTCAACATGCCTGCGCACGAGCAGCGCATCGCCTCGCGCAACGCTTCCCTCCTCCGCACGGGCAACGTCATCACAGGCAACGATCAAATCGACAACGCCGTCCTCGGGGGCGGTAGTCCTGACGGTGGCATTTGGCTCAGTGGGCAGTTTCATTTCGAGATTGACGCCAATGGCCAGATAACGAGCGCATCCTGGATTACAGTCTTCAGCGCGGTTCAGTACACAGTGACCGGCGGCGTCTACCCCAATGGTGAGATCCACATGGGCTCACCCGCGGGCCTCGACATCTCGGGCATCATCAGCGGGGGCATGATCTCTGGCTACGTTGCAGAGGCTGGCATGTCCGTCACGCGCAATAGTTCACTTTGGAACAGTCTGTCTGTGATTGACAGAACCAACATCCGCGGGATCTGGCACGGCGACGACCTCGAATACGTTCACGGCCTGATGTCGGGTACCTGGGTCGCAAGATGAGCAGGTGAGCGAGCCCGGGCTTCGCTCGACTGAGGCAGAATCGACGGACCTTGGCGAGGCCTTCGGCTGTGACAGTCGGATCGCTGCTGGTGCCTTGGCTGGCGGAGCGCCTGCCTTGATCAACGCTGTTTGGGCGCCCCGCTGTCGATGCTGCCTGACGCAGTTCCGCGTGTGTGACCGTGCGACCGAGGTCGCTACTGCTCGGCTCTCTGCGAACGTCATTCGCCTGCTCGGCAAACCTTGTTGTGTCTACACCGGTGACTTGCGGGGCCGTGGAGTCGAGCACCGCCCGGAAGAGCGCCGCTGCGGCTCGACGAGCTGGCTCCGGCAGCGGGGCCACAGCCGCTGGCCTGGCAATTCTACCTGCTGGCTGCGGACTTCGCCCGGTGGCTGGTGCACGCGCAGAGCTGGCCTGCGGGTCGGGCCGCCCTGGCCCACCTGGGCATCGACCGTCTCCTCACGAAACGGGTCGACGCTTTGCTCGCCAAGAAGGAGCCCCGCGACGAAGAGTTCGACGAGGCGGGCTCCAGCTCGAGCCAGCCCCGTTGGCAAGGACCACCCCCGGGCCTCGGCTCACTTCTGGGCTTCGATGAGAAGAACCTCAGCCGGCAGTTCTCGGCGCAGATCGGCATGTTCGGCACCGGCGCGTACCGAGCCGCGGCGGTGATGCTGGCCCTGCCGTACTGGCGACCCTACCTGCTGGAGATCGGCGGCGATCGCAGCCGCCTGAGCGATCCGGCGCGGTGGCTGGAGTCCGACGCAGGTCGCGGGGAAAGCGTGCGGCTCGCCAAGAAGCTCGACGGCCTCGCTGGCCGCGCTCTGGAGTGGCCGGTAGGCTCTGCGCTTTTGGGGAAGACAAACCGATGACTTCGACGAAGCGCTTGATGGTGATGGTGTTGCTGACGGTCGTAGCCCTGACGGAGGTCAGTCGTCGTCGCGCTCGGGCTCTCCGCCGAGGAGCGCGTCGACCGAGAACTCCAGCGCGTCGAAGGGCTCGGGCTTGAGGCGCTGACCGCGGTGGGCGCTTTGAACCAGCGCGTACGCGAGGTCCGTGCGACGAAAGATTTCGAGGCTCCCTTCGAGGGGGTCGATCAGCCAGTAGTGGGGCACGCCCGCGGCGAAATAGGTCTGGAGTTTTTCCACCCGGTCCGTCTTCGCATTGCTCGGAGAGAGGATCTCGCAGACCCAGTCAGGGCGCGGCTCGATCGGCCTGCCGCATGGCTTCTCCTTGATGCGGTCGCGTCGGTAGGCGCAGACGTCGGGTCGGAAGATCTCGGCGCCGAAACGGATGTCGAGTTCGACGAAGAACCACCAGCCGCCCGGCCACCGGCCTCCCGGATTGCGGTCGAACTTGCTTCCAACCCGTCGTTCGATGCCACCCTGGGCACTTGAATGCTCGCCCGACGGCGCGGCCTTCTCGACCGCCGTACCGCGTATCAACTCGACGCGCTCGTCCTGGGCGAGGAACTCTTCGACGGTCATCAGCTTTCGCTCCAAGGCGGGACCTATGCCTGAGCCTACACCTCACAAGTGGCCGGGGCGCCCCGCCGTCTGCTTGAGCACCAACTCGAAGGCTCCGAGTTCTTCAGCGACGTCGGCCGAGGGCACGGTCTTGCCGTCGTAAATGCGCGTCGCGCGCAGCAGCGTCGTGGAGTCGGCCTTCTTTCCGTTTTGAATCGAGTGAAGTCGACCGCGCAGCATCGCCCGGCGCTCGTGGTCCGCGTCGGCGAGCAATATTCTTCTGCCGAAAATTGAGGCGAGGCGTCTCTTCACGACTCAGAGGTGATCGCGCGCGACGCGGTGCTCACGTGCGTCGAGCCGAAGGCCCGTGCGGAGCGGCCTTGGAAGACTCCATGCCGCTGATCGGCAGAGCCCCCCCTGTACGCGGAACGCAGCGCATGAGCCGCCTACGGGCAAGACGCCATCGCTGCTGAGCGACGACCGGCCCCGACGAGGGGGATTCGCACCCGCCGTGAGCGACGGACTGCACGGCGTGTGCACATGCACACTTTTTTCCTCGTCGCCCTCGTCTCAGCCGCCACCCCCTCCGTTCAACAGCGAGGCACGCTCCTGCGCGACACCTGGGTCAACCTCGGCTGGGCGGGCGCTTGTTCCGGCGTCGAGAACTGCACCTTGACGGCGGCGCCCACGAAGGTCGTCGCCGCCTTCGCGTCGGGCCACCAGCTCGTGGTGGCCAACGTCGGCGCAGGCGAGGGCCTCGTTCGCTCGTCGCCCGCGGGCATCGACTGCGAGAACGACTGCAGCGAGCTCTTCCCCCTGGGCACCGAGGTGACCCTCACGGTCGAGCCCTCCATCGGGTCACGCTTCGCCGGCTGGGGCGGCCCCTGCACGGGAACACAGCCCTGCGTCGTCACCACCACAGAGGCGATGTTGGTCACCGCCACCTTCGAGCCTGACTGGCAACGCCTCGAGGTGTCCATCGACGGCAGAGGCGGCCAGGTGAACGTCCAGGGCGTGCCCTGCCGCGTCAAATGCGAGGTCCAGGTTCGCCGCGGCACCGCGGTCTTTCTGCCCGCGGTCCCTGACTCGGGGTGGAGATTGAAGGGCTGGTCGGGCGCCTGCATGGGGCAGCTCGCGTGCCGGGTGACGGTGAACCAGGCCACCGAGCTCACGGCGACCTTCGAACGAATCTCGAACCCGCCCCTCACGGTGATGCTCGCCGGCACGGGGAGCGGCACCATCACCACGCAAGTCGGCCCCCTGGACTGTCGCGCGACCTGCACGGGTGTGTTCCCGCCCAACTCGAGCGTGACGCTCACCGCGCTCCCCACCCTGGGGTCTCGCTTCGTCGGCTGGAGCGGCGGGCGCTGCAACGGCCTGGGCTTCTGCGCCCTCACCATCGACGGACCGACGGTGGTGACCGCTACGTTCGAGCGGGATGAACCGCTGTCCATCAGCCCGGCCTCGGCGCGGCTCTCGGTCAGCGAGCGAATCAGCTTCACAGGGGTCGGAGGCCTGCCGCCGTACACCTTCACGCTCACCTCGGGCCGAGGGGGCCTGGACCACGCCGGTGAGTACAACGCCCCCGGGGTCGCCGGCTTCGCGTCAGTCACGGTGACCGACGCGCGGTTCGACCGGGCCACCGCGTCGATCGAGATCGGCCCCCCGCCCTTCTTGTCGAGCGCTGCCAGCCTCGTGCTCGACGGCGGCGCCTTCTCGGACGTGGTCGTAGGCGACTGGGATCGCGACGGCCGGCAAGACCTCGCCGTGGCCCACGCACGCGGGGTGAACACGTGGCTCGCCTCGTCGGGCGCAGCCGGCTGGTTCGAGCGCAGCGCCTTCACCACGAACGGTGCCGTCACCTTCGGGGCGGCGTCGCTGGCGAAGGCCGACTGGGACCGCGACGGCCGGCTCGACCTGGCTTTCACGCAGCCGGGTTCGCGCGAGGTGACCGTGCTGCGCGGCGCAGGCGATGGGACGTTTGCCCCGGCCGGGTCGCTGTCGGTGGCGAGCGCTCCCATCGATCTCGCCTCGGGAGATCTCGACCGGGACGGCTGGGAAGACCTGGTGATCGCCTGCCAGTCGTCGGTCGACGTGTTCCGCGGGCAGCCCGACGGCGGGTTCCTTCGCGCGACCCCCACGAGTCTTCCGGTCAGCCCGGTGCAGCTCGTGATGGGTGACTGGAACCGCGATGGGCTCGGCGATGTGGCGATGACCACCACCGGCAACGCGGTGTACGTGCTGCTTGGCACCGGCGCAGGGCGCCTGGGGCCCATCACCGAGCTCCCGCTGGGGGTCGGCGGGCAACACCTCGCCAGCGGCGATCTCGATGACGACGGCGACCTGGACCTCGCGGTCTCGAACTCGTCATCGGGGGTGGTGCAGCTCTTCGCGGGGAATGGCGCGGGCAGCTTCAGCGCGCGGCCTTCGCTGTCTGGCCTGGGGCGAAACCCCGGGCCTCTGGTGCTCGACTACTGGAACGGCGATGGCACGTTGGATCTCTTGATTACCGACACCGTCATCGGGGTGAGCAGCAGCGTGCTGCTCGCTGTGGGCCGCGGTGATGGCACCTTCTTCGCTCCGGTCTCCGTGACGATTCCGCGCGGGGTCACCGCGGTGGTCGCCGCCGACTTCAACCGCGACGCCCGGCCCGACCTGGCCACGGTGAGCGCACTCCAGAGCATGCTCACCGTGCTTCACAACACGACTCCCCGGACCGTGCCCTTCGTGCAGCGGGGCGCGGTGTTCGGCGCGGTCGACGTGGCCGACGTGCTCGGCGGTGACTGGAACCGCGACGGGCACGACGACCTGGTGTGGACGGACGCGACGACGCTGTGGTGGGCCGCCGACGCAGGCTCCGGCGTCAGCGCGAGCCTCCCCGCGGGGCCGACCGTTCGCCTCGCCGCGGCAGACTTCGACCGCGATGGCCGGGTCGACGTGGTGCGCCTCGGGCCCAGCGGGGTGAGGGTCGAGCGGGGTGGCGGTGACGGCACCTTCGCCCCGGGCTCCCTCACACCCGTGGGCACCCAGCTCGAAGACGTCGCGAGCGGAGATTGGAACCGCGACGGGAAGCCTGACCTCGCCCTGTGCGACCGCGCCTCGAACGTGAAGCTCTTGCTGGGCGCCGGTGACGGCGGCTTCGAGCCACCGTCGAGCGTCGATGCAGGCGTCAACCCCATCGCGGTGGTGACCGCTGACTGGAACCGTGACGGGCGCGACGATCTCGCCGTGGCCCATGCATCCGGCGACCGCCTCCACATCCTGCTCGGCGTCGGCGACGGCACCTTCACGGCCGCGGCGCCCGTGCAGGTGGGGGCAGGTCAGCGCGCGCTCGCGACGGTCGATTGGAACCGCGACGCGAAGCCCGATTTGCTGGTCACCCGCGCGGGCAGCGCCGACGTGCAGCTCTTGCTGGGCCAGGGCGATGGCACCTTCGCGCCGCCCCTTGCCATGAGCTGTCACACCGAGCCCATGCAGTTGCTCGAAGGAGATTGGAACGGTGACGGCCTGCCCGACTTCATCGCCGCCCACGCCACGGGCAACGTCAGCTACTTCATGGGCCTCGCTGCGCCGGGCGTGCTGCCGAGCCCGGTGCTGATGCCGTCGTACCCCGGCCACACCTCGCTGGTGCGCGGCGACTGGAACGGCGACGGCGTCGACGACGCGGCGATGGCCCACTCGTTCGGCATCTCGTTGATGATGGGCACTCCGTGAAGGAGGTGAAGGCCAAAGAGCGTCTGGCGTCGTGGCGTGGTTTTCGAAGCCACGATTCTCTTGGGCGGGAATAAAGAGTTAATGAAACTCTTTAATACAGCATGCGACGCGAACGACTTGAAGGGGTGCTGCTGGGGACCGCTGTCGGTGATGCGCTCGGGCTGCCGCTCGAGGGCCTCGATGCGCGCACCATCGCGAAGCGCTTCGCTCCGGTGACCCGCTACCGCCTGTTCGGAAGAACGGGTTTCGTCTCAGACGACACCGAGCAGAGCGCGCTGGTGGCGCAGGCCCTCGCGGCGCACCCGCGTGACCCGGCCCGCGCGGTCAGACGTTTTCGACGGTCGCTGTTGGGGTGGTTGCTGAGGCTGCCCTGGGGCATCGGGTGGGCGACGCTGCGGTCTTGCGTGCGCATCGCGCTGGGCTTCGAGCATTCAGGGGTGAACTCCGCCGGCAATGGGGCCGCGATGCGGGCGGCGGTCGTCGGCGTCGCCTTCGCAGACGACCCGGTGGCCCGTCGTGCCTTCAGCGACGCGCTCGCCCGCGTGACTCACCTCGACCCGCGCGCGGTCGAGGGCGCACGCTTCGTCGCTGAGGTCGCGGCGCTCGCGTGCCCCGGCGCTTCACCTTCGGAAATCATCGAGGCTTCGCTGCACGTCGTCGAGTCGCATGAACTGAAGCAGGCCCTGAGAACTGCCCTCGCGCTGGCGAAAGACGGCGCCAGCGTCGCCGTCGGCGCGGCGCGGCTCCACACCACCGGGTTTGTGCTGCATACGGTGCCCTTCGCGGCGTTTTGCTTTGCTCGCTTCGGCGACACGCCGCTGCACCTGCTTCAACAGACCTACTCTGCGGGGGGCGACACCGATTCCATCGGGGCCATCGTCGGCGCGTGGGCAGGAGCGCGCGGCGGACCCCAGGCCTTCCCGGCGCCGCTTCTCACGGCGTTGCACGACGGCCCGTTCGGACCAACGCACCTGCGCGCGCTCGCGGTGGATCTATCGAATGCGCTCGAGACCTTCGCCTCGCCCCGCAGCACGTACTCCCCGCTCGCCGCCATGGCCCGGAACCTGGCGCTCTTTCCGGTCATCCTCGCGCACGGACTGCGCCGACTCTTTCCTTGAGGCGAAGCGCGAAGTCGCACCCCCAAGGTCCCGAGGCCGCGCACTTCACCACTTGACGCCGAGTTGTTGCCGCCAGCGAGGCGGCATTCCCCTCGAGTGCACGGCGGGCCAGCGCGAGCTCGTCATTCATCACGCGGCACGCTCGCCTGAGCACTTCGCGCTAAAAAGGGCCTCACCCATGCGGACCCTCGCGCTTCTTCTCTGCTGCTCCGGTTGTGCCGTCTTCATGCCCGCGCCGACGCCGATGACGTCGCTGCGTGACGAGCTGCCCGGCGGTGACGCGAAGTGCCTGGTGGTCTTTCTGCCTGGTGCGGGTGACGAGGCCTCCGACTTCGTGAAGTACGGCTTCATCGAAGCGTTGCGTCAGAAGAACCTCTCGGTCGACGTGGTCGCCGCCGACGCCACCCTCGGCTACTACATGCGCGGCATCTTCCCTGAGCGCGTGCACGAAGACGTCGTCGCCCCCGCCCGCGCGAAGGGCTACCAGCAGACCTGGGTGATGGGCATGTCGATGGGCGGCATGGGTACCCTGCTCTACTCACACGGGCACGCGGCCGAGGTGAACGGCGTGCTGCTGCTCGCGCCGTTCCTGGGCGATCGATGGTTGAGCGAAGAGATCCGCGCGGCCGGGGGGCTCGCGGCCTGGCAGGGGCCGGCGAAAAGGCCGCTGACTTCCGACACGTACCAGCGCGAGGTGTGGCGTTGGTTGCAGGCGGTGACGGCGAACCAGGAGCAGGGGCCCCATCTCTACCTGGGCTGGGGCACGGAAGATCGCCTGGGAGAACCCGCGTCTTTACTGGCGGCGGCGCTTCCCGAGGGGCACGTCTTCAAGGTTCCGGGCGGCCACAAGTGGACCTCGTGGAAGACGGTGCTCGATGGTTTCCTTGCCGACTCTGACTTCACCCGCAGCTGCGGGCGCTGACTGCGGTCCCTGGCCGTTCGGGAGAGGGGCCAATCGAGCTGGGCTGAACTGCTGATTCGCGACCATGCAGCCAGACACATATTGCTGTCTGTGAAAACACTCCTGCATCGGTCCCCTTCGAAACAGGCACCTCAGTCTCGCGAGCCGACTTCGCTCATCAAGGCGCGCGGTCACACCAACCACGCCAAGGACATGGTCGAGGCCTGCGCTGTCGACCTCTCGGCGGTGAACACCGTCTTGAAGAAGGAGGTCGATGAGAAAGGCTCCTCTCCCGCCATCAAGCTGGCGCTCGCGAAGAGTGAAGACGCTGAGATCCGCGTGGAAGAAAGCGCCGACGAGCTCGTCTCGGTGAACTCAGCGCTCGCAGAAGGCATTCAGGAGCGCAAGACCCTCAGCGACGAGCTGGCCAAGACGTACGAGGCCTTGATGGAGAGCCGGCGGCAGGCGCGCAAGGCGAAGTCAGACGCGCTGCACGACCCGCTCACCGGGCTGCCCAACTTCACCCTCTTCAAGGATCGCCTCGACGTCGCCCTGGCCCAGGCGCGCCGGCACGAGTGGCGCGTGGCGGTGATGTTCATCGACCTCGACAGGTTCAAGCACATCAACGACACCCACGGTCACGACGTGGGCGACGCGTGCCTGCAGATCATCGGTGAGCGGCTCGAGACCATCACGCGCGCCGAAGACACGGCCTGCCGAAGGAGCGGAGACGAGTTTCAATTTTTGATGACCGAAGCGCGCACCCTGCCGGTCATCGAGGCGCTCGCGCTCAAGCTCGCCCGGACGATGGAGACTTCATGCGAGGTGCGCGCGCTGAACCTTTCCATCAAGCCGAGCATCGGCATCGCGGTCTACCCCGACGATGGCCACTCAGCGCAGGAGCTGCTCGAGAAGGCCGACGCGGCGATGTACGCGGCCAAGCACAAGGGTGAAGGCCCGTTGTTCTGGAGCCAGCTCGACAAAAAGTGAAGCGCTCCCTCGCCCTGCGAAGGAGACTATTGAAGTACGGCCTCGACTTCGCTCGGGCTGAACGGATTTCGGCAGGTTCCGTTCGTGCCGAGCACCCATGATGAACCGCCAACGCGGCCGAGGGTGAAGTGTTTCCCGCGATGCGACGACGCGCAAGGGGTGCCGCTGATTCGCGGTCGCGGCCAGCGCGCGTCGGTCACCAAGGTGCGCGAATCCTCCGACCCGCCACCGCCCCGCAGCAGACCGCAGGGTTGCCACGCTCGACTTCACTGCGGTGAATAATTCATGAGCCGCAGAAGGCTGACGAACTGAGGCGCGCGGGTCTGCGAAGGTCAATTTGGCCGCTCGCCGTCGACGCGCGGCGTGCTTTCCGTGGCCACGGGGTAGGGTGCCGAATGCCGCAAGAGGAAACCTTCGATCTGGTTCTCGTGGGCGGCGGGCTTTCGCAGGGGCTCCTCGCCCTGCGTCTGGCGGCCCTGCGGCCTGAGGTGCGCTTCGTGATGCTCGAAGCCGGACCGCGGCTCGGCGGCAACCACACCTGGAGCTTTCATGGCACCGACGTGCCACCCGACGTTCTGCAGTGGCTCAAGCCGCTGATCTCGAAGTCGTGGGAATCGCACGAGGTGGCCTTCGCGCAATCGGTGCGGCGCATCGGCGGCGGGTATCACTCGATCAAGAGCGAAGACTTTCACGCCGCGGTCATGGGCCAGCTCGGCTCGCGGGTGCGCCTCTCGACGCGGGTCGAGACCCTCTCGCGGGACGCCGTGTCGCTGAGGGGCGGTGAGGTGGTGCGCGGCAGGTGCGTGCTCGATGGCCGGGGGTTCTGTGCCGCGCCCGCCTGGCCATCGGGGTATCAAAAGTTCTTCGGTATGGAGGTCGAGCTCACCTCTGCGCATGGCCTGGATGCGCCGATGATCATGGACACGCGGGTGGACCAGCTCGATGGCTTTCGTTTCGTCTACCTGCTGCCCTGGAGCGAGACGCGGGTCCTGGTCGAGGACACCGTGTATTCCGATACGGCAGCGCTGGCGCCCGAGGCCTTCGAAGCCCGCATCATCGCCTACCTGGCCGGCAGGGGGCTGAGCATCAAGCAGGTCGAGCGCATCGAAACAGCGACCCTGCCCATTCCGCTCTCCGGCAAGAGCCCGCGCCCCGAGGTTCCCTCTGTGGGCGTGGCGGGCGGCTTTTTTCACGCGACCACCGGCTACTCGTTGCCCATCGCAGCCGAGCTCGCGGATGCTTTTGCGGCGCTGCCGTCATTTGAGAGCGCAGCGGTCGAGGCGTGGCTGTCACGCCGGGCGAACCAACAGTGGGCAGCCGGCAGGTTCTTTCGCCTGCTCAACAGAATGTTGTTCATCGGGGCCGGCCCTGCAGAGCGGCTGCGCATCTTTTCCACGTTTTATCGCAACTCAGATGACCTGATTGCTCGCTTCTACGCCGGGCGATTGAGCATCACAGACATGCTGGCCATTCTGGCTCGAGGCTCGACCACGCTGCCATTCTTCGCGGCGACACGCGCGGCGCTGAGCCTGCAAACGAACAGCGCCACCTGACACCTCGTGGGCGGCGACCTGGTCGAGGATGAGCGAACCGTCGCAGTTGCGGCGCTGTAGAAGGGGCAGATGCGAACCACGCGCAGCCCGCATCACCTTCGCTTCCACGAACCGTACGAACACCTCACCACTGCGTTCGGCCCCGACTGGTTCGGCAAGAAGGCCGAGCTCTTTGCCCGCTTCTTCGGCACGCCGAAGTTTCTCCTCGTGCAGACGGCGTTGGTGTTGGCCTGGGTTGTGAGCAACGCCACCGGTCTCACGCAGTTCGATGTCTACCCCTTCATTTTCCTGAACCTCGCCTTCAGCCTACAGGCGGCCTACGCGGCGCCGCTGATTCTCCTTGCGCAGACCCGACAGGCCGATCGCGACAAGGCCCACAACGACGCCGATGCGCAGCACCGGGAAGCGCTTAGCCAATCGAGCGTCGAACAGAGTCAGCGAATGCTCGAGTTGCTCGAGCAAAACACTCGCCTCACGCAGTTGACTCAGGAGCTCAGCTTGCGCATCGAAGTCCTGGCCAGTCAGATCCACGCGAAGGTGGTCGCAGCAGACGCCAGCCCGTCTGGCGCTCCTGCTTCGTGAGCGGAGCAATGGCTTTCAGGGCGAGGGCAGCTTTGGTTTCTTCCTGGCCGCATCGCCTTGCCAAACAGACACCCTCGGGGTCGAGGATCCCAAAGTTGCTGAGTCGAAGGGCCGAAAAAGGGGTTCGCCGCAACGCGAAGGTCAGGGGAGGTCAGGGGAGGTTGAGCGTCTGGCTCTGGGCCGGCACGCGCACCGTGATGCGCTGGTCGCGGGCCCCGGTGATGGGTCGCAAGACGGGCGACGGGCGACTCATCGCACCGCGAGCGGTAGCTGTGGCTGCGAACCCAGCGACAACGACCGCTGAGGTGGTGACTGGGAGGCGGGCAGCGGAGTCGGCGCGGCGGCCAGCCCCATGCTGCGCAGCATGGCCTCTGCGGTGGCCCGGTGGGTGACGATGGCGCGCACGGTGAGGCGGCCGCCGCAGTGGCAGGTCCAGATGCTCATGTGACGAGGTCAGCCCGGGGCAACTTTTACAGCCGTGGTACCGGTGATGACACGCGTGTCATCAGGGGTTTCACAGCCGGGAGAGGAGCACCCGACCTCAGTGGTCCCGGCCGGTGGGCATGTCATCGACAGGCGGATCAACGAGCCCCAGCGAGAACGTGTTTCGCCGCACGGCCATCGTTTGCTGCATCAGCTCCTCGAGCGCCCGCAGCCATTCGCGGAAGTTCACACCTCGTCGTTCGAGCTCTGCGTCCTGCTGGCCGAAACCCTCCTCCAGGTTTGACCAGGTTTCGCGCCCGTGCTCCGTCAAGCCCCAGCCTTCAGTCCGCTCACGAGAATCGGACTCGACTTCGGCATCAACGACACATTCGACTCGGTGGCTGGGCGACGGTGCGCGCGGCAACTGGACGGTGGTGAGCGAGCTGTGTCCGCTGGCGATTCAGATTCTCGACGTCCCTCATGCGGTCCACTGGGGGATGCAGTGTGGAAAAGCACTGCTCGGTGAAGGCCACGCCGCCCTGCCGCTGTGGGAGGTGCGTATCCGAGAACTGCTCGACGCGGACTCACCCGACGTCGTGATTGCCGAACTGATGGACTGTCTGCCGTACACCTCAACGGCCGAGCATCCAGGTGCGCATGAAGCGCGCCGGTCAGCGCTGGGGAATTCAACGCGCCAGGCGAATGGTCCGCCTCCGCGCCGTCTACCGCACCGCAGGCGCTTACAACTTCCACCGCGCGATTCGCGACGGCCTCAAGTCGTCCACGCCGCGCGCCGACCAATTGCGATTGCAGCCCAACGCGCCGCGCCGGGTGAAGCACAACTACACCCCGAGCCGATTCAGCTCCCGCAACCGGGCGGCTGCCGCCTCAAAGTGATCGTGCACCCCACGTCACATGAGCTCACCTCGCGACGTGCCCAGAGCCCGCACGCGACGAGCGCCAACGAGCCCTCACCCCCACCTCTCATCAAGGCCGCTCAAGTCCATCAGTCGCGCCGCGTGGCTGGAGCACGACCGCCAGGAGGTGGACCCGATGCTGGCTCGTCCCCGAGCCCAGTCGAGGGGGCACTTGCAGTGCGAAGGAGAGGCAATCCCTCGAGGGCTCACCTCAGACGCGAACCCCCATGGTCTGACCCGTGCTGGCGCACTCGCCGCTGCCGAACGAGGTGAGGCTGGTGACGTCGAGCAGCTTCGCGATGTCCATGTGCAGGTCTGACAACGGGCGGCGCACCGAGGCCGAGCCGAGCTCCTGGCCGAACTTGAGATCCGCGCCCGCGCCGCACAGCAGCATCGGCAGGTTCTCGGTGAGGTGCACGTTGCCGTCAGACATGTCGGAGCCGTAGAGCACCAGCGTCTCTTGCAGCAGGTTCGCCGTCTTGAGCCGGGTGAGCAGGTCGGCCAGCAGCCCCACCTGCACTTCGTTTATCTGCTTGAGCCGGTTGATCGACGACTGCGTACCGCCGTGATGCGCGACCGCGTGGTGCCCTGCCCCGCCGCCCAGCGCCTCGGGAAAATTGATCAACTCAGAGACGCCCGGGCCGTACATCAACGTGGCCACGTTGGTCAGGCCGCACTGCATCGCCAGCACGATCATCTGGTGCATCAACTGGAAACGCAGCACGTAGTTCGTGTTCGGCGAGCCGAAGTCTTGCGTGGGCTGCGCCAGGGTGGGCATGCAGGTCGAGACGGTGCCCAGGCCGTTCTCCACTTCACGCACCGTCTCCATGTACGAGGTGAGCACCGGCCGGTACGTCGCAGGCAGCCGCGTCTTCATGCGGTCGGCGTCTTTGTAGAGCGAGTCCAGGATGCTGCGCTTGCGCGAGTGCAGGTAGTTTATCTGCGCGGCGCTGCCCGCCTCTCCACCGAACAACTTCGCGAAGAGCTGCGCGGGGTCGGGGATGGGCGAACGGAACTTGTCGGGCGCCTGCCACGCGATGCGGTTGAGGTAGTCGTTGGAATACCCCGGGTGATCGTTGAGCGGATGCACGTGGTAATACAGCCCGCCCAATTCCAACGAACGCAGCGACGACGGGTGGCGAACGGCCACGTATTGATCGAGCGTGATGGCGCAGCGCGCGACGCCGGGATCTCCCAGCTCGATGGGGTGGCACGACAGAAAGCCCGCGCAGTTCTGCCAATGCGGGTCGGCCCCGGAGAAGCCGTTGAAGATGCCGCGCAGGACCATGGTGTTGGCCTGCAGCCCGCGCGCGACCAGCGGGGCCAGCGACTCAGCCCAGTTCCACGCGCCGTTCACGCCGGCCGGCATGTGAGCGCCGTTGGGCACGTAGCCCGCGATGAAACGTTTGCGGGTGACCGCTTGCGCGTTGGCCAGGTGCGGGGCCAGCAACGGCAACGCGAGCGACCCGCCCATCCACTTCAGCACTGTGCGCCGGTCGGCCTTCATGGCGAGACCTCCGTGAGCTTGATCGACGTGAGCAGCGACTCGATGGTCATCTGCTTGAGGGTGGGCGCCACGCCATTGACGGGCGCTGCGATTCGGTTGGCCACGCACTGCTCACCCTCGAGCGGCCCGCGATTGAGCCCGAAGGTGAGCAGCTTGTTCGCCACGCACGCGCGGTAGTCAGGCGAGGCTTCGATTACCGCGGCCAGCGAGTGCGGGTCGGTGACCACCGTGCCGTCGAGCTCGAGGTCGCTCGTGATGGCGACGCCGTTGGGGTAGCTGTCGCGCCAGAGCCCGCGGGCGTCGTACTTCTCCAGCGCGAGCCCGATGGGATCCATCAGGTTGTGGCAACCACCACAGCGGGCGGCGTTGTTGCGGTGGATCTCCATCTGCTCCCGCAGCGACAGGTTGCGATCGATGGCGCTGACCGAGTTGCTGATCTCCGCGAGGGTGGCGGCGTCGAGGCGCGGCAACGAGCGGCACATCAAGCGCGTCAACGCCCACAGGCCGCGGTGAATCGGCCGGCGGAACTCCGAGCCCGTCGCGGTGCGGGTCAGGAACAGGGCCTGGCTGAGCACCCCGCCCCGCATCGGCGTCATCAGCTTCTGCGAGGTGAAGGGCAGGCCGTAGTGAGCCGCGAGCGGCGCATCGACCATGGTGAAGCCCGGGCTCATCAGGCGCTCGGCGGGGAGGTCGTTCGCGAGCACTTCGCGGAACACGTCGGCGGCTTCGGCCTGCATCGACGCGGTGAGGGGGCCCAAATCTTCCGACTCGCGGTAGTCGAGCCACTGGCCACCGAAGTGTTGTGAGAAGCGCGGGAGATCCGCGTCGAGCAAACGGCGGGCCTGCGCTTCGACCACTTTGGGGTCCGCCAGCGCACCGGTGCCGGCGAGGTTCCACAGCTCTTCATCGGCGATGGAGCCACGCACGAAGAGCGAGAGCCGCGAGGCGAGGCCGTAGCCGCGCTCCTGAGCGTCGAGGCCTTGTGGCACCAGCTCAGGCTTGAACACCAGGTTGGGTGAGAGCAGCACCGCCTGAACCACGGCCAAGAGCGCTTCGTCGGCGGGCTCGGGGAACCCCGCGGTCGAAGCTTCCTGGCGCGAGGTCTCGAACAGGGTGCGGTACCCGGTGAGCTCGTCGAGGCGCACGGGCCTGCGGAACCCGCGGCTCGCCAGCCGGTTGACCAGCGGGCCCACGCAGTTGGCCCACGTCCAGCTCGACCTGGGCGCGGTGGGCGTCAGGTCGATCGTCACGTTGAAGGCGGTGGAGTCGTAGCTGGGCTCGGCGTTGCGGTTGATCACGAAGTCGATGGTGTCGCCGCGGGCGAGCTGCAGCGGCACCGTGAAGGGCCCACTGCCGCCGTTGGGCACGGTGCGCGTCCACACCGCGACGCCGTTCTTGCGAATGCTCGCCACCACGCCATCACCGCCGCCTGGATCTGAGTCGGTGAAGGTGCCGGTCAACGTCACCGAGCCACTGACCGCGGCCAACCAACGGCGCACGGAGTCGACCGTCGAGCCCGGGTGTGTGCCCGTCTGCCAGAGCAGCACGGTCTCATCGGGCACCTTCTTCCAGAGCGCGCGCACGTTATCGAACACCATCGGGGTGCCGCTGGAGTCGAGGTACGACCAGCACTCGCGGCCCTGCGCGTCGGAGAAGTCGATGTTCGAGGTGTAGCTGGCCTTGAGCGAGCAGGCGGGGTTGGTGGGCGCGACGGGCACGGGGCAGTGCGCGGTCAGACCCGGCGTGGCGAGCACCACGGCGGCGAGCTTCTCGGCGGTGGCCAATTGTTCGATCAACCCCTGCGAGTCGATGCGCGTCTCGCTCATGGTGTCGAAGCCGTAGACCTGCGCGACCGGAGTCCACCTTGTGAAGAGCTCGTGGCCCACCGGCGCGCCCAACACGTCGGCCACGATGGACTGGTATTCGAAGTTCGAGACGCGCAGCAGCTTGGGCACCTCGTGCACGCCCGGTTTGCACTTCTCGGAAGGCGACGGGATGACCGTGACCGGTTTGACGGGCGTGGGGCCGGAGCCCGGCGTGGAGCGGGGACCGAGCAGGCTCCCTTCGCAGGCAGACAGCGCCAGGGCACAGAGAAGAAGGTTCGTGGGGCGCATCGGTGGCGCCATTCTGCTTGATCCGTGCCCGATGTGGGGCCCCGGAACACCATGAACTGATTGATGAGGCCCAGAAGTGACCCGCGGGTTTGTGGAGCATGGGTAATCCACTGAGCTCTGCAGGTGTCGTAAGAGAGGCGAATGGTGGTGGGGCCGTGGCTCTTGCTCGCGTTGTTCCTGGCGTTGTTCGCCTTGGCGGCGGCCCTCGCCTGGTTCATCTGGTACCGCCGCAAGCGCGTTGCCCAGATACCCAGGAAGCGCGGCCCACAGCTACGCTACCCGGTGGTGCTGGCCCACGGAGTCTTAGGCTTCGATGAGCTCAGGCTCGGGCCCATTCGCAGCAAGTATTTCCGGGGTGTGGGCTCGCGGTTGGAGAAGCTCGGCACGCGCGTGTACTCGTTCAAGGTGCACCCGACGGCGACGGTCTCTTCGCGCGCGGCAGAGTTGGCGAAGGCGCTCGAGCTGCTCGACGCCGAGCGGGTGAACATCGTCGCGCACAGCATGGGTGGGCTCGACGCGCGGTATGCCGCATCGAAGCTCGCGGCCGGCAAACGCATCGCGTCGATCATCACGGTGGGCACGCCGCACCGGGGCACGCCGCTGGCTGATATGGGCTCAGGGTTGTGGCTGGTCGCGCCGGCGACCAAGCTGCTGCTCGACAAGGGCGGCTTCGATGCACACGGCCTGCTCGAGCTCACCACCGAGCGCATGAAGCGCTTCAACGAAGAGGTGCTCGATCAACCGGGCATCTTCTACGGGAGCTGGCTGGCCAACGCGCGGTTCCGCAGCTTGAACCCGCTGCTGTTTCCCACCTGGCAGCTGCTGCGATTGAAGGCGGGCGAGAACGATGGGCTGGTGCCCGTCACTTCGCAGTCGTGGGGGGTGACGTGCGGGCGCATCGAGGCTGATCACTGGGCGCAGGTGGGCTGGGCGCTGGGCTTCGACGCGCCGGAGTTCTACGAGTCAGTGGTGACGGATTTAATCGAACGCGGGCTCTGATGAGTCTCCGGCCTCCGCGAAGGCCGCCGGTCTCCCCGAGCCAAAGTCGAGGGGGCACTTGCAGTGCGAAGCAGAGGCAATCCCTGTCGAGTAGGCCCGGGGCGTTGATTGGCCCCCGGGCCCCTCACCAGATCCGGACGAGGAGATTTCCACCATCCGGCTCCTCCGTC
>JAYVFP010000047.1:0-18009 GCA_043773025.1 Archangium sp.
TTCCTCGCCGCGCAGCGCGCGCTTGCGGCAATTCGCCGCGCAGAGTTGTGACCAATCATGAGCCGCTCGGGATGAACGGTGGGCGCTCCTTATTTCGATGAACCCTGTACCAGCTGCTGTGCGCGCGGAAACGCCCGCGGTGCCGTGTCACCGCGCCCCCGCCAGATGAGCGTCCACCCGAAGACCACCAACGCCGCGCCGAAGACCAGAAACCCCACGTCCCACCCGAATTCATTCACGCCCGGGTGCACGTGGTGCAGTCGCAGCAGGTGGTGATCGATCACCCCCTCGACCAGATTGAACGAGCCGTACCCCAGCGCCAGCGAGCCGACGAACGTGCGCGTCGACCACGGCACGTTGCTGCGCTGACCCGCGCGCCAGAGCAGCGCGATGCCCATCGCCGTCATCGCCCACGTGAAGGCCTCAAATACTCCGTCCCACACCATGTTGTATTTGATGGCGACCACGTCGACCGGCGCGACCACGCTCGAGAGCATGGTGTGCCACTGCAGAATCTGGTGGAGCACGATGCCGTCGAGAAAACCGCCCATCCCGATGCCCAGGAGAGCCCCCGGTGCGATCAACCCGCCGCGATGCAGTCGTTCACTCATGTTCGGGTCTCCCGGTGTCGGTCGGTTCGATGCCGAGCCGGTAGAGCCACGCGCACATGACGCCCAGCACCAGCAGCGGCGTGGCGATCAACACCAGGTTCATGACCAAACGGTGATCGAAGACGGTCGCCTGAACCAACCGCGCCGAGTCGCAATCAGGGCACGCCCCCGCAGAACGCGCCCACATGCTCAAGGCCAACACCACCACTCCGATCGATCGATACGGCATGCGCGCGAACGATGCAGCCCTCAGGCCAGCGCGCTTCCGGAGGCCGAAGTGAAAGTCGTGCTCCGCAAACGTTGCACGCGCTTGGTCGTGACACGGCGCCCTCGACGCCGCAGGATGAAGGCATGACGTTGTCACTCGTGGTGCTGCTTGCGCTCTCGCAAACCGGACAGCCGCCCGCTGCCGTACCGCCCGTGCCCGTGGTCCCCGTCGCGCCCGGAGAAGCACAGCCGCCCACGGCCCCCGAACCTGCGCCGCGCGAGCCCCCTTCGGTGCTGACGCGATCTCTGCTGGCCACCGGTGGCGGTACGCTCGCCGGCGGCGTCAGCCTGGGCATCGCGCTGCTGCTGGTCGGCAACAACCCCAACTTCGATCCCACCTTCGCCACCGCCGCGCTGGCCTCGCTGATGATCACCGGCGTGGCGTTCGCGATTCACGAAGCGATGGGAGGCCGGGGCGAGATCACCTTGAGCTTCCTGCTGACCGCCCTCGTGATGGCCGGAGCCGGTGGCCTCGGAGCGGCCATCGGCAACGGAGACCGCGTGCTGGCGCCCGTGCTCGCGGCAGCGATCGGATCTCTGCCCGCGGCCGCCGCAGCAGTGTTCGGGCTCGAGGCCACTTCCCCCAGGCCCAAGGCCAAAGTCGCCGTCGCGTTCGGCCCCACCGGGTTCTACGGGACGTTCTGACGCTTCATTGGCAGGTGCCGCCCAGACACTGCTCGGCACCGCTGCACGCCGCGCAAGGCTCGCCCCCGAGGCCACACGCCATCGCGCCCGAGCTCATGCACACCTTGTCGGGCTGACAGCAGCCGAAGCGGCAATTGCTCATGTCGCACCGGGTGAAGACACACTGCCCCGCCTGACACGCCTGATCCGTGCCGCACGCGATGCACACGCCGCCATCGGCGCCGCACGTGGCGTTGCTGGTACCGGTTCGACACGTGCCCAACGGGTCGAGACACCCCGTGCACGCACCGGCCACGCAGGTGCCGCGCTCGCAGCGTTCATCGGCCTGGCACACTCCGCAAAACGACTTCGCCGGCCCGCACGCTTCGATGCCGTTGTTGGGCGCGCAGGTGCCATCGGGGTTGCAACACGACGTCGCGCAGTTGCACTGAATCGGCCCCGCATCCACCACGCCCGCATCCACCACCGGGAGCGCCTCACACGTCGCCGCCACGCACCGCTCCTGGCTGGTGCAGCGCGTACACACCTCGCCCCCGAGGCCGCATTCGAGCCGCGCGGTGCCTTCGACACACTCGGTCTCCGAGGCGCAGCAGCCATCGCAGGTCGAGCTGTTGCACGGCCGCGGGCAGGCGCTCGACGACATCACCAGAAATAAGAGGCTCCACCGCATGGGGGGCCACTCTGACAGCGACTTCCGGCGCGGCCAACGGGCCCCTTCATCCTGTGTCAGGATGGCCGTCGATGCGTCGGCTCGCCCTCGTCGTGCTCTCCCTGGCCGTCTCCGGCTGCAAGTGCGGAGGGGGAACTCTCTCCTCCCGTTTTGGTGAGCTGGTCGTCGTTCAGCGGGGCGCCACCGGCCGCGAGGTGCTCACGCGCGACGCGGCTGTCACCCTGCCCTCCACCTTCATGGAGACGCTCGGCGTGGGTGAAGTGCCCGTGCGCAACGTGGGGCTGGAAGAGCTCTCCATCAGCTCCGTCACCCGGCTGGAGGGCGACGCGGCGCTCTCGCTCGACGACGCGGTGGGCCTGGTGATTGCCCCCGGGGAAGACGCCGTGCTGCCTGCGCGCTTCCACCCGTTGCAGGCCACCGACGCGACGCTGCGCGAGCTGAGCCATCGCGCGAAGTTCTCCCTCAAGCTCTCTGGCGCACGCGAAGGTGAAGACGAAGTGCTCGTCGAGCTGGTCTCGATCGCCGTCGCCCGCGACTGTTTCGTGCCGTCGGTCATCGACTTCGGCCAGGTGCCCCTGAATCAGGCCGTGATCAGCCCGCTGCTGCTCGAGAACGGGCGCGCGCTGCCTTCGACCACCACGTGGAGCGCGGTGAGCGGCGCTGACGCGAACGCCTTCTTCTTTCACCTGACCAGCCCGCTCGAGGTGCCTGCCAACGGCCGGGTCGAGCTGCCGGTGCGTTTTTCTCCCCTCGAAGAGCGGGCGTACGAGGCGACCATCACCATCCAACGGGGCGCGGCGTGCCCGGCCGCGCAGGTGCGGCTCATCGGAGAAGGCAATGACCAGGCCCTCTCGTGGACGCCTGCCCGCCTCGACTTCGGCCGGTTGCCGCTCGGCGTGTCGATCACCAGGACCGTCACGGTGGTGAACAACTCCAACGTGGCGCTGTCCTTGAGCAGCTCGGTGGGCACGGCCGACTTCGTGCTCGAACCGGGTGCCGCCACGTCACTTTCGCCTCGCTCCCGCACCACCTTGCAGGTGACCTGCGCGCCTCAGGTACTCGGGCCGCGCAGCGCGTTGCTCGCGCTCGACGTGGGCACCGTGCCCGCGACGCCCGCACGCATTCCGATGAGCTGCACCGGCGGCGGGCCGCGCATTCGGGTCGACCCCAACCCCATTCAGTTCGGGCAGGTGCCGCTCAACAGCACCGGCACGGCAGTCACCCGGCGCCGGCTGCTGGTGCAGAACGTGGGCACCGCCCCCCCGGCCGCGGGAGACCCCGCCAACAACCTCGTGCTCGGGCGCGAAGGTTCGCTGCCGTGGTTTGCCATCGTGCCGAAGAACCCGCTCACCCGCGTCGACGAGTTCACCGTCGCCCTGCGCGGCAGCTACGACAACGCCGTTGGCCTGCCCGCGGTGGCGGGTCAGAACTTCGCCGAGTTCGAAGTGTCGATCGCGCCGACCTCCACCGGGCTGCGCGAGGCTGACCTGCTGGTGTATTCGAACGATCGAAAAGAACCCGCCGCCCGCATCGCGCTCACCGCAGCGCCGCGGCTCCCCGAGAGCTGCTCGCTGACCATCTCGCCCGAAGGTGCTGACTTCGGCGCTTCACCCCGCGGCGCCGTGCAGAACCGCATCATCAGCCTCACCAACGGACCCGAGGCGGCCGGCGCTTCGTGCCTGGTCAGCGGCATCGAGATGGCGCCGGGCTCTGATCTCGCGTTCCTGGTCGCCGACCCCGTCACCTCGAGCATCCTCATTCCCCGCGGGCAGACGCGCGCGGTGCGCGTGCAGGCCTCGGTGCGCGGCGACGCGAACGTGGGCGACTACCTGCGCGGGGCGGTGCGCTTCAGCGTGAGCGGTGAAGCGAGCCCCCGCTCGGTTCCCGTCGATCTCAAGGTGAGCCGCTGCCTGGTGGTCGACCCGCCGCTGGTCGACCTCGGGCTGGTGCAGCTGAACTGCACCTCGGGCACCAAGACCATCACCCTCTACAACGTGTGCGGCGTGCCCATCACCATCACGGGCCACAGCACGCCGGCGCTGCCTTTTCGCGTCACCAGCTCGCCGCTGGGCGCTGGCCCCATCGTGTTGGATTCGACCAACCAGCTGCGCATTCAGCTCGCCGCCGCGCCCACCACGGTCGGCAGCTTCAGCGACGTGCTGCGCATCGACACGGAAGAAGCGGGCGTCGCCTACTTCGAAGGCGTGGCGTTGCGCGCGGTGTCCGACCCCGACGGCATTGAGCAGGAGACGTTCACGCAGGGCAACGCCGAGGTCGACATTCTGCTGGTCATCGATGACTCCTGCTCGATGGGCGAAGAGCAGGCCGCGCTTTCCACCAACTTCGCGGCGTTCATGAGCTCGGCTGCCACCAGCAGCGGCAACTGGCGCATCGGCGTGACCACCACCGACATCTTCAACAAGAAGGGCGTGCTCGAGCGCACCACCATGAACCCCGCCACGCTCACCCCCACCACCCCGAACGTGGCCACGTTGTTCGCCCAGAAGGTGCGCGTGGGCACCAACGGCTCTGGTTTCGAGCAGGCGTTCGCGGCGATGTCACTGGCGATCTCCAACCCCAACCGCACTGGAGCGAACGCCGGCTTCTTGCGGACCGACGCGGCGCTGGCGGTGGTGATCGTGACCGATGCCATCGAGCAGAGCCCCAACAGCGTGGGCTCGTACCTGGCCACCCTGCGCGCGGCGAAGGGCAACCGCCCTGAGCTGGTGTCGGTCTCCGTGGTGGGCCCGTTCACCCAGCCCAGCGCCACCTGCTTCACCGAAGGCACCATCGACGCCTCCCGCTTCCAGGCGGCCATCACCGCGACGGGCGGCGTGCGCTCCGACATCTGCACGCAGGATTGGGCGACCGATCTGCAGACCATCAGCCGCTCGGTCTTCGGCGCGAGACGAACCTTCGAGCTCACCAGCACCGCGCGCGGCGCCGACATGACGCTGACCGTCGATGGCGTGCCGCTGCCGGCTGCTGACTGGCGCTTCGACTCCATCAGCAATGCCGTGGTGCTCGACAACGCACCACCGGCCGGCGCCGTCGTCGGCGTGAGCTACCGCACCGCTTGCTTCTGAAATATCGAGCTCAACCTCAGCCCCCTCTTCCTGCGAAGGAGGCTCGGCACGAACGGAACCGGCCGACGGAAATAGGAATCGGGTTCCATCACCGGTCTCCCCGAGAGCAGTCGAGGCAGAGGTCCTCCCTCGACTGCTCTCCTCAGGAACAGCCCACACCGATCGCATCGAGCGAAGTCGAGATGCCACTTGCTGCGCGAGGCGGAAGTGCTCCTTCGACTTCGCTCAGGAGGACCGGTTGTTCTTCGGAAGGAAATCGAAGGTGAAGCCGGTCCCCTGCCCGGGATGAGCGGTGTGCGTTCGCTATCGAGGGCGTCCTTCAACAGTCTGCGAAGCGGGGCAAGGGAGACAATTCACCTAGAAGTTCGCCTGCTGCCAGCGGGCAGGACATTGAGGTCAGGCCCTCGGGGATCTAGCGGTACATTCACGCCCGTGACTGTCCACGAGTTCCTCGATCTCCTCATCCGTTGGGTTCACTTGATCGCCGGCATCATGTGGATCGGCAACTCGATGCTCTTCAACTGGCTCGACCGCAACCTGGAGAAGGCGGCCGGCCGCGAGAACGAGGTCGGGTACGAAGGCAAGATGTGGATGGTCCACTCCGGTGGCTTCTACGAGGTAGAGAAGCGACAGCTCTCACCAGGCCAGATGCCTACGACGCTGCACTGGTTCAAGTGGCAGAACTTCAGCACCTGGGCCTCGGGCATCGCGCTGCTGGTGGTCGTCTATTACCTGAACGGCGGCGCGTACCTCATCGACCCCTCCGTGCGCGCGCTCGGGTTGCCGCAGGCGATCGCGCTCTCGGTGCTCTCGCTCGTGCTGCCCTTCGCGCTGTACCACCTGATGTGGCGCACCATCGGCAAGTCGGCGCCGACCGTGGCGGGGCTGATCTCAGTCGGTACGTTGCTCGCCGTCGCGTACGCGCTCACGCAGATGTTCTCGGGCCGCGCCGCGTACCTGCACGTCGGCGTGCTGCTCGGCACGGTGATGACCGGCAACGTGTGGATGGTCATCGTGCCCAGCCAGCGCAAGCTCGTCGCCGCGACCGAGTCGGGCCAGGAACAAGACTACGCGCTCAACCAGCGCGCCAAGCAGCGCAGCATTCACAACAACTACATGACGTTTCCGTTGCTCTTCATCATGTTGAGCAACCACTTCCCCGGCACGTACAGCCACCCGCTGAACTGGCTCGTGCTCTTCGTGATCATGTTCGCCGGCGCAGGCGTTCGGCACTTCATGAACATCCGCTACTCGCTCAAGAGCACGGCGGCCTGGCTGGGGCCTATCGTGGCCATCGTGGTGGTGTTCACCGCGCTGCTCTTCGGGCTCACCGCACGCCCCGCCACGCCGGCGCCCAGCACCGCGCTGACGCCCGACCAGCCGAAGGTCACCTTCGCCCAGGTGAACTCCATCATTCAGGCACGCTGCACGAGCTGTCACTCGGCCAACCCCACCGAGCCGATGTTCCCGGTGGCGCCCACGGGCGTGATGTTCGACTCACCCGAGCAGATCGTCCTCCTCGCGCCGCGCATCAAGGACCGCGCGGTGGTGACGCGCACGATGCCGTTCATCAACAAGACGGGCATGGCCGATGACGAGCGCGAGCTGCTCGGCCGCTGGGTCGATGAGGGCGCGCACGGTCCTTGAGTCCACAACTGCCAGAATCTCCCTCTCCCCGCGGGGGAGAGGGTCGGGGAGAGGGCTGATCCCCGCATGAGCGACGAGCTCGATTCCGTTCTGCAGACGCTCCAAGGAGAAGCGCACACCCTCGTGCGCAGCCCCAGCTCGACCGTCGCGCCGCCGCAAGACGGGCTCGTCGGCCGCCGGGCTTTTGAAGTCCTCAAGGGTCTGCTCTTCGATCCCCACGCGCTCGTCGACGAAGGCCCGCTGGGTCAAGGCGGCATGGGCGTGGTGCGGCTCGCCCGCCAGGTCGCGCTCGATCGCCACGTCGCGGTGAAGTTCCTCCGGCCCGAGCACCGCACGGCCGCCGACGTCGAAGCCCTGCTCTCCGAAGCCTGGCTCGCAGGCTCACTGGAGCACCCGAACATTCTGCCGGTCTACTCGGTGGGCCTCGACGATCACGGTCAGCCCGTCATCGTGATGAAGCGCATCGAGGGCCGCACCTGGACCACGCTGCTGCGAGATCCCGCTGCGATGGCCGCGCATGCACCCGGCAAACCGCCGCTCGACGAGCACCTGCGGATCCTCCAGCAGATCTGCAACGCCGTGCACTTCGCCCATGCGCGCGGCGTGGTGCACCGCGACCTCAAGCCCGACAACGTGATGGTCGGCTCTTTCGGCGAGGTCTACGTAGTCGACTGGGGCATCGCCACGCACCCAGGGCCCTGCACCCAGCTCGCAGGCACGCCCGCGTACATGGCCCCTGAGATGCTCGGTGGCACGGGCGCGTTCATCACGCCGCAGACCGACGTCTATCTGCTGGGTTCGATGCTCTACGAGGTGCTCACCGGCCGCGCGCCACATCGCGGCGAGACGCCCAACGCGCTCGTCTCGCAGGTGATGCTCTCCAGTCCCCCGCTGCCCGAGAACGCACCGGAAGAGCTGGTGGACCTCGCGCTGCGCTGCATGAAGCCGAAGGCAGAGGACCGGCCCGAGAACGCGCTGGTGGTGCGCCTTCAGCTCGAAGCCTTCGTGGAACACCAGGGCTCTCTGGCGCTCGCCACGCAATCCGAGCGGCGTGCGGCTGACCTGATGGCGCTGCTCGCGATGCCGTCACCAGATGCGCCGCGGGTCTATGCGCTCTTCTCAGAGTGCCGCTTCGGCTTTCAGCAGGCGCTCGCTGCGTGGGAACGCAACACCCGCGCGAGGGAAGGGCTCGAAGGTGCGCTCAAGGCGATGGCGCGTTTCGAGCTGCAACAAGGCTCGGTGAAGGCGGCTCGTGCGCTTCTCAGAGAGCTCGGCGCCGTCGACCCTGCATTGGAGGCGGAGCTCGAGCGCGCCGCGAAGCAGGAAGAGGCGCAAGCCCTCGAACTGGCGCGGCTGCAGGGCCTCGAGAAGGCGCACGACCCGCTCACAGGGAGTTCCTCGCGACTGATGGTGAGCCTGTTTCTCGGGCTGCTGTGGATCATCACGCCGCTGCTGGGCCACCTGCACTTTCGCCTGCTGCCGCGCAACGAGACGATCTCTTCTGCGCCGCTCGCGCTGTTGTCTGCGGTGATCATCATCGTGGTGGCCACCCGCACGAAGGAGAGCCGCACCAAGCTCAACCGCCAGCTGCTGTCGATGGTGCTGTTCGGGATGCTGGTGCAGGCGGTCTTCGTCACTGTTTTCTATTTCGCGGGTGGTGATCTCGGCGTGCGCTCGGTGCCCGTGCTCATGGGGTACTGGTTCGTGCTCAGCGGGGCGATCACCGTGGGCCTCCTGCCGTCTGCCTGGCCGATGCCGCTGGGGTATTTGATCGCTTCGCTCGGCGCGGCGATGTTCCCCGAGCTGCGTTTTGGGTTCTCCTCGCTTGGCAATTTCGTCTTCGCCGTCAGTGCGTTCTTCATCTTCCGCAAAGAGGGTCTGCGTGAACGTGAACGCGATGCGCTGAAGGCGTGAAGGAGACTGTTGAAGTACGCCCTCGACTTCGCTCGGACTGAACGGATTTTGGCCGGTTCCGTTCGTGCCGAGCGGAGTCGAGGCACCTATTTCAACAGTCTCCGAAGCAGGGAGAGGGAGTTCATCGTCAGCGACCGCCGTCGGCGTAGTCACCCGCGGGCCACGCCGTCACCCTCGCCACACCTGCAGCACCCGCGATCTCATCGGCCTTCGCCTGCGTCATCAACGCCAGCGACGCTTCCGATCCCTTCAGCTTCGCGTTGAAGAACGCGACCGCGAAGTGGTTGATCAACGGCTGCGCGATGCGGGCCGGGGGGGCCGAAGGTCCACACCCGTCCTCGAGCACCTTGCGCACGTCAGCGCCGGGAATATCGAGGTTCACTTGATCCACGATCGACGCGAGATCGAACGCGCACAGATCAGAGAACGTGAAGTGGCCCCCCTTCGTGATGTCGAGCATCCACAACGGGTCGCGCATCACCAGCAGCGTGGGCTCGATGTTGGTGGCCCACTCCAGCGTCTGGTCGTCATGCGCCGCCTGGATGTGCACGGGAATGTCGAGGATCACCGGCCGCGGCAGCCCGAGCCACGCCAGGTTCGCGTCGACCGGAGCCTGGGGCACGATCGCCTTGACCCGCTTGTCCATCGCCGCCACGCGCAGCGACGTGAGCGCGCCGAACGAGTGCCCCGTCACGCCGATCTTCTCGACGTCGATGAGCCCGAACAGCGGATCTTCTTCCTTCAAGCGGCTGAGGCGGTTGAGCAGGTACGTCACGTCGACTGGCCGCGTCTCGACGCCGACGGCCACGTTCTGCAGTTGCCCACGCACCACGTCGAAGAGCGTGCCGCCTTCGTGATCCGTCGAGGCCACGATGTACCCGTGCGAGGCGAGCAGCACCGTCAGGTACGTCGACTGCCAGCGAATCGCGGCCTGGCCGTGGCTGAAGATGATCAACGGGAACTTGCCGTGCTTCCTCGCCGGCTGCGCGTCACGCACGGCCGCGGTCTGCAGCAGGGGAATCACGCCCTCGCCGATCGACACTTTCTGCTCGGGGGTGAAGACCGTCAAGATGTCGTAGCTGACGGTGGGCTGGCCGCGGGTGCTCTGCACGGCGGGGTACCAGAGCTCCGTCACCAACTGGCGCGGCGTGCCATCGGCCTTGCGACGGCCGGTGTCTTCGTAGACGACCGTGCGCACACCGACGGGATAGGGGCCGAACTTCGTGGGATCGGGCGCAGCGGTGACGGCGGCTTCTTCGAACGGGAGCACGTCTTCCGGGGGCGGCGTGGGTGCACTGCAGGCAGCCACCAGCACCAGCGTCGTCAGCATCGAACGGTACATGTGCAAAGGCTTAGCAAACTTCAGCGCAGCAACTGAATGAGGCCGAAGCCCTGGGCGCAGTCGAGGCGCGCCTGGAAGGTCAGCTCCAAAGCATTCGCATCGAACTTGAAACGTTTCACCGGCACCTCGAGGCTGCCGCCGCGCGGCATGGTGCCGATGACCACGACCTTCTGGCCCGGCAACGTCATCCGGCAGAGCGTCCAGTTCGAGCGGGCCTGGCTGCTGATGATCCAACTCGCGCCCGCGAGGCGGCCCTTCACCTGCAAGGTCGGCGGCGGTTCAGCCACTTCGTCCACGGGCGGTGCGACCACCACTTCGGGCAGAGGCGCAGCGCCCGCATCGATCATCGGTGGCAGCGGGTTGACGACCACCGCGACGCCTGCATCGACTGCCGCTGACGTGGATGGTCGCGAGAGCGCAAACGCGGCGGCGACGAGCAGCGCGAGCACCACCACGAGGCCCACCATCAGCCCTCCTGCGCTGCGACGGGGCGTGGCAGCGGCCAGCTCTCCTTTGGTGAGCGGGGCTTGAGCGCGAGCCGCGACGGCCGGCACGTTCACCCTGACGCCCTCACGATCCTCCAACGCAGAAGGTCGCGCAGGCGAGGTCTCGTTCGACACGACGGCCGGGCGCGCGGAGAGGGTTGGATTGCCGGAAGTGATGGGCGCCGTGGGCGTGCCCACCCCGGCCATCGCGCCCGTGGGCACCGGCGGCGGGGTCATCGGGGTCTCGTGCTCGAGCGTCATCACCGCCGATGCGGGGAGCGCGCCCGCGGGCCGTGATTCCGCGGTGAGCGCCGAAGTGCTCGGCCGCACCAGGGTCTGCGAGAACATCTCGGGCTGGGTGCGCTCACCCTCGGGCGGGGGGCTGCGCTGCGTGGAAACGCGCGTGAGCAACAGCCGCGTGGTGGCGAAGTCAGCCGAACACCGCAGCCGCACGTACTCACCGAGCTGCGGTTTGGTGGGCGGGGGGCCCAGCGCGAGCAGCTCTCCCATCAGCACCTGGGCGAACTCATCGGTGTCTTTGAAGCGCCCGTCGGGCAGCGGCGAGAGCGCCTTGAGGATCACCGACTCGAGCGATGCGGGCACGTCGGGCCGCATCGGCGCGAGCATGCGCACCGTGGGGTTGGCCATCGCCACCACCATCTCGGTCAATGTTCCGCGGCGCACCCACGACTGGTTCGAGAGCAGCTCCCACGCGACGATCGCCAGTGCGAATTGATCAGCGCGGTGGTCCACCGGCTCGCCCCGTGCCTGCTCGGGCGCCATGTAGCCGAGCTTGCCCATCACCGAGGCCTGCGCGGTGTGCCGGGAGCGGGCCTCTGACTTGGCGATGCCGAAGTCGATGACCTTCACCTCGCCCTCGTACGAGACCATCACGTTGTGCGGGCTCACGTCGCGGTGCACGATGTTCAGCGGCGTGCCGTCGAGCGCGTGTCTGCGGTGCGCGGCGCCCAGCCCTTCGGCGGCCTGGGTGATCAACGCCACCAACAGCGCGAGCGGCATGAACTCCTGCGCGGCGCGCACCTGCTCGTGCAGCCGCGCGAGGTCGACGCCCGCCACGTATTCGAGCGCGAGGAAGAGCTGCCCCTCGGCCTCGTTCATGTCGAGCACCTGCGCGATGTTGCCGTGCGAGAGCTGCGTGAGCACCCGCCCCTCGTGGAGGAACCGCGAGACGAACTCGGCGTCTTTCGCGATCGAGGGCAACACCGTCTTGACGATGCACAACTTCTCGAAGCCCGCAGCGCCCGTGAGCCGGGCCAGCCAGACCGAGCCCATGCCGCCCTCGCCCAGCAGCTCGAGGAGCTCGTAGCGGCCGAGGTGACGAGGTTGCGTCACGCGCTTCTCCGCTGCGCGCGACGCGTCACGAAGAAGGCGAACAGACCCACCATCGCCACCACCGCGACCCAGACGAGCAACGTGGGGCTCTTGCGGAAACCCTCGAACAGCATCCACGCCGCTGACACCACGTACACGCCCGCGCAGCTGAGGCCCACCTTCGACGGATTTTTTCCCCGCGCCTTCGCGACGAAGAGACCGGCGACGGTGAGCGCCGCGAACAACACGAGGATGGCGCCGACGTTCGAGAGCACCGAGCGCACGTCGTGGGTGAAGGTCAGCAACAAGGCGATGGCGCCCTGCAACAACACGGCTGCGGTCGGCGGTTTACCTGCCTTCGCGGCGAGGAAGCCGGGCAGAAAACCATCCTTCGCCATCGCGGCGTAGACACGCGGGCCCACCAGCAACATCGCGCTCATCGCTGAGATGAAGAGCAGCAGCATCACCGCGCTCATCACCTTCGCGGCCACGGGCCCCAGCAAGGCCGCCATCACCGCCTGGCCGAGGGTCACTTGATCGAACTGCCCCTTGAGCTGCGTGAAGTCGTCGTACTTGAAGACCACCGTGCCCTGCGCCGGGGTGAGGTTCGCCACGAAGATGTAGTTCACCACCAGGTACAGGCCCGCCACCGCGAGGCAGCCGATCAACATCGCCCGCGGCACGTTGACCTCGGGCTCGTGAAACTCATCGGCGGCATAGATGGCCGCGTTCCAACCGGAGAACGCGAAGGCGATGAAGAACAAGCTGCCGAGCACCTCGCTGACCGGCGTGGCAGTGGGCGCAGCCGCCGTCCACGTCGGCCAGGCGAGCGAGCCGAAGAACACGCCGACGAACACGAAGCCCACCAGCAGCACCACCTTCAACGCCACCAGCACGTTCTGCACGCGACTGGAGACGTGCAGCCCCAGCGCGTGCACGCCCGTCAACGCGATGATCAACCCCGCACCGACCAGGCGCGGCTCGAGTGAAGGCGCCACGGCCTGCGCGAAGGCCCCGGCAGCGAGCGCATCGAGCGCGGTCGGCGCAGAGAACCCCACCAGCAACGAGGCCCACCCGGCGAGGTAGCCGAGTGCGGGGTGCATCAACGACGAGAGGTAGCGGTACTCGCCGCCCCCTTCGGGCACCAGGCGCGCCACTTCTGCGTAGGCGCGGGCGCCGCACAGGGCGAGCACTCCGCCGATGAGCCAGGCGAGCAAGATGAGCCCGGGCGAGAGGCTCTGCGCCATGAAGCCGGTGGAAAGAAAGACGCCCGCACCCACCATGTTGGCGATGACGAGACCGATGCCAGACTTGAGTCCGAGGGTGCGGTGAGACACGCGGGTTGGACTTATTCGAACGGGAAAGATTCGGACGAAAAAGCGCACCGTTCCTCCCGAGCGGAGTCGAGGGATTACCTCGCATTGGGTCTGCAAGTGCCCCCTCGACTGGGCTCGGGGAGACCGGTGATGGAACCGATTCCTATTTCCGCCAACCCTCTCGGGGAGACCGGTTCAGGTCACACCCACGGGTGCAAGACGAAGAAGAGTCACCCGCGCCAGATGGCGATAGAGCGTTCGATGTACTGCTGCATGGAATGCGGTGGGCGGCCCAACAGCGCCTCGACGGTGGGCTCGACCTTCTCGGCGTCGCCGCCTCTGAGCCCGACGTGGAGAATCGTCTGAATGACGATCTGCAGCCACGACATGCGACGCGCCTTTCGCAGGTGACACACGTACCCCAGCACGCTCGCTGCTTCGTATTTGATGGGCCGGTCGAGCGCCTGTTCGAGCGTGCGCGCCACTTCATCGAAGGTCACCGCCACGGGGCCGGTCAAGGTGAGCGCCTTCCCCAAGAAGCGCTCGAACTCGAGGAAGACGCGCGCCGTCACAGCGCCCACGTCGCTCACGTCGATGAAGGCCACACGCCCCTTGCCGGCGGGAACGTAGATGCGGCCGTCTTCGAGGATGTCCTGGCGATACGCGTCTTGCAGGTTCTGCGCGAAGAAGCCGGGACGCAGCACCGTCCACCGGGTGCCCGACGCCTGCAGGTGCAGCTCCACTTTCCGGTGAGGCACCCACTTCATGGTGTCGGCGCCCGCCACCGAGAGGAACACGAGGTGACGCACGCCCGCAGCCCAGGCCGCGTCGATGAACGGATTGAGGGTGGTCTTCATGTCGCCCACGGGAGGCGGCCGGAGCAGGAACACGAAGTCGCAGCCCTCGAGCGCAGGGGCCCAGGTCGAGCGATCGAAGAAGTCGAGCGCGGTGGCCTCCATGCCGGGAAAGCGCTGCTCGGCCTTCGCCTTGTCGCGATCGGAGACCCGCACCACGAAGCCTGCCGCCGCGCACTCGCGCGCGACTTCACGGCCCACGTTTCCAAGCGCAGCCGTGACGAGTACGCGCGCCATGTCTCAGCCGGAAACGAACGGCGCTTTGCCGATGAGAGACCCGTCAGCCGCGCACTCGAGCGTGAACGCCGCGAGCTGAGCACGACTGATGCTGCTGCCTGGCGCACTCAACAGGCTCGACTTCGCTTTCGTCGTCTTCGCGGTGTCGGTCAGGCGCGGCGGCCGAACCAGGGTCCACGCGAGCGAGCTGCTGGCGAGGAGCTGATGCTCGAGCACCTTGTCCGAGAAGATCGCCGGCGTGAGTGTTCGAACGAAGAACGAAACGATCTTGCCCGGCAGATCCTTCTGATCACCCGGCACATCCAGACCCGCACCTGAGACCGCGACGTAGCGTTTGGCGCCGGCTGCGATGACGTGCTTCGTGGCCGTGCTGCAGACGTCGACGCGTCCCGGCGCAGGGCCCAGCGCGGAGATCACCGCGTCACGGTCTTGGACCAGCGTTCGCACCACAGCCGCGTCGGTCGCGTCACCGGTGAGCACCTCGAGCTGAGCGTTCGTGATGCCCAGCTTCGAAGGCGAGCGCACCAACACGCGCACGTGGTGGCCTGCAGCCAACGCCTGTTGAACGACGAGACGCCCCGTTCTTCCTGTTGCACCCAGCACGGCCAGCTTCATGACGGTTCTCCTTCTCGAGAGTTCAGTTCAGGTACGAGGTGCGTGACGAGTTCGCGCACGAAACGTTTCGGTGTGCCCGACACGAAGCCCGGGCCACCGAGGTACGCGTTGAAACAGCGCGCTTCGATGGCCCCCAGGAGTGCCTCGGCGACCGCGGCGGCCCGCCCACTGCTCATGCCGGTCGCCCGCCGTAGCCAGCGCTTCAGCAGCCGGCGAACCACCAGGGTCGGAGCCTCGTGGCCCGGGGGCACCGCACCCAGCCCCGCTGCGCGCAGCACCATCACGCCGGGCAGCATCGCCTGGTGAAACGAGAGCACTTCACCCAGCAGCGACTCCAGCCGGGCGGCCTTCGCTTCGTCGGGCGGCGCTTCAGCGAGGCGATCGACGACGGTCGAGACACCCGGCCCCAGCGCACGCAGGAGCAGCTTTTCCTTGGAGCCTGCGCGCTGCAGCAGGGCGGCGTGCGAGACCCCCAGTTGGTCGGCCACCAACGAGACGGGCGCGGAGGGGCCATGCGCGACGAAGGTCGCTCGGGCGGCGGCGTCGATCTGCGCGTCACTGATGAGTCGGGGGCGGGCCATCGGAGTTTCTTTCTGGCCGGTAAGTAACGACCGTGCCGCGAGCCGTCAAGCGCACGACAGCCCGAGGGCTGAAAACGAATGACCCGAATTCGCCCTTGAGGGGCTAATTCGGGTCATCCGTTTGTGGAGCTCACCAGATCGCGTAGCCGACGCTGACCATGGCGGTGAACGCGAAGCGGCTTGGCGGGTCGGGCCAGTAGTAGCTCCCTGGCAGCAGGCTGAACCCCGGTGCGAACTGCACACCGAAAAGGAGTCCACGACGTGCGGTCCGGTCATTGCCTCGTCCCAGCGGGGCGAAGTTCAGCCGCACGGGGAAGACGGGGCCCCAGAACTCCGAGCCTGAGGTGCTGCCACTCGGCCTCCAGCCGCTGAGCGCGCCGCCCAGGGCGATGCTGAAGTGATCGGTCAGCGAGTACTCGAGCAGCAGCCCCACGAGGCCGATCACGTCGAAGATCGAAGTGCCCAGCTCCAGGTGCGCGAGCACGGAGAAGCGGTCGACCACCGTCACCCCCAGCTCTGCCAGCAGACCCGCCCCGCCGCTGGGCAGGCCGCCCGCGAAGCCGAAGACGCCGGTCGCCGCGAGGGTCGCCCGCACCCGGGCCCTCGTGCGCAGCTCGACGGGCGTCTTGGGGAACTCGCCCGCCTCACCTCTGACCTCCACCGGGGAGGCGCACAACAACGTGAGGATGAGAATGGACACCGCGGCATTCTGCCTGCGCACTCGGCGCGAGTTGATCGAAACCAACGAGGTGCATAAGGACGGCCGCATGAAGCGGTCTTCTTGGCTCCTCGTTTGTGTCGTCCTCGGCTGCACTCCCGAAGTCTCGAAGCCCGCTCGCTTCGCCGCTCGGCATGACGCGCTCTCCAGCGGCGTGGTGATCAGCGAGGTGTACGGCGGAGCAGCAGGAAGTGGCGCCACCTACCGCCATGACTTCGTCGAGCTCTTCAACCGCGGCACGGCGCCCGTCGACGTCTCGGGTTGGTCGGTACAGTACACGAGCGATACGGGTGGCAGTTGGCAGCCCACCAGCCTCGCCGGGTTCACGGGCCCGCTGCAGCCTGGGCAGTACCTGTTGGTGCGCATGGCTACGGGCAGCACCGGCACCGCCCTGCCGGCGCACGACGTGAGCGGCGCCAGTGCGATGAGTGGCACCGCGGGCAAGGTCGCGCTGGTGAGTTCGATGACCGGGCTCAGCGGGACCTGCCCTTCGTCGGCCAGCATCGTCGACCTGGTGGGCTACGGCGCTGCGTCGAATTGTTCGGAAGGCGGGCCGACGGCCAACACGTCTGCGACCACCTCGGTCAGCCGCATCGGCAATGGCTGCACGGAGACCGACTCGAACGCGAACGACTTCATCGTGAGCGGCCCGAGTCCTCAGGGATCTTCGGTGACCGTGCCCTGCGGGACCACGCCGCCGATCGACGCGGGCCTGCCTCCGACCGATGCAGGCACCACACTTCCCGATGCGGGTTGCGCGGTGATCACCAATTGGCCCTCAGGCGTGATCCGCGGTGGCTACGTGGCGGCTGACCAGACGACCTTCGGTGAGCGAGAGGCCATTCAGGCCGATGGTGGAACCGACGTGCTGACGCTCGAGGCGTACTTAGGCGGTGGCCTGATGCTGCCCGCGACGAGGAGCTTCAACAGCGCCACCCGCTACGCCAACTGCGAGGTGTGCGCGCTGATGTCGACAGGCTGTGACTCGGCCGGTAACTGCGCGAAGGACTTCTTCGGTCAGGGCGGCTCGGCGACGGTCACCACGGCCGCGCAGAATGAGGCGACGGGTCAGTTCGTCGGCTCGCTCTCCTCGGTGCGCTTCGTCGAGTGGGACTTCCTGAATGATCAGCGCGTCAGCGGTGGTGCGTGCATCGACGTGGTGTCCACCACCATCGACGTGTTCTGGGACCCGCCGGCGGGTGGTGGTGGCGGCAGCACGACCGGAGGTGGCGGTGGCTCGGTGACGGGCGGCGGAAGCGGCGGTGGCTCGGCGACCGGTGGTGGCTCTGGCGGCGGCATGATGGAGGCTGATGCCGGCACGGGCGGTGGTGGTGGCGGCAAGCTGGGCGGCCAGAGCGGTTGTGGCTGCACCACGGGTGGTCAGGCGCCGCTCTTCTTCCTGCTTCTGGGTGCATTCGGTCTCGTGCGAATAAAGCAGGCTGAGACATGGGCGTCGTCGGGGGTTTCGTGGTCGGGCGGGGAGAGAAGGCATCGCGCTTTCAGGCGACACGACGGCGTGTCCTCGTGAGCTGGCGTTCGTGACCGCGGACGAGGACAGAGCGCACCACTGAACGGCCTGACTCTCTCCCGAAGAGACTGTTGAAGTACGCCCTCGACTTCGCTCGCAGGGTTGATCGAAATAAGGAGCGCCCACCGTTCATCCCGAGCGGAGTCGAGGGATTACCTCGC
>JAYVFP010000048.1:0-5666 GCA_043773025.1 Archangium sp.
ACTTACCGCCCGAAGGCGAGGTAATCCCTCGACTCCGCTCGGGATGAACGGTGGGCGCTCCTTATTTCGATCAACCCTGCGAGCGAAGTCGAGGGCGTATTTCAACACTTTCCCCAAGGGAGAGGGGGCAGCGTCAGTCGCTGGCTTTGAGCCCGTACTTCGCGACGAGGCGGTGCACGTAGTTGCGGGCGATGCCGGCCTCGCGTGCCATCTGCGAGATGTTGCCGTTGCACTTCTCGAGCAGCGTCACGAGGTACTCCCTGGTGAAGCTCTCCACGAGGCGCTCCTTGGCCTCCTTGAAGGGCAGCTCGGTGATGTCATCGGTCGAGGAGAGAAGGCGCGCAGCGGCCTGAGACTCCTGCGGCATGGGGTCGACGTCGGCGCCGGCGAGGCTGCGCTCGACGAGGTTGCGCAGCTCACGCACGTTTCCTGGCCAGTGGTACGCCGCGAACCTCGCCATCAACGCGCGCGGCAGCTCGAACTCACCGCGGCCCATCAGCTTGACGAAGTGCTGCGTGAGCATCTGGAGATCGTCGAGGCGATCTCGCAGCGGCGGCACGCTCACCAGCACGACGGCGAGGCGGTAATACAGGTCACTGCGAAAGCGGCCCTGCGCGACCTCGGTCTCCAGATCACGGTGGGTGGCGGCGACCACGCGCACGTCGACCTTGCGGTGTTTGTCTTCACCCACGCGCCGCACGGTGCCTGCTTCGAGCACGCGCAGCAGCTTGGGCTGCAGCTCGAGGGGCAGCTCGCCTATCTCGTCGAGGAAGATCGTGCCGCCGTCGGCCTCGAGGAAGGCTCCGTTGCGATCGCTGATGGCACCGGTGAACGAACCGCGCACGTGGCCGAACAGCTCGCTCTCGATGAGCGTGGGCGCGACCGAGCCGCAATCCACCACGACGAACGGTTTGGTGCCGCGCTTGCTCTTGGCGTGAATGGCTTTGGCCATCACCTCTTTGCCGGTACCGGTTTCCCCGAGCAGCAAGACGGTGGAGTCGGAAGGCGAGACCTTGTCGAGGATGCCGAAGAGCTGCTTCATCGCCTTGCTGGCGCCGATGGCCGAGCCGAAGACCGCCTGCTCCGCGGGTTTGCCCAAGTCAGCCTCGACCATGCTCACTTTGAGGATGGTCTTGCCCAGGCTCAAGGTGGCCTCGTCTTCGACGATCACCTCGGTGATGCGGGCGCCGCCCAGGTACGTGCCGTTGGTCGACTCGAGATCCTTGACGCGCACGCCGTCGGGCCGCGCGGTGAGCTCGACGTGATACCGGGAGACGGTGGTGTCGGTCAGACTCAGCCCTGCATCGGGGTGCGAGCCGACCATCAACGAGCCTTCGATGGCGCGCGTGGTGCCCACGCCGGGGCCCCCGATGATCGCCACCTGGTACTTGCGCACTTTCAAGGTGCCTGACGCGCGATCCAGCCGGAGCAAGGCCGAGGGGGACTGGAGGGGTTCAGTGGCTTGCATCAGCCTCCAGTGACTACACCGATGCGCGGGGTGCGACAACGCCGTCGGACACCGTGATCTTCCGGTTGACGATTGCACCCGAGAGGCAGACATTCCGCGCGCGAAATCACCCCACACTGCACGGAGTCTTCCAACATGGCGAACGGCGAGAAGATCACGCTGGTCAACGGCACACTGACGGTCCCGAACAACCCGATCATCCCCTTCATCGAAGGTGATGGCACCGGCCCCGACATCTGGAAGGCCTCGGTCGCCGTCGTCGACGCGGCCGTCGAGAAGGCCTACGGCGGCAAGAAGAAGATCGAGTGGCTCGAGGTGCTGGCTGGCGAGAAGGCCTTCAAGCTCAAGAACGACTGGCTGCCCGAAGAGACGCTCCAGGCGTTCCGCGACTACCTGGTGGGCATCAAGGGCCCGCTCACCACGCCCATCGGCGGCGGCATCACTTCGCTCAACGTCGCGCTCCGCCAGAAGCTCGACCTGTACGTCTGCCTGCGCCCCGTGCGCTACTTCAAGGGCGTGCCTTCGCCGGTGAAGACGCCCGAGAAGGTCGACATGGTGATCTTCCGCGAGAACACCGAAGACATCTACGCGGGCATCGAGTTCGAGGCCGGCACCGATCGCGCGAAGAAGGTGCTCGAGTTCCTCAAGACCGAATTCCCGAAGGACTACGCGAAGATCCGTTTCCCTGAGACCACGGGCATCGGCATCAAGCCCGTCTCGAAGGATGGCACGGAGCGCCTGGTGCGTTCGGCCATCAAGTACGCGATCGACTTGAAGCGCAAGTCGGTCACCTTCGTGCACAAGGGCAACATCATGAAGTTCACCGAAGGGGCCTTCATGAAGTGGGGCTACGCCGTGGCCGAGGCGGAGTTCGGTGACAAGGTCTACACCTGGCAGCAGTGGGAAAAGACCAAGTCGGCCAAGGGTGAAGAGGCGGCCAACGCTGAGCAGAAGGAGCAGCTCAAGGCCGGCAAGATCCTGATCAAAGATTCGATCGCCGACATCACGCTGCAGCAGGTGCTCACGCGCCCCGACGACTTCGACGTGATCGCCACGTTGAACCTGAACGGCGACTACCTCTCTGACGCGCTCGCAGCGCAGATCGGCGGCATCGGCATCGCGCCCGGCGGCAACATCAACTACCTCACCGGCCACGCCATCTTCGAGGCCACGCACGGCACGGCGCCGAAGTACGCGAACCTCGACAAGGTCAACCCGGGCTCCGTCATCCTCTCGGCTGAGATGATGCTGCGTCATCTGGGCTGGCACGAAGCGGCCGAGCTGATCCTGAAGGGCATGGACCTGGCGATCGGCCAGCGCACGGTCACCTACGACTTCGCCCGGCTCATGAAGCAGGAAGGCCTGAACCCGACCGAGCTGAAGTGCAGCGAGTTCGGCCAGGCCATCATCAAGAACATGTGAGCCGTCGCCTCACCACTCCACAGGATCCAAAATCATGAAAGCTCCCGTCAAAGTCGCAATCACTGGCGCCGCTGGCCGCATCGGCACGCAGCTCCTCTATCGAATCGCTGCCGGCGAAATGCTCGGCAAGGATCAGCCGGTCATCTTGAGCCTGCTCGAGGTGCCCGACATCAAGGACGCCGAAGGCAAGGTCACCTTCAGCGCCATGAAGGGCCTCAGGGGCGCCCTCATGGAACTCGACGACTGCGCGTTCCCGCTGCTGCAGGGCGTGACCGCGTCCGACGACGCGAAGGTCGCCTTCAAGGACATCGACGTGGCGCTGCTGGTCGGCGCGACGCCGCGTGGTCCGGGCATGGAGCGCAGCGATCTGCTCCAGAAGAACGCGGCCGTCTTCATCGCGCAGGGCCGCGCGCTCAACGAAGTGGCCAAGCGTGACGTGAAGGTGCTCGTGGTGGGTAACCCCGCCAACACCAACGCGTACATCGCCATGAAGAGCGCGCCTGATCTCAAGCGCGAGAACTTCACCGCGATGCTGCGGCTCGATCACAACCGCGCGCTGACCCAGCTCGCGAAGAAGACGGGCAAGCCTGCCGACAGCTTCGAGAAGCTGATCGTCTGGGGCAACCACTCGCCCACGATGTACCCCGACATTCGCTTCGCCAGCTCGGGCGGCGCTTCGGTGAAAGATCTCTCGAAGGACGAGGCCTGGCTCAAGGCCGAGTTCATCACCACCGTCGGTCAGCGCGGCAAGGCGATCATCGACGCGTCGGGCATCTCGTCGGTGCCTTCGGCGGCCAACGCGGCGCTCGATCACATGCGTGACTGGTGGCAGGGCACCGGCAGCAAGTGGACCACCATGGGCGTGCCTTCCAACGGCGAATACGGCATCCCCCAGGACATCATCTACGGCTTCCCCACCATCTGCTCGGGTGGCGGCAAGTACGAGATCGTCAAGGGGCTCGATATCGACGAGTTCTCCAAGGGTAAGATGGCCGCCACGCTCAAGGAACTCGAAGACGAGCGCGACGCGGTGAAGGCGCTCCTGGGCTGATTCACTTTCGAAGGGAGAACGTAGAGCGATGAATCGCGAAGCGGCTCTCTTGCAACAACTGGCGGAGCGACCTGACGATCGGGCGCTCCGCCTCGTTTTTTCTGACTGGCTTCAAGAATTGGGCGATGAGCGCGGCGAGGTGATCGCCTTGTGGGCCCGGGGCAAGCTGTCGCTGACCGAGCGGCGGCGGGTGGCCAAACTCACCGCGGCGCACGGCGGGGCGTGGCTGGGGCCGGTGGCTGCGCTCGCTGATCTCCATCGCACGCGCTTCGTGGGCGGCTTCGTCGACGAGCTGGTGTGTTCGCCCGCGCGGCCTGCGGAGCTGTTCGACGCGCTCACAGGTGAGGTGCGGCTGGCGAGCTTGAACGCGTTGGCCGTGCCGCCCACGCAGACGCCGGCGAAGCTGGGGCGGTTCTTGTCGAGCCCCGTGCTGCAGCGCCTCCAGAAGCTCGAGCTGGGTTCGACCGATTGGCAGGAGCTCCGGCAGTCGCCGCCGGTGGGTACTTCGCTCGCGCCGCGGCGTGTGGTGGTGGGCAGCTGGGGCGTCTTTCACAAGGAACTGGCGCCGCTGGCCGACGTCGCGCTCTTTCAGCAGGCCTCCACGCTGGCGCTCTCCACCACCGAGTTCATCAACCCGCTGGTGGTCGCCGAGATCCACGAAGCGGTGCTCTCTCAACATCGCGCGCTGCAGGGCTTCGAGGCGCTGATGCTCGCTGCGCGCTACGTGGTCTTCGAAGGCGCCGCCGATTGGCTGATGGCCTGCGATCTCGACAGGCGCTCGACGGGCACGGTCTTCCCGCGGCTCGAACGCTGGGGCATCGAATCAGGCGAAGTCAGCTTCGTGCGCACGCGCGAGCCGGGTGGGGCGTTCGACCACCTCACCATCGATCTCTCGGCCCCTGAGTCGGGCGAGAAACGTGCCGCGAGCACCACGCCCGCAGCAGAAGTGCGCATCGCGAATGCCGCCGCCGTATTGGTGCAGTTGCGTGAGGCGAAGTTGACCTCGGTGGTGGTGAAGCTGCCTGAAGGCGGGCGGTTGAGAACGCACGAGCGCGGCACGCTGATGGCAGCAGCGCGGCGGTCGGGTTCGCTGGAGCATTTCTCGATAATCGGTGAGGCAGCGGTCTTGCCTTGACCCATCGAGTGCGGGTGAGCAGGATTCATGTTTCGTTTTTCACCCCACGGAGTGCGCCATGACGCCGCAAGATCAGCAGCAGCAAAACATTCAGTCGGTCGGCGGAGACACGGTTCGCGAGCAGGACAAAATTCAACTGGTGCTCGCGTACCTGGGCCTCCTCTCGCTCATCCCGTTGCTCACCGTCAAAGACAGCGAGTTCGTGAAGTGGCACGCCAAGCAGGGCCTGGTGCTGTTCATTGGCCTTGTGATCGTGAACTTCCTCCAGGTGATTCCTTTCGTCGGCCAGCTCATCGGCTGCGCCGCTTTCGTCGGCTACGTGGTGGCGGTGATCATGGGCGTCACCAAGGCTCTCAAGGGCGAACGTTTCCCCATCCCGCTCGTGTCGGATCTCGCCAGCAAGTTCTGAAACTGCTTCAGGTGACTTCGACCTGAAGGGGGGAAAGCCCGGTGACCTCTGGGAGGGGGGCCGGGCTTTTCCTTTGCGGGTCACCCGTTCGCATCGACAGGGTTGGCCGAAATAGAAATGACTCCAATCACCGGTCTCCCCGAGCGCAGTCGAGGGGGCACTTACCGCCCGAAGGCGAGGT
>JAYVFP010000049.1:0-17945 GCA_043773025.1 Archangium sp.
ACCGTCCCCGAGCTCAGAAACGCATGGGCCTTGTAGAGCGAGTGGGCGACGAGATGGAGCAGGGCCAGGTGCCACAAGCCGAGGCCACACTGCACGAGCATGAAGCCCATCTGCGCGCAGGTGGACCACGCAAGCGCGACCTTCACGCTGACCCGCGTCGTCATCACCAGCGCGGCGACCACCGCAGAGGTCAGGCCGATGACGACGAGGAGCAGCTGCGCGGGCCCCGCGTGAACCATCAAGGGCGCCAGCCGGATCAGCACGAAGCCGCCGATGTTCACGACGCCCGCGTGCAGCAGGGCAGAGACCGGGGTCGGCGCCTCCATCACCTGAATCAGCCAGCCATGAAACGGGAGCTGCGCAGACTTGAGCGCCACGGCGGCCACGAGGAGCGCAGCGGCGAGGTGCATCGAGGGGGTGAGCTCTGGGTGCGCGGAGGCCCACTGGGCGATGCGGTCGAGCTCCAGGCTGCCGACGTTGCGGTAGATGAAACCCAGGCAGACCAGGAGAAAGACGTCAGCGAGCCGGCTCACGAGGACCTTCTTGTGGGCTGCGACGAGCGCCGGGGCGCGGTCACCGAAGAAGGTCAGCAACTGGTGGAGCGCGAGGCTGGTCGCCATCCACCCCAGGGCCAGGACCAGCAGATTGTTCGCGATGACCAAAGCCGTCACCGCGCTGAGCGTCAGCAGCAACCAGCGCAGATACCTGGGCAGCCCTGGTTCACCCTGAAGATACGTTCGCGAGAACCGAACGACGACAGCCCCCAGCGCGGTGACGAGGAGCAGCATCACGCAAGTGACCGCGTCCACGCGCACCCCCAGGCCGGTGCTGAGCGCAGCCTCTCGGGTCAGACCGGCGGCAAGCGTGAACAGCAACGCCCCCCCCAGCGCAACGCCACTGGCGAAGCCCGCCCTCCGCGGCGCGGCCACCCCGACGAGCGCGAGCATCGAAGGAATCCCCCATGCGATGACAGGGACGACTGGGAACCCTTCCGCGAGCGTGTTCATGCCTCAGCCTGTACCGGTCATCAGTCGTTCTTGAAAAACACATAAACATGCTCGTACCGTTCTGTTTTAGATATCCACCGTGAACGTCGAGCAAATCAACTTCCACCATCTCCGGTACTTCTGGGCAGTGGCGAAGGAAGGCAACCTGACGCGAACGGCCGCACGCCTGCGGGTCGCGCAATCGGCGTTGTCCGCCCAGATTCAGCAACTCGAAGCGCAGTTGGGCAATGCCTTGTTCTTCAGGGCGGGGCGACGGCTCGTACTGACCGAAGCAGGGAAGCTCGTGCTGACCTACGCGGAAGAGATCTTCGCGGCAGGCAGTCAGTTGGTTTCGACGCTCGAGCGTGGCCGGCAGCACGAGCAACTGCTGCGAATCGGCGCCGTCGCGACGCTGTCACGAAATTTCCAGGAGTCCTTCGTCAGACCGCTCCTCGAGCAATCCGACGTGCGGCTCTACCTCGAGTCGGGCGTCTTCGCCGAGCTGCTCCTTCGGCTCGAAAGCCACGCGGTCGATCTCGTGTTGGCCAACCGGCCGCCCGGGCGAGAACTTGCCCAGAGGCTCCGATGTCGGCGCATTGCCAGGCAGCCGGTGAGCATCGTCGGGGCGAGGGAAAAGAAGGGCTTCCGGTTCCCCAGGGGCATCGGCGAGACACCGATGATCGTTCCTGGCCGGGAGAGCGAGATCAGGTCGGAGTTCGACGCGCTGTGCGAGCAACGGGGCGTTCACGTGCGGATCCTCGCAGAGGTCGATGACATGGCCACGATGCGGCTCCTGGCGCGCGACTCCAAAGCACTCGCGCTGGTGCCATCGATCGTGGTGCGCGACGAGCTGCGTGAGGGCGTGTTGATCGAGCACTGCGTCGTGCCGGGGCTCTTCGAGACCTTCTATGCCATCACCGCCAAACGAAAGTTCCAGCATCCATTGCTCAAATCAGTGCTCGCGCAAGACGAGCACGAGCTCCTCGATGCTGACCCGCGGGAGTACACCCCGAAGAGTGAGCTGAGGTAGCAGAGCTGAAGTCATCGCCTCGCAGACCGCGTATGAGTGAACGATGACTGACGCGTTCTTCGTTCCCGATGGTGACGGCTTCTTTCCCCAGGCTCACTCGACGGGCCCCTGGAGCACGGAGTACCTGCACGGCGGCCCCCCTTGTGCGTTGGTGACCCGCGGCTTCGAGCGCGCGCTGCCTGATGATTTTCAGTTGGTACGGGTGACCTTCGAGCTGTTGCGGCCGGTGCCCTTCGCGAAGTTGACGTTGAAGACCGAGGTCGCCACCGAAGGTGCGAACGCACGGCGCGGCACGGCGGTGCTGGAGGCGGATGGCAAGCCGCTCATCCGCGCGCATGCGTTGGCGTTCAGGAAGGTGCCCCTCGAGCTGGAGTTCCCCGTGGAGAAAGGCCCCACGGCTCCCGCGGGGCTGGAGCCGTTCGAGTTCGGCTTCTTTCCCACGGAGGTCGGGTACCAGACGTCGATGGAGATGCGCTTTGCGCGCGGCAAGTTGGGGCAGTCACCCGTCGCGGTGTGGATGCGAATGAAGGTGCCGCTGCTGCCGGATGAGAAGCCCTCTCCGTTCGTTCGCACCGTGTGCGCGGCGGACTCGGGCAATGGCGTGGCGCAGGTGATGGATTTTTCGAAGTTCACCTTCGTGAACGCAGACTTGAACGTGTCGCTGCTGCGGCGTCCCAAAGGCGAGTGGATCTGTCTCGAGGCGCACACCACCGCGACGAAAGACGGCGTCGCGCTGTCGGATACGCGCTTGTGGGACGAGAAGGGGCCGTTTGGCCGCGGGTGTCAGAGCTTGCTGGTGCGGCCTCGCGTGGCGGTTGATTCAGTGAGCCCCTCACCCTGACCCTGCCCCGCTTCGAAGGGCGGGGGAGTTACTCGACGGGACAGGGGTACTCGACCTCGACCTCGGCATCGGCCTTCACCGCGATGGTCTGTACCGGGCCTGCGATGGTGTTGCCGGCCGCATCGTAACAATCGAAGCGCACCTTGTGATTGCCCACCTTCGCCTTGATGCCCAGCAGCGGCGAGCCGCCCAGCTTCTTGCCGTCGAGGTACACGTCGGCCGTGTCGGTCGCGCGCAGGTTGAGCATGCCTTCCGCGGGCGCGGCCTTCGGAGCCGCAACGACGGGCTCAGGCCTGGGCGCGGCCGGCTCAGGTTTCACAGCAGCGGGTTCCGGCGTGGGCTCCACCGGCTCGGGCTTCACAGCCACGGGCTTCACAGCCACGGGCTCAGGAGGCTTGACCACAGGCGCAGGAAGCTTGGCCACAGGCGCAGGAGGCTTGACCACAGGCACAGGTTTTGCGGCGACCGGCTCGGGCTTCACAGCCACGGGCTCAGGCTTCGCGACGACGGGCTCTGGTTTGGCAGCCACCGGTTCGGGTGCTTTCTCGGCCACCGGCTCAGGCGCCTTCTCAGCAACGGGCGTCCTGGGAAGACCCGCGCCGCTCACCACCATCTGGGGAAACTGACGCAGCGCAATGGGCGGCGCGCTGCGCGCAGTGGCCGCGTACGGCTCACCTGCACTGACCACTGCCATGGCGAGCGCACCTGCGCTGCCGAGCCCGAACACCACCACGAAGATCCATTTCACTGCGGCCACGTCGTCCTCACTGTTTGATGTGGCTTGCCCCTGATGGGGTCCCTATAGGGCCAGCCGCTACCATTCTGGAGATTACACATGTTTCTGTCGCTCGCCCTGTCCGCCGTTCTCGCGCAGTCAGATGCCGCAGCCGCCACGACCGTTCCCGTCGAGCTGAGCGCTGCCGACCGCTCGGCCGCCGCCGCTGAAAAGGCCGCTGCAGCAGCCCAGATGGCCGCCGAAGCAGCGATGCGCATCGCCGACGCCGTGGCCGGTCCCCTCCCGGGCACTGCTGCCGCTGCGGTGGCCGATAAGAAGAAAGACGTGTGGATCGGCAACGTGGGTGTGGGCCTCACCTTCATCACCGGCAACAGCCAGACCCTCACGGTCACCGGCAGCGCCGCGGCCGACCGCAAGTGGGAAAAGTGGGCCCTGGGCATTCGCGCCAACGGTGCGTACGGCCTCGCGAACCCCGACACCAACGCGTCGGCCAACTCATCCATCACCGCGCGCCGCGCCACGGGCACCGTACGCCTCGACCGCACGCTGGGCGACAGCTTCGCGGCGCTCTTTGGCCTCGTGGGGTCCGAGTTCGATCACATGAAGAACATCGAGTCGCGCACCATCGGCGAGCTCGGCGCGGGCCTGACCTTCTTCAACAAGAAGCAAGGCGACCTCGAGAAGTTCTACCTGCGCCTCGATCTCGCGATGCGCTCTGGCTACGAGACCCGCTTCCAGTACTTTCCGGTGCCCGCCCCGGTGACCGACTACGGCATCGTCATTCTCGCGCCGCGCGCCGCCATCACGCTGCGCTGGAGCTTCTCGAAGGACGTGCGCATCACCGAAGAGCTCGAGTTCGTGCCCTTCCTGCTCGCGCCGACCCTCGGCCGCTTGCTGATCAACAACAACACGAAGCTCAGCGCGCGCCTCACCGAGAACCTCTCGCTGACCACCGGCGTGTTGGTGAACTTCGACTCGATGCCCCCGCGCGGCGCCGACGGCCTGACCCGCAAAGAGACCGACGTCGCGTTGACCGTCGGCCTCGACGCGAACTTCTAAGAGACCGCGCGAAGCTTCACGTTCGCGGCAGACGGCATGACGGGGGCTTTGCGGCCCTCTTTGAGGCCTGCCCACATGCGAGAGAGCAGCCCGCCTTTCGCGCCTTCCGGCAGCGCGCCGCTCGGATCCTCCGAGTACGGCTTGCGGGTCTTCATCACGTAGTCGAACCACGGGTGCGTCACGCACCAGTTGGCGTTCTGGTCTTTGCCCAGGTGGTGGTCGACGTGCCACGGCATGTTCTCGCGCGCCCACGCAGGGTCCAGGTGGCTCTTCTTGTGAATCCGGTAGTACCGAAGCATCGAGAACCACACGGTGCCCGCGAAGAACGGCGCCACCGGGAAGAGCGGAATGGTGGCCACGGCCCCGAGCGCGAGCGCCAGCGCTTCTTTGCCCTGGGGTGACCAGGTGAAGAGGCTGCGCGAGTACTGCGGATCCTTCATGTCGTTCTTGAAGGCCTCGCGGTGATGCTCGTGCCAGTGAAAGGCCCAGAAGCTCTTCCGGTCGCGGCCCAGGCCGTGAAGCATGTGCTTGTGAAGGAACCACTCCCCAGCGTTCGACGCGGCCAGACCCAGCGGGATACCCAACATGATGTGCCTCCTCGAGGTGATGGGGCATTTATGACCGACTGGTCACTTCATTTCAAGCCCAAGAGGATCGTTCGCAGCGAGCAAAAATGAGCGTAAGGGGCACCCTCGACATGGAAATCCCGGCTCCCCTTCGCGCCCTCCTGCTCTCCAACCACCAGCCCCTCGGCCTCGCGCTGGGCACCCCCCGCGAGCAGCTCAAGAAGCCCGCATGGTTCCGGCCGAGCTCGGTCGAACGCTGGAGCTTCGCCCAGGGCAGCAAAGACGGTATCGACGCGGTGTGGACGCTCGACCCGAGCTCAGGGCTGCTCTCGGAAGCGCGCGTGATGATCGAGCGGAAGAGCGGAGCGGACGCTCTGGTGCTGGCCATTCACGCGCTGTTCACGGCGGAGTTCGGCAAGCCGCGGCTGCTCAAGCGCAACGAGGAGCGCGCCTGGAACATCGACGCAGGGCTCAAGAGCACGCTGTCGGTCAGCGTTCGGATGAGCCCGAACTTCGGCGGCACCATCGTCGTCAACCTCGCGCTGGCCAAGGGCACGCGCATCGCCTCGGTCGAGGCGCCCCGGCAGACCACGATGAAGGTGCCCGCGTCACTCGAGACGCTCCTCAAGAAGCACTTCGAGGTGACCCTGGGTACGAAGGCCGAAGAGCAGAGCGACACCGAGCTCGAGTTCAAAGACGCGAAGGGCGCCTTCCCGAAGAAGGCCACGCTTGGGCGTGAGATCGACGGTGGAAAGTTGCACGCCGTGCGCCTGGAGCTGCCCGACTTCGCAGACGAAGCCGAGACGCACGCCGATGCCTACGCGACGTTGCTGGCCTCGCTGACGGCCCGCCTCGGGAAACCGAAAGCCACCAAGAAGCACACCGACTCGCTGAGCCGCCTCGACGCGACGTGGACGCTCGACGACGGAAACACCTTCGAGCTCTCGAGCATCGACTCCTGCACGGCCTCGCAGGATGTGCCGAACCGGCTGGTCGCCGTGGAATACCGCGCAGCGGAGTAGCTCACCTGAGCCGTTGAGGTGAAGCGACTGGCTGCCCGCTCTTGGCCTCCACCCGCCGCTGCGACGAGTAGAGCCCGCGGTGGCCGGTGAGCACGTAGGCCACCACCGAGACGATGACGACGTGGGGGAAGAGGCCCACGCCCAGCAGCTCTACCGCCATGATCGACAAGGCGAGTGGTGCGTTCGACGCGGCAGCGAACACCGCGGCCATTCCGACACCTGCGCCGAGCGCGATGGGAATGCCGAGCAGCGCCGCGAGCGAGCTGCCCAACGCCGCGCCCACGAAGAACAACGGAGTCACTTCCCCGCCGGGAAAACCCGCACCCAGGCAGATGGCCGTGAACACCAGCTTGAGCGCGAACACGCTGTGCGGCAGCGCGGGTGCCTCGAACGCGCGCAAAATCGTGGGCACGCCGAGCCCGAGGAAGTCGCTCGAGCCCAAAAGCCGCCACAACCCCACCACCACCACCCCGCCCAGGCACATGCGAAGGGGCAACGAAGGCACGCGTCGCTCACCCTGCTTCTTGAGGAAGTGCACCAGCTCGACGAACACCACGGTCACCAGCGCGACGGCGCAAGCGAAGAGCACCCACTTCCCCAGCAGCCAAAGGCTCAACGCCACGTGCGGAACCACCGGGTACTGCGCGTGCGTCACCCCCAGCGCGCGCGTGGTGAGATCGCCCACCACGGCCGCCACCAGGGCCGGCACGAGCGCGTCGTACTTGAGCCTTCCGAGCACGATGAACTCGAGGCCGAACACCGTACCCGCGATGGGCGTACCGAAGACCGCGCCGAAGCCGCCCGCCACACCCGCCGCCAGCAATTGAAGCCGCAGCTCGCGCCCGACTCGCAGCCGGTGCGAAATCCAATCGGCCAGGCTCGCGCCCATCTGCACCGCGGTGCCTTCACGGCCCACGCTCGCGCCGAACAGATGCGCACCGACGGTCCCCAGCAGCACCATCGGCGCCATGCGCAGTGGCAGCTCGGGCCCATCGTCGGCAAGCGTATCGATGATGAGGTTGTTGCCCGCCTTGATGCGCGCACCGAAACGTTCGTACACGAAGCCGATCACCAGCCCCCCGAGCGGCAGCGCGTACACGTACCGCTCGTCGTGCACCCGCACGTGCGTCACCACGTCGAGCAGGAGCAGGAAAACCGCAGACGCGACCCCGCACACCACGCCGACCAGCGCGCCGAGCACCAGCCACTGAGCGAGCACCCTGAAGCGAATCATGGAGGCACGAAAGTACTGCCGAACGATTCTTCTCGGCCAGAAATCTCAGAAGGTGAGGCCAATGGCGAACTCGAAAGTTCGACCTGACCGCCAGGCCCCCCAACTCCGCGTTGCGCAGGGACACAGGCGTGACCAGAGTCTGCCTCATGACGGCCCAGTTCATCCCCGTGTGCCCGTACGCGAAGGCGCAGTTCGACGAGGGTCCGTCCATCCGCGAAGTGTTCTCCCCCTGAAAGACTTCGAACGCGTGCACCCCACCCTGCTCACGTTGGTCCCCACTTCACTGCAGGAAGCGGTGGAGAGCCTGCTGGCGGCGCCGCCCAGCGTGCTCATCGACTTTGGCGAGCTGAACTCGAGCGAGCAGACGCAGGTCGTCGCGTTGTGTGTGCTGGCCGCCGCGGCCCCAGAGCTTTCACCGGTGTTGAACGCGGGGTTGAGCTGGCTGTCGACCCGGCTGACGGAGCTGAGCGGAGAAGACCAGGGCCGATATTGGCACCTGCGTGGCGTCGCCGCCGCCCGCGAGCGTGACTTTCTGCGCGCGACGGTCTCGATGAACCGCGCGCTCACGCTCGCTTCCCCCCGGTACCGGCCACGCGTGCACGACTCGTTTGGCCGGCTGCTCCAGTCTCAAGGCCTGGTCGAAGAGGCGCGCGTCGAATACCGCACGGCGCTGGGTCGGCGTGAAGCCGATGGAGATGAAGAAGGCGCGGCGCTCACCTGGGGCAACCTCGCCCGGCTCGAGCTGGAGAACGGCAACTGGCTCTCGGCGCGCGAAGCGTTTCAGAAGGATCACGACATCGTGCTGCGCAAGAGCCCCCACGCGCTGCGGCTGCGTGCACAGTTGCTCACGCACCTGGGTCAGTGCGAGCGGGGCCTGGGGAACCACAAGGGCGCCCTGTCGTATTTCGAGCGCGCGAAGCAGACCGCGGAGCAGGCGAGCGACACCTTCGGCCACGTGATCGCCACGGTGAACCAGGCGCGCGAGCTGGTGCACCTGCGCCCCAGCGCAGCGGGCCCCCTGCTGGCCTCGGTCGAAGCCCACATCGCCACGGTGCCGCCGGCCCAGCGCATGACGCTGCTCGCGCTGCTCGAGGTCACCCGCGCCGAACACGCCGCGATGGAGCAACGCACCCTCGACGCAGAAGCCGCCTTCGTGCGCGCGCTCGACGCGGTGGAGCGCTCCACCCAGGTCAGCCCCATCGAACACGCGCTCATCGCCCGCTCGGCGGCGCGGTTTCAGACCGACGTCTTCGGTGGTGGCCGCAACGTGGAATATCTGCAGCGAGCGCTCCGCTTGCTCGACGCGACCTCGGCCACGGCGCTCCGTGCTGACGTGGAGAACGAGCTGCGCCGGGCGAGCAACGACGCGTGGACGCTGCACGTGGTGAGCCGATTTCTGGGCCGCAGCGCGGTGGAGCTGGCGATGCGCGAGGCAGGCCAGGCGGGGTTCCGCGGCCAGCGCGTGGAGCTCGCGGTGCTCTTCGCGGACCTGCGTGGTTTCACTTCGGCCGCTGAAGGTCTGGCGCCCGGAGAGCTGGTCGACGCGCTCAACCAGATTCTCTCGCGCATGGCCGCCTGCGTGGAGACCATGGGCGGGCTGGTCGACAAGTTCGTGGGCGACGCGGTGATGGCGCTGTTCGGCGTCGAGGTGACCCCGGCGGTCGCGGCGCGCGAGGCGGTGCGCTCTGCGTTGTTGATGCAGGCCGAGCTGGAGCGGCTCAATCGGCATGCGGGCAAGCTGGGCAGGTTGCAGATGGGCGTGGGCATTCACTTCGGCCCGTCGGTGCTCGGGCTCATCGGCAGCGCGCAGCACCGCAGCTACACCGCGCTGGGTGACACGGTGAACTTCGCCTCACGGCTCGAGGGCATGACCAAACAACTGGGCGCGACGGTGCTGGTCAGTGGCGCTGTGGTGCAGCACCTGACCGAGGGCGACTTCGTGCTCCGCGCGTTGGGCCGCTACGCCCCCAAAGGCGCGGTGGTGCCCATCGAGTGTTTCGACGTGATGGGTGAAGCACGCGACGCAGCCACGACGGGGAGCCTGCTGGAAGAGCTCTCGTGTTCGAAATACGCGGCTGACGCGGCGCATGAAGGCAGGCTCGAGGCCGCGATGGGCTCGTTGAACGATGCGTTGGCACTGTCAAAAGGCACGAATCGCGAAACGGGTTACCGATTGCGCCTCACCGCTCTCGAGGCAGGCGAAGCCGAGGTGCGCCTCTCAGAAAAATAGTCTCCCTCTCCCTGCGAGGTACCAAAGGAAACGGCCCGCAAGTTGCTCATGCATCCTTGAGTGAATCGCACTTTCACCAGGGAGGTCCCGCATGTCCGAGCACCTCGCTGAGCCGCTCGATGTGACGAGCGAAGCACCCGCAGCGCCAGACGCACAAACTGCGTCGCTCCCCAGTGGCACCATCATCGGCGCCTGGGTGATCGAAGCAGAGATCGGCGCAGGCTCCATGGGCAAGGTCTACCGTGCCCGCCACCAACGCCTGGGCCGCCACGTGGCGCTCAAGGTGTTGCGCGACGAATTGCTCGACAACGCCGACCTGGTCGAGCGCTTTTTGCAAGAAGGCCGCGCGGTCAACCAGATCAACCACGAGCACATCGTCGAAGTGCACGACTACTTCGAAGAGCGAGATCCCCGCCGGGTGTACTGCGTCATGGAATACCTGCAGGGCCAGAGCCTCGCGCAGCGCCTGGCCCACCACGCCTCGTCGATCGACAGCATCCGTTCGATGGCAAGGCAGATGGCCTCTGCGCTGGGTGCCTCGCACGCGGCGGGTGTGGTGCACCGCGATCTCAAGCCCGACAACATCTTCCTGGTCAGCCGCGGCGATCGCGACGACTGGGTCAAGGTGCTCGACTTCGGCGTGGCCAAGTGTGTCGAGCCGTTGAACGGGCAGCCGCTCGTGCAGACGGTGCAGGGCGCGGTGATGGGCACGCCCCGCTACATGGCGCCGGAGCAGGTCTCGGGGCTCGACGTCGACGCGCGCACCGACGTCTACGCGCTGGGCAACATGCTCTACGAGTTGATCGCCGGGCAGCCTCCGTTCGACGGCGCGTCGTTCGGTCAGCTCGCCGCGGCGATCATCAAAGACGCACCGCCTCCGCTGCCGACGCACACCGCCCGCCAGGAACCCGTGCCCTCTGATCTGGCCGCCTTGATCGCCGCGTGCCTGGCGAAAGCGCCTGAAGACCGGCCCGGCAGCATGGCGGTGGTCGAGGCCGCGCTCGCCGCCCAAGCGCCTCCGATTCTGCTGACCCGGGTTCGTCGCCAGCCGCGCGCGCGGGTCATGGGCCTGGTCGCAGCCGCGCTCGCGCTCGCGCTGGTCGCAGCGGTGCGGCCAGACGCAGGCGCCGCCATCGCCGTGCCGCAGCCCCTCATCGTGGCCCCGCCCGAAGAAGTCACTTTGTGGATCGAGACGGAGCCGGCCGGCGCGATCGTCTCGCGCGGTGATTCTGGTGAACAGTTGGGCACCACGCCACTCGAGGTGAAGTTGCAGCGCGAGCCGTCGACGATGCCGCTGCGCATCGAACTGGCTGGCTACGCACCGCTGGAACGCCAGGTATCAAAGGAGAGCAGCCAGCGGCTCGAGCTCAATCTGCAAGCGCTGCGGAAGACCGCGAGGCGTACTTCAGGAGGGATCCTCAGTGGCGTGCGCGATCCGTACTGACGCGGCGTTGGGGCTGTGTGCGGCCCTCGTGCTCGCGAGCCACGCCCACGCGCAGAACCCGGAAGCCGAGGCGAAGGCGGCCGTGGTCGAGGGTCGCAGGGCGTTCGAGGCGGGCGACTACGCCACGGCCATCAGGAAGTACGAAGCAGCGCAACAGCTCAAGCCCGCGCCCCTGCTGCTCTTCAACCTGGCGCAGAGCCATCGCTTCGCAGGTCACGTCGAGTTGGCCACCCGATACTTTCGCGGCTACCTCACCACCAGCCCTTCCCCGGTGCAGGCCCGCGCGATCGAAGCGCTGATAGAACGGCTCCAGGCGCAACGCCTGCTCGAGGTCTTCAACGAACGCATGGCGCTCGAGAAGACCCGGTTGGCCCTGGCCGAGAAGCAGTTCGCGCTGGGCCTGTGTTCAGCGCTGCCGCCCGAGCCGCCGGTGACGAGCCGCTGGTGGTTCTGGACCATCATCGGCGCCGCCGCGGTGGGCACCGCGGTCACCGTAGCCGTCGCTGCAGCTCACCCTTGAGTCGGTGATCATGCTCAGGTGGGCGGGCGGAAAGCTCGACGCGAGAAGCGCCCTCTCCCCGAGGGGAGAGGGTTGGGCAGAGGGCAGACGCCATGCGGTTCAGAATCTCACCCACTCAATCGATGCCGGCAGCCCTGGCAGTCGCCCGCCTCCTGAGAATCACGCCCAGAGAAGCGCTGACGCTCTTGTCCGAACCGAGAATCCTCCCCGCAGAGTTGGAAGCGTCCGCGGCAGAAGACCTCCGACAACACGGAGTGAACGCCACGCCGGTCAACGTCCCCCCCACGACGAGCCGCTGCCCCACGCACCCACGTCTCACCGGTGAAGCCCCCTGCGAAGACTGCCGCACGCTGGTCTGCCCGCTCTGTCTCCCGCGCTGCCGCACCTGCACCGCACGCAGAGCCACCGCAACGCGATGGAAGCGAGTGCGAGTCGCGGTGCTGCTGACCTTCCTGCTCAGCCTCGGCACCTGGGGAGCACTGCGCCAACGCAAGCTCGACCAGCGCAACGCCTGGCTCAAACCCATACGCGTCTCCGTGGTGCTCGCGAGCGAAGAGCCAATCGACACCGCGGTCACCACCGCCTGGAGTGAAGGACTGAGTTCGCTCAACGACTGGTTCGCGAGCGAAGCAGAACGACTTGGCCTGCCGCTCGCCGACCCGATCCGCTTCGAGCTCGCCCCCGCAACCGTGCTTGCCGAAGTCCCGCCACCACCAGGTGAAGGCTCTGGCGAGTGGCTGCGCGATTCACAGGAAGCCATCAGCCTGCGCTCGAAGTTGAAGACGATCGCCGCGAGGGGAAAGGCCGTGGGCGTCTTCGACCTGCAGCTCCTCGTCGCGCTGCGGCCCGCGAACGGAGGCGCGCATCAAGTCGAAGGCCTCGGGGAAGCCGGCGGCACCATCGGGCTGGTCGAAGGCACCGCGGGCGACACCGCCATCACGCTCGAGTTGGTCGCAGCGGCGCACGAAGTCCTCCACTGCCTGGGCGCGCAAGATGGCTACGACACGCAGGGCCACGCGCTCCCGCGAGGAATCATCGAGCCCGGCTTCGCCGAGGTCATGGTGGGCGAAGTGCCACTGGGCCCGAACCAGGGCCGCATTCCCAAATCACTGAGCGAAGTGCGCGTCGGCGAAGAGACCGCGCGCGAGATCGGCTGGAGAAGGCCCTGAGTTCCCGCTCGCGGTAGGAAGCCGGGTGAAGACGATCACGACCTTCGTCGCGGTGCTCCTGCGGCTCGTTCTACGGCGGGGCCCGTCACTTCGCCCCAGGGAAAGTATGAGGTGTTGAAACGAAGTAAGACCAAGACGGATTGGAGAATGTGGTCCATGGACGTCGCCGCGCTCTGGCCGGGCAGAGCAGCATCACCTGCGAAGATTTCTCCACGCGTGTGGCCCTCTGCACCGGAAGTTGCGCGGTCTCCTTTCGGGCCAAGGCGCTGTGCTCGTGCACCGGTGAGGGCTGCGTGCTCACCTGCCCCTCGGGCGCGGTGAGTTACACCAACGGCCGGGTGGCCTGCTGACGCGTGGTCCACGCCTTGCTTCGTCTTGCGCGCATGGGCGACGCCGGCGAAGACGAGGTCCGCAAAGAGTTCGAGACGTGGTTTCGGGCCGCGACCGCGAAGGACCTCGACGGCGTGATGACGAAGATCGCGGATGACGCGGTGTCGTACGAGCACGAAACGCCGCTGCAACATCAGGGTGCGCCGGCGATTCGGGAGGTCTGCCGCAAAGGTTTCGCGCTCGCGCGAGGTCAGTTCAAGTGGAACGTGCCCGACCTGAGAATCATCGTGCGCGGCGACATCGCGGTCACCTGGGGCCTCAATCGCATGCAGTTCCAGGCGCCCGGTGAAGAGCGCGTCGTCACGTGGTCACGCGGCACGCGCGTGTTCCAGAAGCTCGCCGGCCATTGGAAGCTGATTCACCAGCACGTCTCGTTTCCCTACGACCCCGAGACCGGCCAGGCCAGCGGTTCGCTTTCGCCCTGAAGCGTCAGCCGTTGCGAATCGCAGGCGAGGGCCGCGGGGGCGTGAGGCTGCCTGAGCGCGTCTCGGTGGTCGGAGGAAACCGCACCGTGAAGGTGGTGCCTTCGCCTTCATCGTTTCGACGCGCGGTGATCTCACCCATGTGCGCGTCGACGATGCGTTTGACCACCGCCAGGCCCAGGCCCGTGCCGGTGGCCTTGGTGGTGAAGAAGGGCTGGAACATCTTCTCTGACGCGCGCTGCGTGAGGCCGACCCCTTCGTCCTGCACGCGCACGGTGAGCCAGGGCACGCCGTTGACCTGCTCGACCGTGGCGCGCACCGTCACCGTACCGCCGCGGGGCATGGCCTGCGCTGCGTTGACGATGAGGTTGACCAGCGCCTGCTTGAGCAGGTGCGCGTCGAGCGGAAAGGCGGGCAGCTCGCGGGGGAACTCGGTCAGCACGCGCACGCTGGGGTGCAGCGTCGACTGGGCCGCGGCATCCACGGCGCTCGCGATGATCGGCTCGACCGCCATCGGCTTCTTCGCCAGCTCGTATGGCCGCACGAAGTCGAGCAGGTCACCCACGATGCGGTTCAGACGATCGGCTTCTTCGCCGACCATGTTGAGCAGCATCTCGGAGTCACCGGTCGGCCGCAGCAACCGTTTCAAGGTGGTCAACGAGTTGAAGATGACGCCGAGGGGATTTCGCACCTCGTGCGCCATCACCGCCGCGAGCTCACCCAACGCCGCCAGCCGCTCGTGGCGCACCAGCTCTTGCTGCGTGCGGGCCAGCTCGTCGTACGAGGTCTTCAGGTCGCCGTAGAGCCGGTTCGCTTCGTCGTAGAGCCGCGCGCGCTCGAGCTGCGAGGCCATCTGCACGCCGAGGAGCTCCGCCGAGCGGATGTCGTGTGGTGAGTACGGCAGGTCGCGGTTGCGCGCCAGGGACAGCAGCCCCACCGGCTTGCCCTCGATGGCCAGCGGCACGATCGCCATGTGCACCAGCCCCTCGGCTGCCAGCATCTCGGAGCCGTGGGGAAGATCCTTCGCGGCCATCGCCAGGGGGGCGCGCGCCAACGCGTTGTCGGGATCGATGCGGAAGCGGCGGTAGGTCTCGGTCAGCGGCCCGACGTAGCCAAAGGGTTCACCGACCAGCAGGTAGTCGCCTGACTCCAGGTCGAATCGATGCAGCATGCCGCAGTCGCTCTCGGTGGTGCGGCAGACCGTCTCCAGCGCGCGGCGGCACAAGGCACGCGAGTCGGCGCGAGGGCCCGAGGCCGCCAGCTCGTGCACCAGCGCCAGCTCGGCCGTGCGCCGCTCAAGCTGCTCGAAACCCTCGGAGACCTCGATGGCCGACCCCAGCTGCAGCGCGAACAGGGCAAGGCTCGCCAGGTCGGCCGCGCCCACGTCATCGTGCATCAACACCAGCGCCCCCCACGGCGAGCGGCGCACGTGCAGCGGCACGACCACTCCCATGTCAGGCACCTGCACCAGCGCGCCTTCAGGGGCGGGCCGGCCCTGGGACTGCCCATAGGCCCGAAGCAACTTTCGAAAACCCGGCACCAACACGGGCACCTCGTGGGCGCTGGCCTTGCGCAACGCGCCCCCCGAAACGAGCGGGTGCCGATCGCCGGGAACCAGCGCCGCCTTGAGCGCCTTCTGGTGCGCCTTCGGGGAAAGATACCGAACCGAAAAGACCGCCCCGTCGATCGAGACGATCGCCACCTCGAAGCCGCATTTCTCGAGCCCCTGCCCGGCCGCCGGGAGCAGCTCGATCATGAAACGGGTGCGCTGAACCTCGAGCGCGGTCTCCGTCAGGGCCCTGAGCAGGCCGTCGCCGTGTAAAAGCACTTTCGAAGTGGACATCGACGCTCCCGAATTGGGCCCTGTCACTCTCAGGACTCAAGAAAAGTACCCTGAAAACAGGGATTTACGAAACATTGAGGTGTGCACGGCGGATAACACTGCATGCGCAGCCTGATCGCCATCGTCGCCCTCGCCGCTTCCTCCGCTCTTGCTGCTCCCTGCGTCGAGCTGCCGGTGCTCTTCATCGTGCAGGACAAGTCGGGCTCGATGAACTTTGCCCCCGATGGCACCACGGCCTCGACCACCAATCTCTCCAAGTGGAGCATCGCCCGCCAGGTGGTCCCGGCGCTCGCCAGCAACTTCAATAACCGCTTTCGCTTCGGCGCAGCGATGTACCCCCAGAGCACGACCACCTTCAACTGCACCACGGGCACGGTGGTCACGCCCATCGCCAACACGACGACGGGGATCACCAACGCCTACAACACCGCGGTTCCCGGTGGTGGCACGCCGACCGCGGCCTCGTTGCTGGCCGTGCGCTCTCACCTGCTGGGCCAGGGGCTCACCACGCCGTCCTACGTGCTGTTGATCACCGACGGCCTGCCCAACTGCAACACGGCGCTCGACCCGAACTCGTGCTCGCCCACCACCCCGGGCTGCGGCCCCACGCCCGCGACCAGCACCTGCGCGCTGGGCTCGAAGGACTGCCTCGACAACAACGCGACCGTCTCGGCGGCGCAGCAGCTCTTCGCGGCGAACATCAAGGTCTTCGTGGTCGGCTTCGACAGCACGCTGACCGCCGGTAACAACAAGGCGGTGCTCGACGCGATCGCCGCGGCGGGCGGCACGGGCTCGGCGTATGCGGCCAACAGCCAGGCGCAGCTCACCTCGGCGCTCAACACCATCGCGGCCAGCACGGCCACCTGCTGCAAAGACGTCTGCACGGCGGGCGCGGCGGTCTGCAGCGGTACGGGCGCGCGTTCGGTCTGCCAGATGGACACGGCGATCGGCTGCACCACCTGGACGACGCAGCAGTGCACCACGGGCAGCACCTGCAGCAACGGCAGCTGCCAGGCCTGCACCAACGCCTGTACGGCGGGCGCAGTTCGTTGCGCCAATGGCGATGCTGAACAGTGCGTGGCCAACGCCCAGGGCTGCACCTCGTGGCAGACCGCTGAGGTCTGCGGCTACGGCGAGCTGTGCGCGGGTGGCAGCTGCAACTCGTGCCAGGGCTGCGCGATGGGCGCTTCGCGTTGCACCACCAGCGGCGTGGAGACCTGCGAGTGGAGCGTGCTGTCGGGTTGTACGCAGTGGAGCGCGCGTGCCTGCGCCCCGGGCAGCACCTGCCAGGCCGGCAGCTGCACCAGCTGCAACACCACCTGCACCGCGGGCGCTCAGCGCTGCGCTGGCAACACCGTGCAGACCTGCGTGGCGAACGCGGCGGGTTGCACCTCGTGGCACAGCGGTCAGACCTGCACGAACTTCTGCAGCGGCGGCGCGTGCGGCACGTGCGGCACCACCTGCACGGCAGGCCAGACCCGTTGCCAGGGCGCGTCGGGCGTCGAGACCTGCATCGTCGACACGAACAACTGCCCCGCGTGGGGGCCCACGCAGCAGTGCGCGGCCAACAACTTCTGCCAGAGCGGCGTCTGCAACATGTGCGCGACGAGCTGCACGCAGGGGAGCAAGCGCTGCGGCGCGAACGGCGCGACCGAAGAGTGCCGGCTCGACCCGATGGGCTGCACCGCGTTCGTGGCGACCGGTCAGTGCAACGTCTCCGCGGGTGAACGCTGCGACCTGGGCGTGTGCATTCCCCCCTGCCAGAACGAGTGCACGCCGGGCGCGGGCCAGTGCCGCAACGGCCGCCCGGAGTCCTGCCAGCAGGGCCCCACCGGCTGCTTCATCTGGCGTGACGAGCCTTCGTGCGGAGTGGATCAGCAGTGCGTGTCGGGCAAGTGCCGCGCGGTCTGTTCGAGCGACGAGTTCGAGACCTGCCCCGCGGGTGAGGTCTGCACGGGCCTGACGGAAGGCCGCTTCTGCCTGCCGGTCGATGCCGATGGAGGCACTGGTGGTGGCCTGAGTGGTGGTGCAGGCGGCGGCACGGGTGGCCTCGATGCAGGGAGCGGCGTCGGTGGCGGCAACAACTCGAGCGGCAGCGGCGAAGAGAACACCCCCGGTGGCAGTGGCCGCATCGGCGCCGTCGCGATGGGCTGCAACTGCAACTCGGTCGACGCGGGGTTGTTGCCGCTGCTCGCCCTGGGGTTGACGCTGCTGCGCCGCCGCAGCCGCAAGTAAGCTGTGGGCTGAACGGATTCCGGCGCTTTCCACCACCGGTCTCCACGAGAGGGTTGGCGGAAATAGAAATGACTCCAATCACCGGTCTCCCCGAGCCCAGTCGAGGGGGCACTTGCCGCTCGAAGGCGAGGTAATCCCTCGACTCCGCTCGGCTCATGATCGCGCACATCTTTGATGGGGATCCACAGCGGCTACGAAGCGTGATCAGTTCGCCGCAT
>JAYVFP010000050.1:0-17905 GCA_043773025.1 Archangium sp.
GCGCTCTACGAGCTCGCCCGCCGCCAAAACCCCAACCGATGGAGCCGTCAGACTCGGAACTGGTCACCGGCCCCCGCCGTCCACCTCGGCCCCGTGCGCTTGCGCACGGCACCAGCCCTCGAGGTGGCGATCAACTGAACAACACGACAACAACCTTGACGCTCACCGATGCCCGGCCCAGAGGCACCTCCGCCCTTTCCTCCACTCACCGCCGGCGGGAGCGGCGGCGGCAACCTCCCGCCTGCCGGTGGCGGAGCGAGCGGCGGGACGAGCTCAGGCGGAGGGACCGGTGGTGGCTCCAGCGTCACAGCGCCGCCTGGCTTTGGTGCGGCCTGTACCCTCGCCTCGAGCACCTGCGGCGCCGGCACCTCGTGCGTCCCCTCGCAGCCCAACGACGCCACCGGCGTGTGCGCTACGCCGTGCAGCAACGGGTGCCCGAGTGGCAGCGCCTGCTCTGGAGTCGCCTGTCTGCCGCGCTGCTCGACTGACGCAGACTGCGCGAGCGGCGTCGCCTGTGTGGGCCAGAGCGGTGAGAACTTCTGCGCGAAGGCCAAGCCCAGCGTGGTCTCCTCCATCGTCATCGACCCTGCGGGAACCTCGTCGCAGGGATTCTCGTTCAGCGACTTGAAGCAGGACGGCACTGGCGCCCTTCATGTCGTCTACCGGACCGGTCGCCTGCCCAGGTACGGCCGCTGCGATTCCGACTGCACCCGGCCTTCCTCGTGGAGGTTCGTCTCGCTGGCGGGCGAAGACACCACGGGCAGCGTTCAGATGGGCGTCTCGCCGGGAGGGAAGGTCTACCTCGTGTGGGATTCGTACACGGCCGGCGTGAGCAGCCAGCTCCGGTTCGCTCAATGCGTCTCGGGACGCTGCACGGAGGCAGCGAGCTGGTCAGTCATCACCATGGCGAGCTCCTTCTCCAGCCGCGTTGAGAGCGGGCGCAACCTGCTCGTTGACGAGGCGGGGCGTGTGCACCTGCTCGCCGCTCCCTTCGGAGGCGATACTTCGTACCTGTCCTGCGTCGGCGACTGCTCGCAAGCCTCCTCGTGGAGTTCCCTGCAGCTCGCGGGGTTTCGTTGCCAGCGGGCGAGCCTGGCTCTTGGCGGCCAGGGCATCGGTGCAGCCTGTGTCAACGGGGGCTCGGTGAAGCTCTTCGAGTGCCTGGGCCAGAACTGCACGGCCGCCAGCGCTTGGACCACGACGACGGTCAGCAACAACGTGCTCGCCTACTCCGACGTCGCCCTCAGCTACGACTTCGCCCGGCCAAAGCTGGCCTTCTTCGACGCAACCTCCGCACCCAACCTCTGGAAGTGTGACGCGGGCTGCTCCAGCTCGAGCAACTGGTCGGGGCTGCGTTTCGCTCCCCCGCAGAGCACAAACTTCATCGGCGGCCTCCACCTGACTGTCACTGAGTTGGGCCACGCGTTCTTCACGACTGCTGTCGACGACGGCGTTCGCATCCTGCGCTGTACGACGGGCGACGCCTGTTGGATGCCGGGGAGCGTATGGGACTCCATCGCCACTGTTGAAACCAAGCCGCAGGTCGCCTCAACCCTCACCGCTGTTCCGCCCGCGTGCCCTGCGAACCAAACGGGCTTCGCACACGTCTGGACCCGGGAGGACCCTGCCCTCGTCGCGACGGAGACCGGCGTCTTCGTGCTCACTCACACGAACGACTTCTGGGGCTGCTCGCCTGACGTGAACACCTACGTGAAGAGCAAGTACCGGGTGCACCTCTCGTTCGTTCCTGCGGACTGAGCTCCAATTCCCTTGAGCGCGGCGCGGTTTCTGGGCGCGATGTTCAACCCGAGCCAAGTGCTTGTGTGATGGCGGCTTGGTTTCGGCCAAGGCGATCCCTAGCGGATCCGGCCAAAGTGATCGGCCGGTCTAATCGATGGGAGCGCTTGGTCAGCCGAAGATGAATGTGACACCGGAAGGGTGCACGGACCCGCGAGCACCCGCCTTGGCACGCAGCTCCTTCGAACGACGCTCATGTTCCTTTCGGGTGCCTGCGGCTCGAAAATCGATGACGGCGTGCGCAGGGTTAACTGGCTCTTGGTCCTCAGGGTCAGCGTAGGCCGTCAACTTGCTGTCGTGGATCTCCTTGATCGTAAGACTCGCGACGCCAACGGGCACCAGTGCAGCGGCCTCTGCCAACTCGTAGCTTTTCGCTGCAGTCGCGAGGACCGCTTGGTTCGCAGAGAGGAGATCTTGGTCGGTCGGCATTGGGCGAAAGTTCTGAGCGCTGACCTTCCCATCGCTCACCCAGAGCTGACGGAGGACTCGGAACAACGTGTCCTCCTCTTTCGTGATGAGCTCGCCGCGGGGCGTAGCTGGGGTTGTCATGGGCTGGAAACCTCGTGCTCAGGAAGAGTTGGCAGATAGGTCTTCAGCCAAACGGCGATCTGTTCGCGGAGACTCGGCACAGCCGCCGAGTCAATCTCCAAGTCAGCCTCGCCTCCGCCGGTCAGTGACAGCGCGTGGAGGTAGGCCGTCCTATGCGGCAGCGAAACCTCCAGGCTGAGATCCCAGCCTTGGTGCATCCACTCAGCGCGGATCGTCGAATCTGGGCCTGGGAAAAGGGTCGGTGTGGCAACGCCGACCTCAACCATGAGGCCGATGAGCAGCTGCTCAGCAAAAGACCGATGGCGCTCCAGAAATCCGAACTCGCTTCGCACCTCGGGGCTGGAGAAGAAACCGTCGAGACGGGCGCGCGTCTTCTCAACGGCCTCGGCAGACGACCGAGTCCACGCTGCAACGCTCAGCAGCTCTGACACCTCCACAACAGCCCCAACCGAGTCGACCATAGCTTCGGCTGACCCTCGAACTCGGCTCCAAGCGCGCTTCGTCAAAGCAGACTCCACTTTTCGCTCTAAGGCGGAGCCGAACTTCGGCCGAGCAACTCGACCGCTCAAGAGCCGAATCCGAGCGGTGCGAGTCTCGAAGTCGGCGCCAAAGACGCTTGCGTCAATGGTCATGGTTTTCGGAGTGGGCTTCGCGCGCCTCTGCTTCAGGGTCTCCAAGGTGTCGCGGGTGTAGACCGACTGATTCGTTGCCTGGCTCCTGAGCGTCAGGCTCTCGCCTGGCTGGAGCACTCGACCAATCTTTTCGAGCAAGTCGAGGTGCTCGAGAGGAAACGCGCCAGGCAGTTCGGCTTGCGTGTTGACAGCCAAAACAGCGTCAGAGACTACATCTCGCGCTTGCTGAAACAGGTGGTCCCACTCACCGCCACCGAGCTTCAGTGGCAGAAGTGCCGAGCCCTTCTCAACACCGGAAAGCGAGAGCTGAAAGGAGGCGTCGAATCCCTTCGGGACGCGGAGGGAACCCTCTTGCTCGACGACGAGTCGGCGAGCAACCTGCAGAAGGAGCTCGCCGTAGGCTTGTAGCCCCGGAAGCACATCCAGAGGCAGTGTGTGCTGATCGAATCGCTCGCCTTCGAACTTCGGCTTTGCGAATTCCAAGAGGTGACGCGACATTTGGTGGAGGTAACCTGCCACGGCGGGATCGCCGATCAAATTCGAGAGTGCCGAATTCTTGACGAGCGACTGGCCGTCACTAGCCATCAAGTGCCTGTCCGCTCCTCAGGGCAAGCCCTTTCACAACCCAGAAGACACGGCTTTGTTCCGCCATATTTACATAAGTAATGTTAGCCGATCGTTATAGTTGCCCTACTTATGAGCGTCTCATCGGATGAGGGCGAACAACCCTCGCTGCCCTGCCCTTCGCGGGTCTCTAAGGTGACACCGACAACCAGGCCACCTGACAGGCGCCCATGCGTTCTCTGCTGGCTCCAAGCGGCTGTGACTGGCATCTCCTCCCTGTGGCGACAAAGAAGCTCAGCATGCGGACCGCAGCGGGGACTCCGCGGCGAGGCGAGAAGTCTGGGGCACGCACGTCATCTCCGACGGGGCGAACCAAGAAGGCCTCTCGCAGCGCGTCGAAGGAACGGAATGGGCTCGCGCAAGGCGGTCCGGTCGCCCTCATGCAGGTGCCGCGTGGCTACGACGCCTGGCTCTCGAAACTGAAAGAGAGCATCCGGAGCGCGCGCCAACGGGCGACGGTGGCGGTGAATCGAGAACTGGTGGCGCTCTACTGGCGCATCGGCCACGACATCCTCCTTCGGCAGGGGCGTGAGGGCTGGGGTGCCAAAGTCGTCGAGCGACTCGCACACGACCTTCAGACGGCCTTCCCCGACATGAAGGGGTTTTCGCCGAGAAACCTGAAGTACATGCGCTCTTTCGCAGCGGCTTGGCCGGACCCGGAATTCGTGCAGCAGGCTGCTGCACAATTGCCGTGGTTCCACCTCTGCACCCTCCTCGACAAGCTGAGCAGCAAAGAGCAGCGCGATTGGTACATGGCTCAAGCCGTCGAGCACGGCTGGTCTCGGGCCATTCTAGTGATGCAGATCGAGACCAACGCCATCGCGCGGGCGGGACGCGCCATCACGAACTTCCCTGCCCGGCTGCCCCAGCCGCAGTCGGCCCTCGCGCTCGAGTCGCTGAAAGACCCCTACCGCTTCGACTTCTTGGGCGTGACTGACGAAGCTGAGGAACGCGACATCGAGAACGCGCTGATGCACCACATCACGCGCTTCCTGCTGGAGCTTGGCGCGGGGTTCGCCTTTGTCGGGCGACAGGTGCACCTCGAAGTCGGCGGTGAGGACTTCTTCCTCGACCTGCTCTTCTATCACCTCAAGCTCCGCTGCTACGTCGTGGTGGAGTTGAAGACCGGCGAGTTCAAGCCCGAGCATGCAGGGAAGCTCAGCTTCTACTTGAGTGCGGTGGACTCACTCGTGAAGGCCGAGCAGGACAACCCCACCATCGGGCTGTTGCTGTGCAAGACGCGAAACCGCGTCATCGCCGAATACGCACTTCGAGATGCCAAAAAGCCGATCGGCGTCGCCGAATATCAACTCGGTCAGCCCCTGCCCGCGCGCCTGGAAACCGACCTTCCGAGCATCGAGCAACTTGAGCGGGAGTTGGATGAGCCAGCCGCAACCGTCAAGTCACGGCACTGACTGCGCGCTACAGAATCCCTATTATCCGATCTACTTAAGCTACCGGACAACTTAAGGATACCTGACCTAAAGGCCCAGTCAAATTCTCTTCTCACCTGGCGGCGCTTCGACAATCACCGTCGCCTCGCTCGCCTAGGCGCTACTCAGCGCCGACGGCAACACGAGAGACTTGGGCGAACGATTGCGTGAGTGAAGGCGCAGCGGCCTGACCCCCGCCGACTTCGCCGAGCGTGAAGGGCTGAAGGCGAGCACCCTGACTTTGTGGAGCTCTGAGTTAGGTGCCCACTTCTTCGTCGTGGTGCGCCGGATCAATGCTGCGCCTCTTGCGCTCTTAGCTTACGACGGACTCGCTTCAGTGATTCTCGAGACCCGCGAACTTTGGCCCTTGCGGCCAACCCGTACCACTTGCGAGCAAGCTCCAAATTGCGCGACGTGCCTTCCCCATTCTCGTAGCAAACCGCGAGATTGTGCATGGCGCTGGGATTCTCACGCATTGCCGCCACACGGTACCATCGGAACGCTGCACGTCGGTTGGGCAGCCGCATTCCATCGTAAGCCATGGCTAGCCATTCAGCTGCCAGCGGATGTCCCTTCCGGTGCGCTGATTTCAGAAGAGCGATTCCGCCCGGCATGTCTTGCTTTACACCTGCAGGAGGCCGAACCAAGAGGTAGCCCAGTCGAAAAAGACTCTCATCCAAACCCTGCGCCGCAGATCTCTTCAACCACGGAAGGGCCGCTCGAGGCCTACCCTTCTGCTGCAGCATCGTTGCCCAGCGCAACTGGGCAGCTGGCTCCCCTCCTTCAGCAGCACGTCGAATCAGTCGCTCAATCTCAGAAACCTTCCCGCGTCTAAAGCGAAGAAGCAAATACGCTAACGAAGTCATTGCAGCCAAATCGCCGCGTCGAACCGATTCACGCAGCCGCGCTTCTAGGGCCGGCAACTCTCTGCGCCGACTGGCAGGCAGCTCACGCGGAGAAACGTCCCAAATCGCTAATAACAAAGCAGAGTCGGCCTGCGACAACTCAGTTCGATGAGTCATTGGTAAGATAGTAGATCATTCTGTTTTAGGCTGCTTAGTCGCGGGAGGCGGCTTAAATGGAGTCGGTGGCGGCGCCTTGGGTGGCAACTTCTGTCCATCTTGGTTGTCCTTGCTCTTCTTCTTGTCGGGGTTCGGATTCTTCCTGTCCTGCTTTCGCTCTTTGGGGCCTCGAGAGGGTCCACGAGATCCTTTCTCGCGCCACGTCCTGCCGGGAATCGGGCAGGTGCCAGGCGGCGAAGGAGGCGGCGGCTCATAATCGCAGAACATTCCAAAACCACACAGCATCCTCTGCGAAAAAGGTGCATCCTTGGGAAGATTCGGTGGTGGTTCAAAGATGAATGAAGTAAGGCCGTCGGGATCCGTATATTTTACGGGGTTATTGAGGGCGTATCCGTACGTCGCAGTTTGGAAGCCCTGTGAGGCTTCGGAGGCCACCCATTCAGGATCGACAAGCAGCGGCTCCGGAGAGAGGTAGCGGCCCGCGAATGGATAGTAATTTCGGTGCCAGTTCTCGTTTGTGTCCGTCTCAGCATCCCAATAGTGCCCAGGAAAGCGCAAGGGTGGAAAGTACGGCGTAGCCCCGTTGTCGTATCGCCTGTACTCGTACTCACGGAGCACAAAGCCCGCATACGGCCAAGTCTTCGTGCCGCTTCCGCAGTCAGTCGGATGTTGATTGCCGCTGACTGCCCCCCAACCTACTTGAAGTTTGCCCCAACCGCTCACTGAACTCGTACCAATCCAAGGCGTCCAGACGTTCCCACGCCCATGCCCGTACTGCACGTCTTCCATGTAGCTCAGGTCGTCTCGCCAGATGGATGGGCCCTCGACCAAGTCGCCTGTGCAGGTCTGTTCGGTATCCACCATGGGAAAGTGAAACCTGAAATCAAGTTTCATACCCATTTCGCGCTGCTGAACTTGGATGAAAGTCCCGCTGATGGCTCCGTTTCCGTAGGGGTGGCTCGTCTGCCAGGGACTCTGCCTCCGGTTTACTCCCCCGTATGGGTCGTACTCGGCTGCGCCCGCAATCCTCGAAGTCTGGTCGATCGTGAGCACTGGTCTGTAAAGATGGTCCGAAATGATCCAATAGGTGCCGCAAGCAGCTTTGTCCCCCATGCGCGAGCACTCACCGATATCGTCTGGATACCTTCCGAGGTCCTTGTCAAGTTTTGCTCGAATGACAGCTATTGGCCGCCCCCCCAGCCAAACATATTCGTCAATAGGAAAGGGCTCCCCCTCCGTTAGCGAGTGATAACCTCGATCCTCAAGAAGTTGGTGCCCAAGATCATAGAAGTAGCGGTCGAACAACTCATTGAGCGAGTACTCTTTCGCTTGCCTCCGATTCCAAATGTCGTACCAATAGCTGTAGTAGGAAGCCGTGCCATTGGGCTGCGAGATACTCGTCTGTCTGAAGACCGAACCGCTCCCTGGACCAATGGCGTTATCTCCTTGATAGCTGATTCCAATGACCGATCCGTAGGTCGTCGAATCGGCTGGGCCCTCGATTGAAGTAATTCGTCCATCCCGATCATAGGAGAAGTTTGACCCGTTCCAAGAATCGGAGCCGATTCGCAACATCCAATCAGCCCGGGTTGGGACTCCAGCATCAAAATACGACACATACGTGACGGAGACTCCGGCATCCAACTCGACATACTGGGTAGCTAGATTCCCGCGGCTGTCATAGGTGTATTTCCTTGCTCGGTAAGGACCCGATGTCGTTCCCTCTTCTGGCGCGTTGACGCCCAAGAGTTGACCGGTCCCGTCGTAGCCGAACCCGCTTCCACGGGTGAAGTCCTCCTCAAGGTACCCAGATTGACCGAGTCGGTAGCAGGTGGCGGTCTTGACGACCTCATCGCCGCTCCACTTGTATGTTTTTCGATACATCTGCGACGAGGCAATCTGAACCCGAACCGAGCGCACTCGCCCAGTGAGGTCATCATCCTCGCCCAGGTCGCCAGTTGGGCAACCTGAGGAGTAGTCATCTTTGGCGGCGCCATGCTCGTAAGTGACCGCAAAGGTCTCATCAGCAAAGAAGCGGTAGTAATTGAGTCCGCCGTATGGTTCCCACTCAACGTGATACGCGATTGTTCTGGTCGATACCCCTCCGTCGGCGAGAAAGAGGTTCACATCGACTTGTTCGGGCCGGTCAGGATTGCCGCCACTCCCGTAGGTGTACTGGACCTCCCGGCCGTGACCATATTTCATCGAGGTCAAGTTGCCGTTGAGGCTGTAGCTCATCGCCAGGTGAAGCAAGTCGCCAGTGCAACTCGTGGCTCCCTCGGGCACACGGCTCTCTTTTGTGACTCTTCCCTCCAAGTCGTACTGATACCACCTCGTTATCAGCGGGTCCCAGACGCGCGTGAGCCGTCCCTTGGTGTTCTTGGGGAGCGGACAGCCTGACGGTGGTGGGGCGCCCGCGCCATCGTAGTCGAACTCGGCAACCGTATAGGGCGTCGTCAACCAAACTTCGTATGACCTCAGACGTCGCCCGAGAGCGTCATAGGTGTGTGTGAGTTTTGGCGTCCATCCCTCCGCTCTCTGGGCCTCTGTCTGCTGCGCGACTACGTTGCCCATCGCGTCGTACTCGTAGCGGAAGACTCCACGGCCGCCGCTGCCGTTGTCTGTACCATTCAAAGTTACCTCGACAACGTTGCCGAAATCGTCCGTGAGATAGTCATTACTGAAGTCGGCGCTGCCGCCGCACGTCGACGGGATATTGTCGGTACTGCACGTGTCGCTAGCCCCGCAGCCAGTGGTGACGCGGGAGACATGACCTTGTCTGTCATAATCAATGCACGCACGCGTGGGGGTTGGGCTGGTGCTGTCGCGGAAGAGGTCTAGGCTGCGAAGGCGTTCGGCGCGGTCGTAGCCCATCTGCGCACAGAGTCGGCTCAGCGTTCCTGCACTTGAGTCCGAGCCCCCTAGCGAGCGGCACCAGTCAGGTGGATCGTTGTAGGCGCTGCCGACTGCAGCGAGGTTGTCGGCCCCATCGTAGCCACGCTTATCCGCGAGTTGTTTCTTGGTGCCCCAGCCCGCGAAGGTGGGGCGCTTGTGGGCGTCGGCTGAATACTTGGCGAATCGCCGCTCGAGGGGCGTCCCTCCCTGGCTGATGTAGGCATGCTCGGCCTTCAACGTGCCGTCACCCCAGTATTCGTACACCATTGCTTCAGTCCAACCCGTTCCCGATGCAGAGGCTGCCCGCGACTTTGACTGAAGTCTCGACGTCCACGCTCCGCTGCAGCTGCCGGGGCCGGGATTCGCCCGATAACAGTAGGTCTCGAAGTTGCCCTCCGGGAATCCTATGCTCGTAAGCCGCTCGTTTTCCCAAGTGTATGTCCATTGAGCAGCCACACCGGCATCCGCTTGCAGGAGCGTCCGGCTCATCACCTGATGGCCTTGATAGGTGAACGGGGTGGTTACGTCGTTCTCGTCGCGAATAGAGCCTGGTTCGCCCAACGGTGAATAGTCTCCGAAGGTCGTCGTGAGGACGCCACCGTCCCCGACAGCGCGAGAAACCGTCTGAACCATGCCCGTCGAACTGCCGCTCGTGTAATATGTCGTGGTGATCTGAGGGCTACCAGTTGGACAGGAGCTGTCTGTCGGAAGAGACACGAAGCACGGCCCTGATTCCGTGAGAATTCGTCCAGCCGAGTCGTAAGTGTAAAAGTGAGCGAGGTACTTGGTCGAGGGGACCGTGCCATCCAGTAGCTTCGTGGAGCCGGACTGGATTCGTGCAATCAGTCGATTCGAAGAGTCTCTGCGGTACATGAGGGTTGTGGTGCCGCTGATAGCCGAAGGCTTCGTCTCCGTCGCTAGCGACTGGATCCCGTTCACGTATTGATACGTGAAATTCGTAATCTGCAGTGCGTTCGACGAACTTGGATCGGGGTACGTGGGCCGAGGAAGATTGGGCTGGGTGTTGACGTCGGTTGTGATGCCGGCGACACCTTCCATTAACGAGAGTTGTTCGAATGCACGGAGGCCGCCGTCCAGGACAACCATCTGTGATGGCGTAACAGTCCAGTTATCGCGCTTGTTCTTGGTCGCGTATCTGTACGCAGGATTGCTGTCGTCAAAAATGCTGCAGCTTGTGCCGAGGCCCTGTACGCCGGCCTGGACCCACCGATAGATACCTGGCGAGCACGCGAATGGGTAGTTGGATGAGCACGAGTCGCGACGCTCCAGCGGTACAGCAGTGTGACGCGACTCGTCGTAGCCTGCCGAGTACATGTAGACTTGGAACAAACCGGCGTCTTGGGTCGTATTGTTTCCAATCAGCGCAGTTGGGACAAACACGGCCCTCTCCTGAGGAGTCATGTTTCCCGCGCAAAGTGCGCCGTTGCCAGTCTTGTAGCCCGTGCCCGTCAGTGACCCAACAGAGTGGACTCCCGTTCGGTCCGTTGTACTTGTGGGAGACGTTGCATCGTGTTGGACGAGAAGCACGCCGTCCCTGCGCACGCGAAAGCCAGGACTGTACTCGAAGGTCTCCGCGTACTCAGGAGTCGTTGCTCCTGAAAGAAGGCCGGGAAGGTTCGAATTGTAGGCGTAGGCGGCCAAACCCGCGTCGGTTGCTACGTCCTTGACGGAAGAGAGCACGCACTCCTGCGGCGTGCCTAGCGCCGAGTAGCCGAACCGAAGAAGCCGAACTCCCCCGACGTTCACGTCGCCGACGTAGGGAATGCCACTATCCGCAGCGCCGAGGCCCACGCAGCCCGGAGGCGTGGCGTAGGAGACGGTCGCGATGGGAGTCCCATCGTTGCGGTCGAGTTCCGAGAGGAAGTAGAGCCCCGCGTCTGCGGTGACGGCCTCGTACACATATCGCTTGCCGTCTGCCTGGTGGTACTCGAAACCTCCACTTGCTCGACGAAGCAGGCGATTCGACTGGCCCGGACTGTTCGTATCGACAGGCGCCCAACATGGCGGGTTGGTGCAAATTCCGAACTCTTCTTGCGTTCCAGTAGGTGGCCTCACGACCCAAGCGGAAGCGCCCACTGCCGCTGGTCGAACATCCACAAACGAGAAAAGACTATGAGTCCACCGAAGGGAAGCGACATCCGTAGTGCGGCTTTTCCCGAAGGGCACAGGGATGCCATACAGACGCCAATCTGTGTATGGAGACGGGGCGTAGGGAGCCTTCAGGGAGGTAGTAATTCCTCTCCACGGGAGGTCGTGGGAGATGTACGTTCGCTGAAATGAGAAGCCGCCAAGCGGGCTTTCAAGGAAAATGTCTTCGAGGCGGTCAAAAGTGTAGGTATCTTGCCCCGGAAGGATAATGGGGTCTCCGGCTCCCCAAGCAGACTCACAGGTTGCGTCAGACTCCCGCTTCTTGGGACGCTCATCCGGCTCGTCAGGTGGAGGCACAGAAGGGCAGTACTGCGCCCAGGCCGTAGAACCGGAGAGAAAGCAAGTTACCAGCGCCGACGCGAAAGCCAGTCTTGATGATGCCATTGTTTAACGCCCTCCGAGCTCCGCGATGACCACAGGCTTGGTGTCTGGGCTTGCGCCTGACGGCAACCTTAGGACATTCCTACCCACCTGAAACACGAGATCTCCAGACCGAAGCAGCGCGGGCCGCAAACTGGAGCCAATTCCCCGCCCTCGCCAAAGCGTCGTTTTCACGTTCGGCTTGCTCACGCTGAATTTAAGAATCTCCACGTCATCGCCGGTCCTCCGAGTGGCGACCAGAGTTCGTCCGTCAACGCTGATCCGAGGCTCGCCGTGATGTTCAGCGAAGTCGGTCAGCGGTGTGGCCTTCCCATCCTGGAGGACTTCAATCCGCCGCCCACCGAGGCAGTCCGCGTGAGCGAAGTAGATGGCGTCGGGCGTCGACGAGGATTCCATGTGGCAGCCCGGTTCGTCTGTGCGTGCGCGCAGAACCCATGTCTCCAAATCTTGCTCATACAACGCGGCGTACGAGCCCTCTTGATGCATCCCCGGAGGCCCGCCCTTCCGCGGGTGGTGGGCGAAAGTGATGCTCTTCCCGCTTGGGGCAAAGGCCGGAGCGGCATGAAAGCCTTCTTGGTCGCCCACGCGACGAGCGGTGTTCGCCACCGTATCCCAAAGGAAGAGCATCACGTTCTGAGCGTTTTGGTCCGCTGCAGCCCACACGATTTTGGTGCCATCGAGACTCACTGCCGCCTCTCGCGCCTCGTCAGGCATCCCTGTGGGGAGGGCGTCGATTCGCCGAACGATCCGCCCAGCGTCGTCAAGCACAACCCATCGAGAGCCACTGCCGAAGATGAAGTGTTGGGCGGGAATAGACGAAGCGGTTCCAGCGACCAAACCCGCCGCGATCAGGGCGATCACCGAGCTCCTCCGTCCTGGCCCCCAGCGAGCATCGCTCGCGTGAACGCCCCGGCGTCAGCTGGTCCGGGGTATCGCGGATCAGGAACGCCAGTTGGCACATAGGTCGGGGCGGGAACCCATCCTCTTGGCGGGATACAGAAACTCGAGTCGGGTGACGGTGTGAGTTCCGCGCAAATCCAACTCGCGGGGCACTGAGATGAGGCGCGACAGGGCACGGTGCAAACGTGCCCGCGGCCTGCTGCCGTTCTAGCGGTAACGCAGAATCCGGTCTTGGCGCCAGGCTGAGGGCGACATGCGGTGCGACCGTTGGCCTCGCAGTCCTCGCCAACTTGGGCGGTGGGGGTGGTCGCAGCCCTCAGGCTTTGGCGGGAAGTGACTCGATTCGGCTCATCAACGCCGCTGTCGCGACCACAACCCTGAACCACGACAATCAAAAGGAGAAGGATTTTTCTGCGAACCATCACGCCATACCTCCAAGCCACCTTGGTGCTTCACCGCGCCGACAAATGAGCATGACTAAACGAGCTGTGTCAATCCCAGCGGTGATGATCCGTATCAACAAGCACCGTCGCCCGCGAAATTGTTGATGGTGAGGCTACCAATCGCGGCGCGCTGTCGAAGGACTCGCTCGGCGCGGATGATTGATGGTGACCATCGCCTGGCCGACGACGCGCAACCTGGTTGGTCTGCGGTGCTATCTGCCGAGCAGCGTTCATGAAGCTTCGCCCCTCAATGAGTCCTCACGTCTATGCACGCTGCCTCAGGTGGAGATCGCCGCTGGGCACCTCTCGACACTCTGATGCAAATTTTGGAGTCCCCTGCCCTGCCGACGCGCGGATCTCTGTAGCGTGGCAATGAGGCGGAACCGGACCTTAATCCGCAATAGGAAGAAGACCGAGCGGGCAGTTCACCGCATGGATCGGCCTTTACGGAAGCACCCTGGCAACTCGTCGACGGTCGTCGCGATCTCACCCCGACCATCGACGCAAATGACTCGATGACACGAGCCATCCGGGCGAAGCAGGCGCCAAAAATGACGACGCTTCAAGCCGCCTGGGCCGCCAGAGGGGGAAACTGCACGAGCGAACCCAGGGTCCAGACGCCGCGCCGGCGCTGCTGTGAATGTCGATGCTGTCGGCCCACCAGCGCCATCGGCCTATGTTGAAGGTCTTGCAAAGGCTCGAACGACGAGCGCGCAGACTTCCACCTGCCGGGCAACATAAGTAATGTTATCTGACTCTGACTGAAGCAGTTCTTATGATGATCGCACGAGCACACGGCGCCCGTCAAGTCGGGGTGCCTCGTTGCATCAGGAATCGCATCTCGATAAGGTCTGTGAGACTCTTTACTAGCAACGGGAGACTCTCATGACGGCAACAGAACGACCCAAGACCAGCGGGCCAGTGTGCAGCGCCTGCATTCGAGAAGAGGGCCTGGCGGCCTACGTCAAGCACCACGGCGAAGAGGGACTCTGTGCGTGGTGTCGACAACAGGCAGTGGTGCTCGACCTAGGCGAGGTCGGGTCCTTCGTTCACGCTTGCATCAGAAATCACTACCTCAGGGCGGATGAGGAGTTGTTCTACGACGACGAAGCCGAAAGCGGCTACGCCGGGTCCACCTACGATGCAGACGACCTCTTCCGACTAGAAGAGGTCGACATCGAAAATAGCGATCTGCGCTGGGCTCTCATTCATTCGGCAGGAGGTGAGGTCTGGTGCGATGACCCGGGTCTCATGCCGCTGCACTTCACGCTTCGAAAGAGTTGGGCGGCTTTCGAGGAGCGAATCAAGTCGGGGAGGCGCTTCTTTGCCGCCAAGGAGACCCCAGCGGAAATCGACGATGAGCCTGATCACCCGGACCGCCTGCTCACCATCGAGGAAACGCTCAAGGAGGTCTTCGCGCACTCTGAAAGCATCGGCCTGTTCAGGCTCCTGCAGCCCGACGTGAAGTTGTTTCGGGCGAGGACCTATTCAGCAGGTGCGCCGCCGCCCGAAAGTGCCCAGGACTTTGGCCCTCCGCCCGCTCCCTTGGCTCGGGCGAACCGCATGAGCGCCGCCGGGATCCCCATGCTCTACGCCGCGCTCGACGCCACTACTGCTGAGCTGGAGGTCCCAACCGTCCCGGGTGAAGGCATTGCCATCCGAGCATTTGTGTCAACACGCCCACTCCTGATTCTGGACCTAACCAAGCTGATCATTCCAAGTATCTTCGACGAAGAGCGTGGCGCGCATCGGGAGAGCTACCTCTTCTTGAAGCGGGTGGCTGAGAGAATCAGCGATCCCATCATCCGAGACGGACGTGAACACGTCGAATACGTCCCCACCCAGGCCTTCGCCGAGTACCTCCGCTTCGAGTTCCGACCAGATGGCGAGCGCGTCGACGGGGTTCTTTTCTCAAGCTCGCGACACGACAACGGCAGGTGCCTGGCTCTCTTCGCGACGCAGGGCGACCTCATTGCGAACGACAGCAACGGATTTCTGAAGCTGGTATCGCCATAGCGGGCCAAGAACGCGCGACGTACCCGTTCGCTACACGTCCACCCCCACTCAGGTCTCGAGCGCCTTTGCGAGCCAACGGCGTTCGAGAGCCGGCAGTCCTATTCGAGAACCTGAGCAGCGGCGAACTTCAGCCGGACCTTAGAGGCGGAACCCTGGATGGTCCCGGTCTCCAGCGTACCTGCCGTTGTCGAAAAGACCTTCGTGTCTCCCGGAGCAATTGAGCCACTCAACGTGAACGGAGACGCGCCGACGAAGGATCCATCCTCTCCCAACCACTCGACTTGACCCGATAGTTTGCGGAGTGAAAATTTGGATCGGTTGGCGATGCTGACGGATGTGAGCTGGCGATAGCTGTTGATGATTCCCTTGTCGTAGAACTTGAAGTCATCAGCAGTGAGGACGCTGCCTGGGTCGGACGTCGCGCGCTGTCGCAGTTCCGCCTCTTCCCGCTGTCTGTCTTCTTCGATTCGACGCTTCGCCAGTACGGCTGCCTGCTCCTGCGCCGCCATGAAGGCGTAGCCGCCCACTCCGAGGGCCATGAGGACAACGAGAGCAATCAGGAAGGCAGGGGATACCCGCTTAGGGGTCCCCGCTGTTGGGCTGCGAGACAGCGAGCCTACGAGCCGGCCCAACTGCTCCGCCACAGGGCGCTCGGCTGGCGCAGGCGGCGCCGCCTGCGGAGCTGTTGGGCAGCCACACTTGGGACAAGACGGCGCTTTGTCAGAAACCTGGTTTCCGCATTCAGCACACGCGATCAACGCCATTGGGCCTCGGTAGTCTGGAGATTCGTCAGGTCATCGACGAGATGCGCAACACTTTACAACACCCCGTCAGAGCGGCCCGGAGAAGAACAACACGAAGGCGGTGCAGCCAAATTCTCCAGACGCGGAACACACCCGCCACGTGCCGCTCGACGCCCTGGAGAGGCGGACTCACGTCAGTCGTCGCCGTGCTGCACTGCGTTCTTCGCCAAGGGAGAGAACCAGGAGCTGGGGGAAAAATGGCCTTCGAGAGTTCCTCGACCGCGAAGTGTCTTCTCGGTCGCTCATTGAGTGCACCACGGCTACGGTTCCGGGCAACGCATCAATCACGAGGAGTGGGATGGAACCGACAGCGGCGCAGCCGAAGAAGCGAGTGTGGCTCTGGGTGGTACTTGGTGGCGTCGGTCTTGTATTCGTTTGCTGCTTCGGCACAGCTGTCCTAGGCGTCGCGAGCTCGGGAGCCGCTGGGAGTCGCGAGGCCCGCGCGGCAACGCCTCGTCAGCCATCCGCACCTCGTCAGCCGCAGCTGCAAATCGACGCACTCAAGCTGTGGGACGACTACCACGCGAACGAAGTGGCGGCGGACGAGGTCTACAAGGGCAAGGTGCTTCAGGTGAGCGGCAAGGTGCACGCGATCACCAAGGACTTCACGGGCTCCGTGATCGTCGAGCTCGAGGCTCGAAACCCGTACATGAGTTCGCACGCTCGCTTGGAGGATTCGCAGGCTGGGCTCGCCGCGAAGCTCGCAAAGGGACAGTCAATCGTCCTCGTCTGCAACGGCGAGGGAATGGTCGTAGGTATGCCTTCCCTCTCGGACTGCGTCGTCGGGCCGTAGCGTCCAAAAGCCATGGAGGAGCGGCACAAACCGGGGTGCTCGCGTCGCGGTGCAGGTCTTCGACGTCAGATGTTGACCTCGGTCACGTGGGGCTCTGCGCGCTGTCGAACGCAGCTTCCCTGGCCCGAGAAGGGAGCACCTCCGAATCAGGCGTCTGGTACGAGCGCAGCCATGGACGCTTCCAGGAGCCTCGCCCTGTCCCTGCTTCTCGTGCTCACCAGCTGCGCCAGCTTGGTGCAGGACCAAGTCCGGACAGCAGCCAGCCCGGCCCTAGACTGCTCGAGGGAGAACCTTTCGGTGCAGATGCATGACACCGCCTCGATCGCCGTTGCGTGGACCGTTCGGGGTTGTCGTCGGGAAGCGGAGTGCGCTTGGGCAGGCGCAGTTTCGACCTCGAGGCTTGTGACCGGCGACCCTGACAGACGCATGGTCTGTGAAGAGACTGAGGCATCGAAGGCCAGAATTGCTGAGGTCGCGATTCGAGACCGGCTCTCGATGGAGACCGGCTGCGATGAAGCGCAGATCAAGGTCGTGAAACGCGGCGCTTGGCAGAAGGCGGGTCAGAGTTCTTGGCGCATGGAGGCCTGCGGTCAGCCGTACGTGTGTAGCTCAGGGAGAACGGGCATGGACTGCAAGCCCGCCCTCGCACTCGGCGGAACGGCACCTAGCGTGCCCGCATCGGCACCCGCCCCCGAACCTGCTGGCATTGGTCGATGTGCCGCCTCGGAGGTCGCGGAGATGCGGAGCGGCGGGTTGTCCGCAGCAGCAATCGAACGTGCGTGCGCTCCATAGGGACCCTGATGACCCCCTTGCCCGCCTCGAACTACTTCGCTCATTCACGGGCGCATCTTGAAGATGCGCAGCTGTTGGTTCTGGGGACTCAAGCCGAATGAATGCGCCGGCGAGTACGGCGCCGGCGTGGTCTTCATCGCGAATGTTCCCGGCCGACTCGCGCACTACTGCTTCTGCAGACGAACAGTGAGCGACTGGAGACCACCTGAGGGAGTGAAGGTCATCTGCCCGCTGCCGAAGTCCGACTCACGCACCATCGCAGAGAGCGGCGACGTGATGGTGTCGTCCGTCACGGCATCAACGTCGATGAGCTGGAAGGCGAAGCCAGCACTCAGGAAATCGCTCGCCTTTGCGATGCAGCCGCCACTGGTCCAAGTCGGCGAGTAGCTCTGAACCTCGGGTGTGCTCGAGTCCCACGAACTGCTGCTGATGGGCGGACAGTCGACGCGGACGATGACATCGGGGGCACTGCTGTCGCCGTCCCAGGTCGACCCGTTGTTGTTCGGCGCGATGGTGGCCGCAGTCGGCTGCACCTTCCACATGGAGTTCGGGTCCACGCCGCAGGTCTGGTCCACGCGACAAACTTGGTTCGTCTGGCACGCCGTGCAAGCGGCGGCGTTCTTGCCGCAAGCGGCTGCGGTGCTGCCTGGCTGGCA
>JAYVFP010000051.1:0-17829 GCA_043773025.1 Archangium sp.
CGGCGGCACTGCGACGGGCGGCGGCACCGGGACTGGCGGGACCCTCTTCTGCAGCGGCGCTGGCGCTGCGTGCAGGGTGAGTTCGGACTGCTGCAACGCGAACTGCGTGAGCGGTCAATGTGCGGCGACCTCGTGCCGCGCTCTGGGCACGGCCTGCCAGGCCAGCACCGAGTGCTGCACCGGCGTGTGCAACGCGAACTTCTGCGCGAACATCCCCGGCGGTGGCGCCTGCACGGTGCTCGGCGATTCCTGCACGGGCAGCTCGGTCTGCTGCTCCACGCTGTGCAGCAACGGCAAGTGTTCAAAGGCCTATTCCTGCCAGGCCAACGGCGATCGCTGTGGGAGCAACGACGAGTGCTGCGGTCGCGCGTGCTCGGTCGCGGACGGTGGTGCGGGCATTTGCCTCAACATCGTTGGCGGCGGCGGTGGCGGCTGCACCCAGGAAGGAAACCCGTGCACGGGTGGAACGGGTTGCTGCTCGCGCACCTGCTTCGACCCCGGCTCCGGCGCCACGGTGTGCCTGCCCGCGGGCGGCTGCCGCCTCACCGGCACCAGCTGCTCGAGCGACAACGCCTGCTGCGGCGGCGGGGTCAACCCCAACGGCTCCGTCTCCTGCGCCACGGGGCGCTGTGACAACGGCAACTCGTGCAACGGCGTGGGTAACCTCTGCAAGGAAGCGTTTCTGCCCGACGGTGGCAAGGTGCAGATCAACGCCACGCCCAACTGCTGCAACGGAGGCACCGGCAACGGCCTCGCGGTGTGCAAGCTCGACTCGTCGGGCATTCCGCGCTGCTACGGCGGCTTCTCCAGCACCTGCCCCACCGGCTTCACCGGCAGCGCGCCTTGCTGCATTGCGCAGGGGGACGTCTGCCAGTTCAGAGACCAGTGCTGTGACGATCGGCTCTGCCTCCCGGCCGACGGTGGCCTGCTGCGCTGCACCGGGGGCTCGTGCCTGCCGCCTGGGGGCTCCTGCGCCAACGGGGGGACGTGCTGCACCGGAAGCTGCAGCAATGGAACCTGCCGCGATCCGGTCGATGCCGGCACGGTCTGCCGTGGCGTTGAAGAGGCGTGCACGTTCTCAGCGCAGTGCTGCTCGTTCATCTGCCTCAACGGGAGCTGCGGTCCTCCGAACGTGTGCCAGGGCCAGGGCGCGGCGTGCACCAACTCTGCGGACTGCTGCAGCGGCACGGCGTGCTCAGTGCTTGCTGGACAGGACATCGGCACCTGCCAGCCGTCGACGTGCATGGCGCTCGGCCAGACCTGCGCGCTCGGGGGGACCTCGTGCTGTGGCGGGGTGTCGTGTGTCGACACCACCTCCTTCGCGCTCTGCGGTTCCGCCGGCTCGTGCGTCTGCGCGACGAACTGAGATCAGAACAGACGGGTGACCCCAAACGGCTCACCTGGTGAAGGCTTCCTGTGGAACGAACCTCCCAGCCCCTGCCCGCCCGAATGGGGCTGGCACACGCGCTCCGAACGCAGTCAGCACCGACGTCGCGCTCGCGCACCATCGCGAGGCTGGTGCTGGGGGCGTTCCTGCTCTTCGCCGGCACGGGCCACCTCACCTTCCAGCGGGCCGAGTTCCTGGCGCAGGTGCCGCGCTGGCTGCCGGTTGACGGCGACTTCGTGGTGGTCGCCTCGGGTGTCGTCGAGCTCTTGCTCGGAGCCTCGCTCGTCTTCCTGGGGCGATGGCGCGTGCTCGTCGGGCTCGTGGTCGCCGCCTTCTTCGTCGCGGTCTTTCCCGGCAACATCAACCAGTACGTGCACGGTCTGAGCGCATTCGGCCTCGACACCGACCGCGCCCGCTTCATCCGACTCTTCTTTCAGCCGCTCCTCGTGTTGTGGGCGCTCTGGTCGACGGGGGCCTGGCGCGCGCTGCCTCGATCGTCCTCGTAAATCGAGCCTCAAAGGGCGGTCTGAGCGGCTGACCCAACTCGCCCCGTCGGCGCCGCGGTCGATGTCGGTGAACACGCCAGACGCGGGCGTCACCACGCTGGTTGTCGCGCAAGAGCGCCCGCCCAAAAGAGCCTCCTCCGACGTCAGGGTGGTGGAGCGGCTCGTGTTCGAACTCGGCTAAGGTCGCCTGCGTGGATCCACGATTCTTGAAAGCAGAGGAACTGGGTATCCGGCTCGAGATCGTCGGAGGGCTACCCATCTGGGAGGCGCACCCGTCGCCACGCCATCAACGACACGTCGACCGAATCAGGGCTTCGATCAAGGCGCCTTCGGTGAGGCGCAAATCGCGCTGCGCCTGCGTTCATTTTTCAGACATCTACGTGCAGTTTTCAGACGGCTCCCTGAAGCGTCCCGACATTTCGATTTTCTGTCGTGAGCCGGACGAGCAGGACGACGCCGTGACGCTCGTTCCCGAGGCGGTCATCGAGGTCGTCAGCAAGGGTTACGAGGCCAAGGACCTTCAAATCGCCCCTGACTTCTATCTGTCGCGTGGTGTGAAAGACGTCGTCGTCTTCGACCCGACGACGTTGCTGGTGTTGCACGTCAACACCAGCGGTACGCGCCGATTGACCTCAACGACCCACCTCACGCTTCAGTGCGGGTGTCGTGTGACCGTGTGACTTCGCAGCTTCTGCGAACTGCCTCCTCTCGATTTCGCCGGTTTGTCCTTCCTCTTCCTCTTTCTCTGTGGGCGTCCGTTGAAGGGCCGAACCGAACAAACTAGAGTGATGCAGTGAGTGTCGTTCGCAAACGACAGAGCAACGCTGCGCTCCTGGTCGAGGTCGAACGTCTCCCTCCGAACATGACGGGTGAGGTCATCGACGGTGAGCTCCACGTCATGGGGCGTCCCTCCATCGCGCATCAGAACGTCGAAACGGAGGTCTCGGCCGACCTGCGACGGTCTGGTGGCGGACCAGGCGGGTGGCTCATCGTCCCCGAAGTCGAGCTCCGCTTCCCGACCGACGAACTGGTCGTGCCCGATCTCACGGGGTGGCGTCGAGAGCGAATCGCAGGTCGAGAGAATGAAAACCCGGCGACCGTTGAGGGGTGCAGGGCCGGTGAGGAGGGACGAGGGGAGTCGGTGATCATTCCCAGGTTCAACGACGACGAGCCCGACGAACGCGGACTGACCTGATGCCCCTCACCCCGACCCTTTCCCCCGCGGGGGAAAGGGAGGGCAGTGACGTCTTAGAACTGGTTCCAGAGGTACTGGTTCGTCACTTCGTGGTGGAACTGAATCTCAGGCACCTTGATCATCGTGCCGAGCGCCTTGCTGCAGCGATCTGCCTGGTGCTGTTTGACCTCGGCGTACTTGCCAGCGACCGTCTCGCCCAGCGCGTCCGACATCCACTTGCTGCCCTTGAACAGGCGGATGCCGTCGTAGATGTTGTCGGGCAGGAAGCGGGTGCGGCTGCGCTTGGCCTCGTCGACGCCCGTGTCGCTGGCCGGCCCTTCGAGGGCGGTGCGCATGATGCTGTAGAACACGAGGTACGGGTTCGCGTCGGGCGCCACGCTGCGCACTTCGATGCGAGCCGACTTCTCATTGCCCGTGGGGATGCGCACCATCGCGCCGCGGTTGTTCGCCGACGCCTTGATCTGGTTGGGCGCTTCGAAATGCGGGTCGAGGCGGCGGTACGCGTTGACCGACGGGTTCATGATGAGGCAGAGATCGTCGGCGTTGGTGAGGATGCGATCGATCGCGTCCCAGCCTGCCTTCGAGAGGCCGTCGGTGCCCTTGGCGTCCCAGAAGAGGTTCTTGCCGCCCTTGTTGAACGACATGTTGGTGTGCATGCCGTTGCCGTTGACGCCCGTGACCGGCTTGGGCAGGAACGACGCGGTGCAGTCGAGGTTCGCCGCGACCTGGCGGCACAGCAGCTTGTAGAGCTGCACCTGGTCCGCGATGATCAACGCGTCGGCGTAGCTGAAGTTCATCTCGAACTGGCTGGGCGCCACTTCGGGGTGATCCTTCTCGTTCTGGAAGCCCATCGCGCGCTGCACTTCGGCGGCGCCGTCGATGAACGCGCGCAGCTTGTCGCCGGGCAACGAGTGGTAGTACCCGCCGATCGACACGTACTCGAACTTGCCGGTCTCGTTGTAGTGACGCTCGGCATCGCGGCCCTTGAAGAGGAAGCCTTCGATCTCCGGCGCGACGTGCACGACGAGGCCGTCTTTCTTGAACTGCTGCTCGCTGTACTGCTTGAGCATCGAACGCAGATCAGACGGGTAGGGCTGGCCATCGCGGCCGAGCACCTCGGAGAACACCAACACCTTGCCGGGGCCGAACACATCTGCGGGCAGCCAGTAGAAGGCGCTCCAGTCGATGCCCAGGCGCAGGTCAGACTCGTGCTGCGCCGAGAACCCGCGCACGGAGCTGCCGTCGAAGGTCAGGTTGTCCTGGCTCTTGAGCAGGTACTTCTTGTCGTAATCCAGCATGTGCAACCGGCCTTCGAGGTCGGTGAAACACACGGTCACGGCCTTGATGCGCTTCTCGTCTTGCAGGTACTTCATCCGCGCTTCCTTCAACTTCTCCGGGTTCTCGCGGTTGATGCGGGCCATCTTCACTTCGAGGTTCATCTCTTCGAGTTTTTCGTAGTTGATCTCGAGAAAGTCACGCAGCGGGGTGTTGGTCATGACGGGCTCCTGGTGGTGGCACAGCGGGTTTGAAATTCATCTGGCACACACGGGAGCCTTCGTCGAGGCTGACGAAGCCTAAAAATGGTGAGATTTAGTCAAAGTCGGGGGTTCGACCCGTTCGCTCGATCAGCTGAAGCGCGCATGCCGGGCGAGGTAGCGCCCCACGTCGACCGGGGCCACGGCCGCCGCGCCGAGCACCCCGCCCATCATCGCGCCGATGACGCCCACCGAGGTCATGTCGGCACCGGCGAAGTACAGGCCGGGAATCGGTGAACGCGGCCGCAGCCAACGATTGGCGAAACGCCGCGGCGTGGGCTCGAGCCCGTAGATGGAGCCCTTCGAGGGCCGCACGAAGTGTTCGGTCGACAGCGGCGTGGAGAGCTCGACGAAGTCCACCATCCCCCGCAGCTTCGGCAAGCGCGTGAGCAGCTGCTCCAGCATCGACTTCTCGAGCGCCTTCTTGAAGGTGTCGTATTCCTCACCGCGGCGTTTCCAGCGCAGCGCGTTCCACTTCGCGAACTCTTCGTACTTCACGAAGGTGACCACCTCGGCGGTGTGTTTGGCGTTGGGGTTGTTGGCGAGCTTCGGATCTTTAAGCGAGGGGAAGCTCACGTACAGCACCGGGCACGGCCTGGGCTCCACTCCGGGCTCCACTGGCCAGGCGTCTGAATCGTGGTTCCACGTTTCGTAGAACCACTGGTTGGCCGAGGTCGCGCCCGCCTCGCGGATGTCGCCCTTGAAGCCGAGGTACAGGCACACGTGTGCGGGCGCGGGCGCCAACGACGCCACGGAGTCCGCCCACGCCGAGAAACGCACCGACGCAGGCAACATGCGCTCGATGGTCGGGGCGACGCCGGCGGCGCTCACCACCGACTGGGCGTGGATCTCTTCTCCTGACTTGAGGCGCACGCCGATCGCGCGGCCCCGTTTGATCAACACGTCCTTCACGTCAGCGACGATGCGGGTCCACCCACCGCCTTTGGCCACCGTGTTGAGCAGCGTGTTGGCCAGTTGCGCCGAACCACCCACGGGGTAGTGACCGCCCCACAAGAAGTGCTTCACGACCAGCGCATGCATCGCAAAGGCGGAGCGGCTGGGCGGCGAGCCGTAATACCCCCACTGCGCGGTGAGCAGCGCGCGCAGCTTCTCGTTCTGGGTCAGCTCAGCCACCACGTCGGCGGTGGTGCGCTCGAGGTAGGGCTTCACGCCGCGGGAAAGCACCGCATCTGAGATGAAGTCGACAGAGCGCGGCAACATGCGCCCCAGCAGAAACCCCTGCATGTCCCTCGCGACCGAGTTGGCGAGCCTCAGGTATCTCTCGATGCCGATCACCTCGTTGGGAAACGCCGCGATCAGGTTCGCCTTGAACTGCGCGGGGCTGTCGGGGAAGTCGATGCGGAAGCCGTCGGGGAAGTGGAACTGATCATACGACTTGCCCAGGGTGGTCCACTGCAGCGCGCCGTCGGTCAGCGCGTGGAGCAGCCGCCCCGGCAGGCTGCTCATCGTCACCTCACCGACCGCGTGCACGCCGACATCCCAGGTGTAGCCCTTGCGTGAGAACGCGTGGGTGAAGCCGCCGGGCACGTAATGCTGCTCGAGCACCAGCACGCGCTTTCCCGTCTTCGCCAACAACGCGGCGCACACCATGCCGCCCATGCCCGAGCCGATGACGAGGACATCGAACGGTCCCGACGGACTCTCTTTGCTCCACGGCTTGTCTCGCATGGGCGGTCTTCTAGCGAAGTCGTGAGGGCGCGCGCATACCCAGAAACGTGTGCAGACCCTGCCGGTTGATTCCCTTCACCGTTCGCAGTCGAACGGGTTCCATCACCGGTCTCCCCGAGCCCAGTCGAGGGGGCACTTGCAGTGCGAAGGAGAGGCAATCCCTCGACTGCTCTCGGGATGAGCGGTGTCCGTTCGTCATTCGAGCAGCCACTCGTAAAAGGCGGTGTGTCACCCGCCGCGAACCAGCGCTGCTTTCGATGGAGGGAGCGCATCGAGCATCTCGGCGAGCCGGTCGACGCGGATCGGCTTGGAGAGCACGCCGCTCATGCCCGCTTCGAGACACCGTTCGCGGTCATCGTTCGTCACCGCCGCGGTCAACGCGAAGATGGGCGTCGTGACGCCGCGGGCACGCAGGATGCGGGTGGCTTCGTAACCATCCATCACCGGCATGTGGCAATCCATCAGCACCACGTCGAACTCGCAGCCCGCCGCAAGCTCCAGCGCGCGGGCCCCGTCATCCCGATCCACCCCGGCACGTCGGGTTCGAGGGTGAGCTCGAGCTCGGTGCCACGCTCGGCCGCGTTGGATTGCAGCAGCTCCACCACCACGCGCAGCTCGTGTTCGACCGACAGCGGCACCACCTCGAGCTCGAGCTGGTTCGATTCGATCTTCGAGAAGTCGAGCACGTCGCTGATCACCGCGAGCAGCGTGTCGGCGCTCTGCTGAATGATGCGCAGCCCGTCACGCAGGCGCGTGGGGTCGCTCTCGTCACGCAGCAACGTGATGAGGCCGGTGACGCCGTTGAGCGGCGTGCGGATCTCGTGGCTGATGGTCGCGAGGAACTCGCTCTTGGCCCTGCTGGCGCGCGCGGCCTCGGCCTGGGCCCGGACCAGCGCGTCGTTCTGCTGCACGAGGGCGACGATGTTGGCCTGCGTCTCCACCTCGTAGGCGCGGGTGAGGAGGAAGGCGGTCACCAGCACGCCGAGCAACGAAGCGAGCTGCGCTTCGATGGGGCGCTCGAACTTCACCACCTGGGGAAACCACTGTTGGTTGATGCCGATCAGGCACACGACGATCACCACGGCCGAGAGCGCCAGGGTGGCCCAACCCGCGCGTTTTCCACCGATGGGCAGCGCGACGACCGGCGCGAGCACCACCCAGGTCAGCGCGCCGATGCCGTGGGAACGCGCGCCCATGGCCATCATGCCGGCCACCCCGCCGCCGAAGAAGAGCACCACGCAGGTGACCAGCCACGCGGCGGCGCCTCTTCTCAGCGCGGCCAGCCCGCAGATGAGCACCGTGATGAACACCAGCACCCCGATGGCGCCGGCCGGGATTCCCATTGAGATCTGCAGCGACAGCGACAACACGGTCACCACGAGCAACACCAATAGAAACGCGACCAGCTTTCGGTGCCGCGACGCATCGCGATTCGTCGCACCCTCGAGCGTCGCGCAGGGGCTGAACCAATCGATCAATCGCGAGAGCACCTGATCAGCGTAACGGTGCGCCTCGTTCGCGCGCACCCCCATCCGTTCCCTCGACGAACGCCGGGGAGTCAATGCACACCACCCGACGGCGAATGACCCAGCGTGCGAGAGTGATTTCATGACGACGCTCGCGCTGTTGCTGCTGCCCTCGAGCATCTCGGGCACCCTGTCGCCTCGGTGATAGCCTCGCGTCGTGACCTGGAAATTCTTCGAGATCCGCGATGGCGACAAGAAGGCGCAGGTGCTGCTCGACCACCGCTTCGCGGGTGAGCCGCCCTCCGAGATGTTGCCCAACATCGGGTGGTTCGGCGTGTGGTGCAAAGAGGATCCCCGCGGTGCGTACTGGGCACCCGCCGAGGCGGCCGCGCTCGACGCACTCGAAGAAGACCTCGTCGCGCTGGCCGAGAAACACGGCAACGGCTGGGCGGTGTACCTGCGGCGCTACGCGACGCCGGGCGTGCGCGAGTACTACTTCTACTTTGGTGAAGGGGCCGAGCTGGCCAAGGTCGCCGTGGCGTTGACCGAGAAGCACCCGGGCTACCGCATCGAGTTCGAGCGCCGGCCCGACCCGAAGTGGACAGGCTATGCCTCGTGGCTCAAAGACGCGCCGCTCGGCTGAAACGAAGAAGCGCGCTTCACCTTCAAAGAATGGGACGCTTAGGCGGCTGGGCGAATTTACGTTTCCACTTGGTGCCTCGACTTCGGGCGGCAAGTGCCCCCTCGACTGGGCTCGGGGAGACCGGTGGTGGAAACCCAGTGCGCAAACAATATCGATCGGCCGCCTTACTTGCCGGCGTGTTGCGTCGGGGCGGCGCGGCCGTAGCGCGCGGCCTCGACATCGTGCTCTCGCGCCCACGCACGGTCACCGAAAGAAAAGTGCCACCACTCCTGCGGGTGCTGCACGAAGCCCGCTGCTCGCATCACCCGCGAGACGAGCTGGCGATGAACGTGCGCCTCTTTGCCCGAGGCGTCGGTGGCGTTAGCGAAGTATTCAGGGTGCGAACGTTCGGTGGGCTCGTCGAAGGGTGAGCCCATGTTCACGGCGCGGCCCTGCGCGTCGAAGAGCGTGAGATCGATGGCGGCTCCTGTGCTGTGAGGCGGCGGGGTCGCGGGGTTCTCGCTAGGTGGCGCCCAGTAGTTGAGCACGCGCTCGCGCCGCGCGACGTCATCGAGCTCGGGTGCTTCGCGACGGAGCAGCGCATCGGTGTAGTTCACCATGAACGCCTGCACGGCCAGCGGTCGCCAAGCGTCGAGCAGGTGAAGCCTCCAGCCGGGGCGCTGCGTGATGAGCCTTGCTTGCGCTTCCAGCAACCGCTCCAACACCGTGCGCCGGAGGAACCACGGGCCCCACTCGCCGTACGGTGCGCCGAGGGCCACGTAGGGCGGCGGCTTCTCGAAGCTCAGCGCTTCGCTCGTGATGGGAACGAGCGGCTCACCGTCGTCGACGATGCGCACGCTGGCCCACGGTCTCACGTGGACTCCGTCGCCTTGCAAGAGTGCCCCTCACCCCAACCCTCCCCCCGCGTTCGCAGGGAGAGGGAGCTCGCTGACCGGAATGGGTATCACTCACGCCGCTGCGGTGTTGCCGACGCTCGACTCGTCGAGTGACGGCCCGAGCCACCTCGCGGCCTCGTCGATGCTCATGCCCTTGCGCGCCGCGTAGTCCTCGACCTGGTCGCGGCCGATCTTCCCCAGCCCAAAGTACTTCGCGTCGGGGTGGTTCAGATAGAAGCCGCTCACGCTCGAGGCCGGGTTCATCGCGAAGCTCTCGGTGAGCGTCATGCCCGTGGCCTTCGTCGCGTCGAGCAGCTGGAACAACGTGCCCTTCTCGGTGTGTTCCGGGCACGCGGGGTACCCCGGCGCCGGGCGGATGCCGCGGTACTGCTCGCGGATCAGCTGCTCGTTGCTGAGGTCTTCTTTTGTTCCAAAGCCACTCAGGACCCGCGCCTGCTTGTGCATGTACTCCGCGAACGCTTCCGCGAGCCTGTCGCCCAGCGCCTGAACCATGATGGCCGAGTAGTCGTCGTGCTGTTTGCGGAAGCTCTCCGCGAACTCTTCGACGCCCAGGCCCGTGGTGACCGCGAAGCCGCCCACGTAATCGATGCGGCCCGAGTCTTTCGGCGCGAGGAAGTCGGCGAGCGAAAGATTGAACTGACCGGGCTGCTTTTCCGCCTGTTGCCGCAGCATGTGCAACCGGCCGAGCACCTTGCTGCGCGCTTCGTCGGTGTAGAGCTCGACGGAGTCGCCCACCGTGTTGCAGGGCCAGAAGCCGATGACCGCGTTCGCGCGGAACCGCTTCTCTTTGATGATGCGCGCCAGCAGCGCCTGCGCGTCGACGTACAGCTTCTTCGCCTCGACGCCGACCTTCTCGTCTTCGAGGATTTTGGGGAACGCGCCGAACAGCTCCCACGCGTTGAAGAACGGGCCCCAGTCGATGAAGGGCACCAGGTCCTGCAGCGGCACGTCGTTGTATGCGCGCGTACCGATGAGCTCGGGCTTCGGAATGTCGATGGTCGACCAGTCGTACTTCTGTCGGCGATTGCGGGCCTCCGCCAGGTTGAGCAACTTGCGCTGCACCCGCCGCGCTTCGAAGTCGTCGCGTGCAATTTGCTGTTTCTGCGCCACTTCAGCCAGGAACGCCGGCTTCTGCTCGGGCGAGAGCAACGCGCTCACCACGTTCACCACGCGCGACGCGTCGAGCACGTGCACCACCCCGGGCGCGTACTGCGGGGCCACCTTCACCGACGCGTGCGGATGGCTGGTCGTCGCTCCGCCGATGAGCAGCGGAACGGTGAAGCCCTGGCGCGTCATTTCTTTCGCGACCGAGACCATCTCGTCGAGCGAGGGGGTGATGAGGCCCGACAGCCCGATGATGTCGGCGCCGTTTTCCTTCGCCGTCGCGAGGATCTTCTCGCACGACACCATCACGCCCAGGTCGACCACTTCGTAGTTGTTACAAGCGAGCACCACGCCGACGATGTTCTTGCCGATGTCATGCACGTCGCCCTTCACGGTGGCGAGCAGCACCTTGCCTTGCGTGCGCACGGTCGCCCCGGCGAGCACGGCCTTCCGCTTCTCTTCTTCCATGAACGGCGTGAGGTAGGCGACCGCGCGTTTCATCACGCGGGCCGACTTCACCACCTGAGGCAAGAACATCTTGCCGGCGCCGAACAGGTCACCGACGACGCGCATGCCGTCCATCAACGGGCCTTCGATGATGTCGAGCGGCCGCTTGAACTGCTGGCGGGCCTCTTCGGTGTCGGCCTCGATGAACGCGTCGATGCCCTTCACCAGCGCGTGAGACAGGCGGCTGGCGACCGTCGCGTTGCGCCAGGCCAGGTCTTCCTTCAGCTCGATCTTGCTGCCGCCGCCGTGCTGCGCCTTGAGCGAGTCGGCGTACGCCACCAGGCGATCCGTGCCATCGGCGCGGCGATTGAGGAGCACGTCCTCGACCAGCACCAGCAGGTCTGGCGGAATCTGCTCGTACACGCTGAGCATGCCCGCGTTGACGATGCCCATGTCCATGCCGGCCTTGATGCCGTGGAACAGGAAGGCCGAGTGAATCGCCTCGCGCACCGGGTTGTTGCCGCGGAACGAGAACGACACGTTCGACACGCCGCCCGACACCTTCGCGTGGGGCAGGGTGGCCTTGATGATGTGGGTCGCCTCGAAGAAGTCGACTGCGTAGTTGTTGTGCTCCTCGATGCCGGTGGCGACGGTGAGGATGTTCGGGTCGAAGATGATGTCTTCCGGCGGAAAGCCGATGCCGGTCAGCAGCTTGTACGCCCGGGTGCAGATGCGCACCTTCTCATCACGCGTGGCGGCCTGGCCCTTCTCGTCGAACGCCATCACCACCGCGGCAGCGCCGTACCGCTGCACCAGCTTCGCGCGGCGCAAAAACTCTTCTTCGCCGTCCTTGAGCGAGATGGAGTTCACGATGCCCTTGCCCTGAAGACACTGCAGGCCCGCCTCGAGCACGCTCCACTTGGAGCTGTCGACCATGATGGGCACCTTGCAGATGTCAGGCTCGGCGGCGATGAGGTTCAGGAACTTCACCATCGTCGGCTCGCCCTCGATGAGCGCTTCGTCGACGTTGATGTCGAGGATGTTGGCGCCCGACGCGACCTGCTGGCGGGCCACCGACAGACACTCGTTCCAGTCGCCGGCCTTCAGCGCCTTGGCGAACTTCGGGCTGCCGGTGATGTTGGTGCGTTCACCGACGATCAGAAACTGCGATGCGATGCTCATACCGACCTCGCAGGCGACGCGACGACCAGCGACTCGAGACCGCTCAGCCGCATGTCGTGCACACCCGAGGGGCTCTTGCGCGCGTCGTGCTGCTTCATGCCCTCGGCGATGGCCGCGATGTGTTCAGGCGTCGAGCCGCAGCAACCTCCGACCAGGTTGAGCCAGCCCTGGCTTGCGAAATCCGTGAGGATCGCCGCCATCTCGTCGGGCGTCTCGTCGTAACCGCCGAACGCGTTGGGCAGACCTGCGTTGGGGTAGCAGCTCACGTAGCACTCGGCCACGCGCGCCAGTTCCTGAATGTACGGGCGCATCTCGGCGCCGCCCAGCGCGCAGTTGATGCCCACGCTGAAGGGCCGCGCGTGCCGAATCGAGTCGTAGAAGGCGGTGATGGTCTGGCCCGAGAGCGTACGGCCCGACGCGTCGGTGATGGTGACGGAGATCATCACCGGCACGCGGCGGCCCAGCTCTTCGAAGACCCCTTCGATGGCGAACAACGCGGCCTTCGAGTTGAGCGTGTCGAAGATGGTCTCGACCAGCAGCACGTCGGCGCCGCCCTGCAGCAGCGCGCGGATCTGCTCTTCGTAGGCCGAGACGACCTGGTTCCACGTGACCGCGCGGTACTCGGGGCGGTTCACGTCGGGCGACATCGAGAGCGTGCGGTTGAGCGGGCCGATGGCGCCGGCCACGAAACACTTCCGGCCCGGCGTCTTCTCCTGCGCGGCGAAGGCTGCGCGGCGGGCGCACTGCACGGCGGCGATGTTCAGGTCGGTGATGACCGAACCGCGCAGCTCGTAGTCGGCCTGCGCGATGCTGGTGCTGGAAAAGGTGTTCGTCTCGACCACGTCGGCGCCCGCGGCAAAGTAGCGGCCGTGAATCTCTTCGACGAGGTCGGGGCGCGTGAGTGAGAGCAGGTCGTTGTTGCCCTTCAGGTCGCGGTGGTGCTCCTTGAAGCGTTCGCCGCGGAAGTCCTTCTCTTCCAGGTCGTAGGTCTGAATGAGGGAGCCCATGGCGCCATCGATGATCACGATGCGTTCTTTGAAGAGCTGTTCGAAGTCGGTGGTCATGGTCGTGCTCTTTCTTCGGTTGAACGGTGGCGGCGTGAGGTCGTCTTGCGAGCGCGCGTGCCGGTGAGGAGGAAGGCTTTGAAAGGAGAGGCTGCGTCGCGCGGGGCGGGGAACGCTTCGTGGGCGTCGATGCCGACGGCGACCATGGCTTCACGCACCGCTTCAGGGTCGAAGCCCAGGTGCTGGTGGCCCAGCCGCGCGAGCACCCACTCTTCGTCGTGCGGGAGCAGCTCGAGCACCACCATCTTCCCACCGGGCTTGAGCAGGCGCGCGCCTTCAGCGAGCACGAGCTCGATGGAGTCGACGTGGTGCAGGCTCTGCGAGACCACCACCAGGTCGACGCTCGCGTCAGGCAGCGGGAGCGCGTGGAGATCAGCCTCGAGGAAGGTGATGTTGGTGTGGCCCTGGCGCGCGGCTTCGGCCTTCGCCTTGATCAACGCGGCGCCGCTGCGATCGATCGCCGTGACGTGACGGGCCCAACGCGCGAGCTCCACGGTGAGGACGCCGGTGCCGCAGCCGAAGTCGACCACGTCGAGCGGGGGCAGCAGGCTGGAAAGCGCCGCCGACCAGAGCCGCCACGACTGGCCGGGCTCGAGCAGCTTCTCGTTGAGCGTGTGCACGTCTTCGCGGCGGTGCAGCAGCTCAGTCAGGCGCGCCTTGTCGCCGTGTTCATCGTCAGCGGCGCGGGCCAGCTTGATGAGCGGCCAGAGCGGCGCCTTCTCGTCGATCGCCAGCGAGTAGTAGGTGAAGCCGCCCTGCCGCTCTTCACGGATGAGGTCGAGCGCCTTGAGCCGGGTCAGGTGGTGGCTGACCGACGATTGCGCCACGCCGACCAGGGAGACGACCTCGGACACGTTGAGACGGGCCTCCCCAATCAGCCGCAAAATCCGCAGCCGCGTGGGATCTCCCAGTGCCCGAAACGCTTCAGTCAACTCGTCCATCGATGCATGTAGATACGTCGATTCGGAGTGGTGATCAAGCCGATGCTCTCTTTCGCCCGGGAAAGAGGAGGATGGGGAGAGGGCTAAGCCTTTGAATCAATTCGCTGTAGCTCGAGACCCTCGCGCTCGAGAACTCGGAGAGGGGCCCCGCCAGGTGAGGGAATAGGGTGAGCTGGTTCCGAGACTTCGTGGCTCTCTTCCCCGGGTGACCGAAATGCGACGGCTACTGAGCGTGCTGCTCCTCACTTTTTCAGGATGTGAGGGCGTCTTGATGGGCCCGGCCGGTGAGCCGATCACCGTGCTGCCGCCCGTGCCGGAAATGCCCCGAGGTGAGGCGGCGATTCCGTTCGAGTGTGACCCAGCCCAGACCCCCGCTGAGCTGCCGCTGCGCCGGCTCACGCGGGCCGAGTACCTCAACACCGTGCGTGCCTTTGCGAACGCGGCGCTTCCTCAATCGAACGGCGCCGCGTGGAACGCCCTGGGCACCGAGCTGGGCCAGGTTCCACAAGACACGGTGGTGAAGGTCAACGGCGAGACGCACGGCGGCTTCTCCCGCCTCGATCAAACGACGCAGCAGGCGACGGTCGACGCGACCTACGCGGTCTCCGTTGCCCTGGCGCGCCAGGCCACCCGGCCCACCGCGCGCCTCACGGAGTTGATGGGCTCGTGCGCGACCGACGCCAACACCAGCAACGACGCGGCGTGTCTGGCGGCCCTGGTGGACAAGCTCGGCCCGCTCGCCGTGCGGCACACGCTGTCTGCCGATGACCTCGCGTTCTTCATCGCCACCGCGGGCGCGACGCCGGTGGACCCCGATGCGGTCGAAGACGTGCTGACCGTGATGACCGCTGCGCCTGGATTTCTGTACCACCTCGAGTCGGGTGATCAGCCCCTGGGTGGTGAGGTGTTCGCCCTCGACGCAGAAGAACTGGCCGCGCGTCTCTCGTACCATTTCTGGCAAGCGCCTCCTGATGCCGCGCTGCGTGCGTCGGCTGCTTCTGGCGCGCTGCTGCAAGACGGCGAGTACCGCACGCAGGTCGCCCGGCTGGTGGCTGATGAGCGCGCTGAAGTGATGGTCGACGACTTCTTCAACCAATGGTTCCGCCTGCAGGAGCTCGGCTCGCTCACCTCGCGCGTCGGCACGGCGCAGTACGACGCGTTCGCCGGAGCCAATCGGCCTACGGACCAGCTGCGTGGGGCGATGTTCGATGACGTGCTGGCCGCCGTGCGCTGGAACGTGAAGCACGGCGCCACGCTCGACGGCCTGCTCACCGATTCACGCCAGTACACGCAGAGCGCAGAGCTCGCGGCCCTCTACGAAGCACCGGCCTGGGATGGAATTTCAGAGCCCGCGCAGTTGCCCACCACGCGCTCGGGGCTGCTCACCCGCGCGGCGTTCCTGGCCAACGACAGCGCGAACACCCGCCCGGTGATGAAGGGCCTGCGCATCCGCACGGCGCTCCTGTGCGACTCGATTCCTGCGCCGCCGGGAAACCTGATGGTCACCACGCCTGAGCTCGCCGCCGACGCCACCACCCGGCAGCAGATAGAGAACCTCACCGAGCAGCCCGGCAGCAGTTGCCTGGGGTGTCACCGCGCGCTCAACCCGCTGGGCTACGTGAGCGAAGGCTTCGATGCGCTGGGCCGGGTGCGCACCCATCAGCAGCTCTTCGACTTCGAGGGCAACCCGACCGGCGCACCTCGAGTGAACACCGTGTCTACCCCGCGCGTGGAGTTCGAAGACGACCGCGCCTTTCCCGAGATTGGCTCAGTCACTGAGCGGCTCGCAGGCAGCCGCCGCGTCGACAGCTGCTTTGCCCGCCAGTACTTTCGCTACAGCTTCCAGCGCGCAGAGAGCCTCACCCTCGATGCCTGTGCACTTCGCGCGCTGGATGTCGCTGCGCGTGGTGGTTCGTTGACCGACGCACTGGCCGCCACTGCTTTCCTCCCCGGCTTCAAGGGCCGCCGTCTGTCGCCGTAACCGGAGAACGAATCATGGCTCTGTCTCGCCGAATGCTTCTCCAGGCGCTCGCCGCCGCGCCGGTCATCCCCTCGTTGTGGAGCGCGCGGGCAAAGGGCCAGGGCATGACCACGCCGAAGTTCTACGTGCATCTGTGCACCAGCCACGGCGCGGTCTGGAATCAGAACATGTACCCGGCGGCCGCGTCGCCCACGACGCAGAGCTACGGCGGCCACACCATTCGCCGCCAGCCTCTTGCGCTGAACGTGCAAGGTGGTCGCGCGGGGGTCTCACCGGTGCTGACGGGGAGTTCGGGCGTGTTCACCCCGCAGCTCGCCTCGAAGATGAACGTCATTCAGGGCCTCGACTGGCCGCTCTATGTCGGTCATCACTCCGGTGGCCACCTCGGGAACATGGCGCGCAACGACGGTTCGGGTGAGGCGATGGGCGATGGCGCGGCGATGGGCGCGCACCCCCGCGTGACGATTGATCAACTGATGGCCTGGAGCCCCGAGTTCTATCCAGACCTCTCTTCCGTGCGCGAGCGCGTGCTCACCATGGGCTCACGCATCAGCTACACGTGGGCCAACCCATCGACTCGCAGCGGTGTGGTTCAAGAGGTGGCCGGCACCAGAGACAGCCTGTCCTGGTACGACCGAATCTTCCCGCCCGGCACGATGGTGGGTGGTCCTGCGCCGCGGCCTCCGGCGGTGAACCGGGTGCGCGACGACTACCAGCGGCTGCGCGATTCAGCGCGGCGCATGTCGGGTGAAGACCAGCAGCGCGTCGATCAACATCTTCAGCGTCTGGACGAGTTGAAGCGCCGTCTCAACGTGACGGTGGGCGCGCAATGTACCCAGCCCGCGCGCGGCACGCAGAGCAACCACGACCTCTATGGGCGGCCCTACGTCGGTGACTACGACGTGAACCCCACCAAGCAGTCCGCGTCGTCGAAGATGCTCAACGACCTCATCGTGTCGTCGTTCACGTGCGGGCTCTCGCGCATCGCGGTGCTGCACGCCGACTCGTCGTTCACCGACTTCGCGGGCGACTACCACCAGTCCGTCGCGCACCGCGCCGAACAGCTCGCGCCCGCGATGGACAACCAGATGCCCTCTGCGCCTCAGGCGATTCTGTCGGGCGGCAATCAGCGCTTCTTCGAAGACGTGATGCTGGATCTCGCGGCGAAGCTCGATGCCACGCCCGATGGTCAGGGCGGCACGCTGCTCGATCACACGCTCATCGTCTGGACGCAGGAGAGCGGCAACGTCACGCACAACACGTTCTCGGTGCCGGTCATCACCTTCGGCGGCGCCAGCGGCTACTTCGCCACCGGCCAGTACGTCGATTACCGGAACACCGCGCTCATCTACGATCGCAACCGCACCGAGGTGGAGAACCCCGGTCTGCTGATGCACCAGTGGTTCGGCATGGCGCTCAAGTCGATGGGCGTGCCCGGGGCGCAGTGGGCCGAGAGCGATCACGGTGGCTACGGTCACCGGTACGCGAACGTGAACTGGGGCAACTTCACTACGCAGCAGGCGTACCCCGACGCGAAGTGGGCCCTGGCGGGCAGCGACCTGCCCTGGCTCAAACGCTGATCAATACGAACGGAATGACAGGGTTGGCGGAAATAGGATCGAGTTCCATCACCGGTCTCTCCGAGCCCAGTCGAGGGGGCACTTGGAGTGCGAAGGAGAGGCAATCCCTCGACTCCGCTCGGGCTGAACGGATTTCGGCCGGTTCCGTTCGTGCCGACAGGGTTGGCCGAAATAGAAATGACTCCAATCACCGGTCTCCCCGAGCGCAGTCGA
>JAYVFP010000052.1:0-5618 GCA_043773025.1 Archangium sp.
CCCCTTCGTCAGCGTCGTCCTGCCACTCGAGGTTCAAGGTCCAGTCGCGATCGTCGGCGTACTTGCTGGCGCCCTGCCCTTCGTCGCGGAACATCACCAGGAACTCGGTCGCCTGATTCTGCGTGACGGGCAGCGCGCCGGTGAGGTTGCGCAGGTTGGGCACCAGCGGCAGCTCTTCGTTGCGCTGCGCGTAGAGGCACAGCGGCGGATCGCTCGCGTCGCACAGTTGATCGACGAGCGGCCGGCTGGTCTCATCGCTGTGCGGGCAGATGGTGTTGTTGGTGCGGCAGGCCACCTGTCGATCCTGAGCGGTGGCCCCGGTGCTCACGCGCTTGAGCACCCGCAGCTGGCGCGCCGGCGTACCGGTGAGCGGCGCGAATCGGCCTCCGCCCGTGGCCGCGGTCAAGCGATAGCGCAACGTCGAGGGGCTGGCGCGCGCGGGCAACGAGACCAGAAACCACTCTTCGTCGGCCACGTAGGACAGCTTGCCGGTGAGGTTCAGGCTGCCGTTGGCGGGGATGTTGACCATGCGCGCGGTGGCGCCCGTGTCGTTGCCGTTGGTGCCCTCTTGCGCGTCGACGTCGGGCCACAACTGCACTTGCACGGTGTACTGAATGCGCAAATCGCCCCTGACGGGCAGCGTGCTGGTGGGCGGCTTGAAGCCCTTGACCACGACCTTGTACGTGCCGCCCATGGGGGCCAGGCGCGCGGTGGCCAGATCGATGCGCAGGAACTCGTTGGCCATGAACCCTTCGGCGATGGGCCGATCAGAAGGGTCGAACAGCGTGTACGAGAGCTTGAAGGGGGGCGGCGGGCTCATCGGGTGCGGGTCAGGCCCCTGAATGCGCATGTAGATGATCTGCCGGCTGGCCGCGGGCACCGCGAAGGCGAAGACGTCGACGTCGTCGTTGGTGGCCAGGTAGCCGGTGCTGCTGCCTTGCAGCGGAGCACCCGCCAGCGGGATCACCGTGGGCGTGGTGTCGTTCGGCTCGTTCACGTCGGGGTTCTCGATGATCTCCATGAACAGCGAGTAGGTGCTGCGGTTGTCGACCCGGTTCTGGCCCGACGCGCCTTCGTCAGACACCAGCGCGAAGAGCCGCGCGTTCGACTGATCGAACGGCACGATGAGGTCGATGGGCCGGGGTGCCGCGGCGCCGTGGCGATCGATGCCCGTGGCCACCGAGGCGAAGCCGCCATCACTGGTTTCACGCAGCACGTTGACTGAGAAGTTCACCGCGGTCTGCGGGACCGCATACCCGCCGCCGATGTGCAGCAGCGAACGCGCCGTCAACCCGCCGGGCGCCTGCGAGAAGTACCAGTCTTGATCGACGCCCGCGTCGGTGAGCCGGCTGATGTACGCGCCCGTCTTGATCGCGCGGTTGGCCACACCACCGGTGGTCACGCTCAGGTGGCAGTTGACCGAGTCGGCCTCGGCCTCTGCTTGCGAGTTGCAGAAGTCGGGGGGCAACCCGCCCGCGTCTTCGCACACGGCCTCAGTGCCTTCGATGCACTCCGTCGGCTCGGGGGGGCACCCCATCAGGCAAAACAGCACACACGACGAAGCGGCGACGCGGAAAATGGTTCGCATGGAGCACGGTCTCTTCTGGGCCAAAAAAAGGGAACTACGGCGTCGCCGACTGCACGGCGCTCTGACAGCCTGACACGAAATCCTCAGGCTTGACCTTGATGATGCCGTCGTGGGGCGACTTGATTCCACCGACGGGGAAACGCGAGGCGGTGTGACGAAAGGTCCTCAGCACCGACTTCGCGGTCGGATCGTCTCCGGGCAGCATCGAGTACGAGACGAAGAGGTTGTTGAAGCCTGCGCCCACGCGCCTGAAATCTTCGCCGCCATCGGGGTTCCCCGCGTCACGCGAGTCGGCCATCGTGTTGGCCAACGAGACGTTGCTGATGCGAAAGTTCCAGCACTGACGCCCTGAGGGTTCGAGCCCGCCCTGTTTGGTGACCTGGTAGCGGTAGCCGGTGACCGACAGGTTGTCGGAGTCGACCACCAGCGGGTTCATGTGCATCGTCAGCTCGTCACCGGTGGGCAGGCGATCGTTGTCGGGATCCTGCGGCAGATCTTTCGACGAGGGCTGGCTGCCCAGCTTGAACTCGACCGGGTCGGAGATGCCGTCGTCATCGGAGTCGACGCGCTGCGAGTTGGTGCCGACGATCTCTTCGTCGCAGTTCGTCAAGGTGTCGCAGTCTTCGTCGACGCCGCGCAGCTCAGGCGGGCAGCCGAGGTCGACCCCGCCGCCGTCGGCCAGGGGCACCTGGTTGGGCGTGAAGGCGCCGTTCTTGTTGTCGCGCGCCCAGACTTCGACACCGTCAGAGAAACCATCGCCATCGCTGTCGGAGACCCAGGGCAAGGTGCCTTCGACGAGCTCGGCCGCGTCGGTCAGGCCGTCAGAGTCGGCATCGCCCGCATCGAGCGGACTGCCCGCGGGCGCGCTGAAGTTGGAGGCCACCAGCTTGTCGAACACGTAGGTGTGACGAACCTGCCCGAAGCGGAAGTTCAGGAAGTTGATGGGCTCGCTGTTGCGGAAGTCGCGGAAGTCACCGCCGCCCAGGTTCGCCATGCGGTTGAGCCGCTCGGCGTTCTGGTTGACGATCAACAACGGGCACGCGCCAGGCGGCAGGTCGGGAATGCCGCACTGGTTGCCACCGGCGGGAATGGTGATGCCACCGTCGAAGTTGCAGGCGCTCGAGGCCAGCGGCTGGGTGGGAATGAACACGTGCACGGTGTTCACTTTCACGTCGTCGGCCAGGTCTTTGAGCTGGCGAATGCGGCTGACCGCGCTGCCGCACAGCAGCTCATCGTCCTGGTTGTTCGTGGGCTGACCGTCAGAGAGAAAGATGACCGAGTAGCGCGCGCGCGTCTCGTCGTTCATCTGGGCCAGCCGGTTGGTGGCGATGTCGCTGTTGATGAGCGCGTAGATGTCGGACAGCGGCTTGACGAAGTCGGTCGAGTCACGATTGGGGTTGGGGCCGCCCATGCCCGCGTAGGTAAGAATGCGCTGACGCAGGGCCGTCTTGTCGTTCTGGTCGTAGTCGACCACGCGATCGAACTCGGTGCGGCCACTCTTCGACAACCACGCGGTGGTGCTGCCACCGAACAACATCACCACGAAGCTGATCTCGGGTTCTTGCGGCAGGTTGTCGAGCAGGTCGACGGTGGCCTGCGCGCGCGAGCCGTTGGGGTCGGTCACGTTCATCGACTGAGAGGCATCCATCGCGATGATGATCTTGATCGGCCTGACCACCTCATTGGGCGAAGGCGTGCAGAAGCTGCCCTCGAGGGTCAGCGTGCGATCGCGCGGCACTTCATCGTCGCGCCGCTCGTCGTAGAGATAGGTGTTGGTGCAGGCCGCGAACACGGCGGCCACCAGGAAAGCGCTCAGCCCGACCTTCACAGGCGACGGCGACATCAGGGCGTCCCTCGCGAGGGCGAGACGCCCAGGCACGTGGTGTCGTACTGCGCAGGCGTGGCGATGTTCTGCGGAGGCACGAAGTCGCCGTTGCGCAGCGGCGGGCCCTCAGGCCCCGCAGGAATGCGCACCGACGGCGGGTCGTACTGCGCCCAGAAACACGCGGCCTTCCACACGCCGTAGTCGGTGGCCACGCCGCTCTCGGGCGCTTCGGAGAACCAGACCTTGAAGAGGTTGTACCCCTGGGTCAGGCCCGCGCGGTTGGGCGGCGTGACCATCTCGAGGTTGCTGACCTTGAAGTCGTAACAGACGCTGTCGTCGCCCTGCACCTCTGACTTGAGGGCGAACTGCATCGCGTTCTTCTGCTGGAAGGCGACGTCACGCAGCACGGGGTTGCTGCCGAGGCGGAACTCTTCGTTGTCCGAGGTGCCGTCGCCATCGGTGTCGATGCCGTTGGCCAGGCGCAGCTTCGGGTTGAGCCCGTAGCGAACCTCCATGCCGTCGGGAATGCCGTCGGCGTCTGAGTCGACCAGGGTCGGCCGCGTCTTCAGGTAGGCCTCGACGTACTGCGAGAGGCCGTCACCATCGGTGTCGCGCGCGCGACAGTTGGGGGTCAATGGAGAAGCAGGGTCGCAGCCGCGGCCATCTTTCGCGTCGGGCCGGAAGCCGTCGTCGAAGCGGCGCACCTCGAAGTTGTCGTCGAAGCCGTCGTCGTCGCTGTCGGGGAAGTTCTTGTTGGTGTTGTGGCTGAAGTCGTTGTCGAAGGCGTCGGTGAGCCCGTCGCCATCGGTGTCGACCTCACGCTTCTCGAGGCCGGGCTCGCTGGAAAGCGGCTGCACGATGAGGCTCTTCATCACGTTGCGCGACGCGAGCGAGGCGTAGTCGAGCGCGCCGAGGTTGAGCTGGGCGAGGCCCGCGAAGTTGGAGAACTCCTGGTAGGTGCCGTTGCCGCGCAAAGCGAGCTGCCGGAGCGTCCACTGCGAGATCGCCTTGGCCGAGATCGCCCCGTCGGGCACCGCCACCGGCCCGGGCCAGCGCACGTACCGGCCGTAGATGTCCTGGCAGATGGGGCCGCACGCGCGCACCGCTTCTTCGTTGAACATCAGCACCGTGTGCAGCCGCACATCGCCCACGTTGTACTGATTCTTCAGGTCGGCGATCTGCTTCACGTAGCTGAACAGTTGGTAGTTCTGGTTGCGGTCGGTGCCGCGTACGTAGCCGGTGATCGCGTCGGCATCATCGGGATCGACGATGTTGCAGAAGTTGGCGTTCGGCGGCCCCGCACCGAACGAGTCTTGCCAGGTCAGCTCGGGGTTCAAATCGTCTGCGTACTGGGTGAGGTTGTCGTTGCCCGAGCAGCGGGGAAACGGCACGCCGTCAGTGAGAAACACCACGATGTAGCGCGTGCGGGGGAGCACCTCGGGCGTGGTGGCCTCGGTCTCGACGATGTCGCTCGAGATGAGCGAGTAGGCGTACGCGAGCGCGCCCTGGTAGTCGGTGCCTTTGCCCAGCTCGGACTGCAGCGCGTTGATTCGCGTGTCGAGCTCGTCGTTGGGGCGGCCGAAGCGCTGCGGGTTCATGCCGCTGGGCTGAGGCCACACGCCCTTCACGTTCGTCTCGAAGGGCACCAGCGCGACCTGCACGTTGGGCTGCGAGCGGAACTGCGCGAGCAGCCGCTGCATCGCGCGCACGCGGGCCGGCTGCATGTTTCCCTGGTTGAAACCGTTGACCTGGCAGAAGCCCATGTTGCCCTGGCTTCCTGGCGGGTCAGACACGCACATCGAACCTGACTGGTCGACCACCAACACCACTTTCACGGGAAAGCCAGAAGGGTCGGGCGGCGTGGTGCACACGCGGCCAGCGATGGCGATGCGGTTGTCGACGTTGATGTCTTGAACCTGGCGTTTCTCCACGAGCGCGTCGGTGCAGCCAACGGCGAGCAGCGCAGCCATGAACGAAGCGGGTAGAGCTTTCAAGACGACCTCCGATGATTCCGGCCTGGAGACAACGACGGGGGAGAGCCTACAACGGGCGAGCCCCCCGGCAGCGAACGCTGACGAGGGGCTCTCCTTCGAGATTGAGTTTCGGTAGCTCAGCTGCGGCGGCGGCGGGCCAGCGCGAGCAGGCCCAGACCGAGGGCGGCCAGCGACGCATCCATCGGGATGGCGCTGCAGGTCTGCGCACCGT
>JAYVFP010000053.1:0-17808 GCA_043773025.1 Archangium sp.
GGCCCGCGTCGGTCGTCTGTCCAGCCCCGTCAACCGCTCAGGCTTGCGCCCTCAGGTGATCGACTTCCCGTGGAACGGGTGATCGGCTTCCCGTGGAACGGGTGATCGGCTTCCCGTGGAACAGGTGATCGGCTTCCCGCGGAACGGGTGATCGGCTTCCCGTGGAATGCCCGATCGGGTCGCCGTGGAATCGGTGATCGAGATCACGTGGAACACGCACGCAGTGAGGAGCGCGCCCATGCTTGAAGCCATCAAGGACAGAAACGCCGTCATCCGGGAGCTGCTGGCGGCCGGGAAGGTGAGCCACCTCTGGACTGGGGAGGGCCCTTCGCCTGAGGCGCAGCGGATCCGCGACTCGAGCGGGGAGGGCGTCAGTCCGGCGGTGCATAGCTGGGTGTTGCTGGCCTTCGAGGTCTTCAACGGAACGGGGCAGCTGACGATTTCGCGGATGTTCGACACGCTCGAGGAGACGGACCTTCTCATCGCACTGAGCCTGCTGATGCGGCTGTCGATGGGGACCCCTGGGCTCGAGTCCATCCTCGAGGGGGGCGACCAGGATCCCGACGGCGGAGCGCCGGTCAACTAGGCAGCCACAGGATGGGATGCCCCAACAGACGGAGAAGACGATCAACGCGGGGCTGAGCACCTGTGGACGGCGGCCGGGCCCAATGCCGAGGCCCTGCTGATCCACGACACCGGCGGATTGAGCGTCGACCCCGCGGTGCTGATCTGGGTGCTGTTGGCGTTCGACCTGTTCAACGCGACGGGCGAGCTCACGCGCAAGCGGATGTTCGACTCGCTGGAACGAGATCACCTCGCCATCGCATTCACCCCCCTGATCCGCGTGGCGTACGGCGAGGAGGGACTGAACAGCATCATCGCGAACGGAGGCGGTGAGCCGGACGGTGGCGCGTCGGTGAAACTAACTTTCTGCTCACCACCGAGACGGGCACGACTTCGAGGACCGAAGAGCATCGACAGAGACACGTCGTGAAGGCGCCCACGCTCGACGACAGAAATAACTCGTCCTCATCAGGCCTGCGGCTGCGCCAGGCAAGCCCAGCACTGCGGGCGGAAGGGCGACGAAGTGCTAAGGTCGCGCCCCATGATTCCGGTCGCAACAGAACCCCGTCGAGAGATCGTCGACAACCAAGAGAGTGACATCGAGGCCGAGGATGTGACCGAAGAGGGTCCGCGCAGGACACCGTGGGACCCTCACAAGATTCGAGTCAGCACTAAGCCTTGGTCTCTTCGGCAGGCCATCGACGACATCCGCGAGGGGACGATAGACCTTGCCCCTGACTTCCAACGACCATCGGTCTGGACGGATGAGAAGCGCTCCCGCCTGATTGAGTCGATCCTGCTGGGGATCCCGTTACCCGCCCTCTATTTCAGCGCCGACGCGGAGGGGAAGCTACAGGTCGTTGATGGCGTACAGCGCCTATCTGCCATCAGTGACTTCGCAAACAACCTGCTTGCTCTAAAGGACCTCGAGTACCTCACCAGCCTCGACGCGAGGCGCTTTGGCAGCCTGGAGGCACCGCTTCGGCGCCGATTCAACCAGACGCAGATTTACGTGAATGTCATCGAGCCCGAGACCCCAGTAGAGGTGAAGTTCAACATCTTCAAGCGAATCAACACGGGGGGTGAACCACTGAGACCGCAGGAGATCCGGCACGCAATTAGCCGCGATCGCTCCCGGGCACTTCTCAAGCGCATGGCAACATCGGAAGGGTTTCACATCGCAACGTCGCATGGGTTTGACCCAGACCCGCGCATGGCAGCTCGAGAGTTGGCTCTGCGGTTCATAGCCCTGCGGTTGGACCCGACACTCCGCGAGTATGAGACCGCGGAGACGGTCGATGACTACCTCATCGCCTGCACCCGCCGTATTGATGACCCGACTGCGCTCAGCGATCTCCAGATCGTCGACCTCGAGCGAGCTTTCGATCGAGCAATGAAATCGGCTTACGAGATCTTTGGCGAGCATGCATTTCGCAGATGGCCCACGGGTAATGAGCGACGTGCTCCGGTGAACCGCGCGCTCTTCGAGAGTTGGTCAACGGCCCTCGCTGACTACGACATCGGGAAGTTGTCCCCACGCAAGGCGACGATTGTTAACCTGACCCGTGAGGCGTTCGCGAGCAACCGTGAGTACGTTTCGGCGATTTCAGCAGCTACCGCTGACCTCGCGCGCGTGCGTCTCCGACTCGACGTTGCACGTCAGATTCTGAGAAAGGCCAGTACATGAGCCTCACGTCGATCTCGCTCAAGAACTTCAAGCGTTTTCTCCAAGTCGACGTGCGACTCAATCCACTCACGGTTCTGACCGGACTCAATGGTGGAGGTAAGACTTCGGTCCTTCACGCGCTGCTTCTCGCTCGCCAGGCCTCAGCCGGCGCTCCCCCACCGGATTTCGTCCAACTCAATGGCCCGTTTGGACTCCAACTCGGGGAGGCGCAGGATGTGGTTAACCTGGACGCCGATCCCGCTGAAGGTATCGGCGTTACGATCGGCGACAACTCGGGCAAGGCCCACGAATGGAAGTTCATGGGGGCAGATGATCGGAGTTTGAACCTTCGGGTGGACGAGCGACCACCCGAGGCCCCTCCTGAATTGCGAGCAGAGGGCCAGCGATTCACATACCTCAGCGCAGAACGCCTCGGGCCCCGCGATGTGCTCGGCGCGAGTTCGGTCGCCCAAGCTGACCTGAATGTCGGTTGCCAAGGCGAGTTCACGGCTCAAGTTCTCGCAGTGTTCGACCGCCTTCGTGTCTCCTCCGGCCGGCAGCACCCAAGCACCGAAGCATTGGGCGGAGTCCAGACGCTGCGCCAGCAGGTGGAGTGGTGGTTGAGCGATATCGCCCGACCAGTCATGCTCGATGCCGACTGGATTCCAGGGAGCGGCATCACGCTGATCCGATATCGAACCCCTGGACATCCCGTGGACCGTACGCGGCCCACCAACATGGGCTTCGGTGTTACGTACGCCCTTCCCGTTGTCACCGCGGCGCTCATGGCGCCCGTCGGGGCGCTGATCGTCGTGGAGAACCCTGAGGCTCATCTTCATCCGTTGGGCCAGTCAGCGATCGGCGCATTCCTCGCTCGCGTTGCTTCCGATGGTGTCCAAGTCATTCTTGAGACTCACAGTGATCACGTGATCAATGGGATACGGCGCGCGATTGCCGTATCGAAGACGCTCGCTCACAGCGACGCGGTCATCCATTTCTTTCGGGCAGATGCCGCAGACCGACCCGGAGTGGTCCCGATCAAGATTGGAGAGAAGGGTGAACTTTCAGAGTGGCCCGAGGGCTTCTTCGACCAAATGGACTTAGACCTCGCCGAAATCGCGACCGTCCGGCGTCGGGGCGGTCCGTGAATCGGTTCGTGATCGACGACGCTCCTTGGGCGCCGGCCCAGATCTCCTCGGCTGCTCTTGACGAGAGTCTCGTCGCCTTCGCAGACCGCCTTCAGACGACCAATTCCAGACGGGAGCAGATCGGTTTCTATGTTGGCATATGGGATGTCGCGCTCGTAGGCGCGGATACGCTTTCGACGCTGATCTATGAGCGTGAGAATCCGCGACGGCTCAGTAGAGACGTAAGGACTCGGCTCTCGCGCCTTTTCGATCAACTAGCCGGTAACACGTTCGATGAAACTGGGCTCCCCTCACTGGAAGTAGACATTCAAGGTGCGCGGTTCGTGGCTCCTGCAGTCGTGGTGGCGTGGGGCGCGACGGCAACCCGACGCGCCATTGGCTGTATCACTCCCACTTGCAGCGGCCGAGTCGGGGCTCTTCCAGTCGGGGTGAATGGAATTGTGCATCCAATTCATTTCGTGACGAACGAAGCGACGCACGTTGCGTTCTTCCGCGACGCAGTGTCAGTCGAGAACGCAGATGAAAGGGGATTTGCCATTCTCGCCAGATCGGCCTTTCCCCTACTACAGTTCGTAGAGGGGGTCTTCGGGGGACTTCGGGATTTCAGCCGCCCGTTCCGTGATCGGCGTGGCGACCTCGTCTTCCATCTCTCGGTCCTCAACGATGCCGGCGCGCGTATTTTTGCGCTCGCACAGAACCAGCGTATCGAGGCGGAGTTCAGAGCCCTGCAAGTGATCATGAGCCCTGAGACGAGGGAGACGATCGCGGACGGGCGCTGCCGGCGGGCACGAGAGCGAGTGCATGGCGATGAAACTCTCGTCTTCGATTGGCACATGAAGGTTGAACCCCAGATCGATAGAATTCATGTTCATCCGGGGACGGCTGCCTCTGCGGGGCGAGTCCTTGTGGGAATCTTCCACGCGCATCTCCCCTTGCCGCAGGACTGATCCACCTGATCTCTTCTCCATAGGTCGGCGAGGAGTGTGATCAACGTCCGCGCCCGCAAGTTCAGTTCACGTCCCGGGCAGCCGTTCGAGGTGTTGACTCTTCACCAAGTCATCAAACTGCGCCTCGATTCGCTGGGAGAGTTCGGGGTCCTCCAAGCGAACCCCCAATTCGATGTTCCGGCTTTGGGCATGGGGTGTGAAGTTGGCGCTGGTGACGAGCGCGATGCTGCTGTCCACCACGACGCACTTGGCGTGCAGAACCGCCCTTTGCGACGAGCGCTCAATCAGGGAGCGCGGGTCGAAATATACGATCGGCAAGCGCTTGCCTGGCCAAACCTGTTGACGGAACTCGGTGGCGAACCAGTTGACCGTCGCGTCGGGCCCAGCTCCTCGTTGCACCGGGACGTTCAAGTAGAGCGTGACAGCGAGTTCGGGTGTCTCATCCATCTTCTTCCCGAGCGCGCCGAAGACGGCCTCTCCCCGAACGATCACGAAGCCAGCCAGCATGACCCGGTGCCGCGCGGCCTGGAAGAGTTCCTCCACCACGGTCGAGGTGGCGCGCAGGGTCTGGGTCTCGTCGGGTCCGGTCCACACCAACTCCGGTCTGGGGCTGCGGCGCTGCAGGCCAAGCATCGAAGCGGCAAGCCGCAACGCGCCCGCAGGACCGGCTTCTATCAGCGTGGTCAGTTCACTGAGCAGTTCGGGCGTTGACGCGCGCCCCAGAACCCGGCGCAAGCCGAAGTCACTCAGCGGCACGGTGAGTCGTCCCTCCGTCAAGGCCGTCGCCAGGGCGCCCAGTTCCTCTCTGCTGAGCGAGAGCAGGGCCTTCACGGAGCGTCGAACAGCTCGCAGCCAGAATCGTCGACGGTCTCGACCACCAAGGCGCGATCGAGGAAGTCGTTGCGCATCTCGCAGCTGGTCTCGGGAATGAGCAGGCATCCGTGGCACGCCGCGCCGTGGAGGAAGCGCTCCTCGTGCGCATCGTCGTAGCGATGCTGCGAGCAGACGGGGTCGTTGGAGCAGAACGCACCGAGTTCGAGCGCGCCTCGAAGCAGTCGCTCGATGTCACGACCCGCATTCACGAGCCCGCCCAGCGTCCCCTCCGCGTCTGGCGTTCCAGTGTGCAGCAGGATCCCGTAGCCACTCTCGTGAGCGTAGATCCGCTCTCGAATTGAGCTGGCGGCGTAGCCGCAGTCGAGCGACAGCTGCGTGAGCAAGAGGTGCGAGAGCGAGTGGAGCAGCACGTACTCAATGGGTGGTGCCGGCTTCTTGACCTTCCGGGCGTTGGCCCACGCCGCGTACCCTGCATCGAGCTGGTTCTTCCGATCTTGCACGCGCTTCTTCTTGGCCCACTTCACCAAGACGTCTTTGTCGAAGCCCAGGAAGAGACCCTCTCCCCTGTTCTCAACGGCCGGCAGCCAGCTCGCCTCGCGTGAGAGCTTCCCCATTCGAACCTGGAGATCGAGCTCGCCATCAACGTCGCTAGACGGAGCTTCGAAGCGCGTGAAGCCCACCAGCACACTGACTTCTCGGAGCCGTTCGACGCGAAGCACCTTCGAGAATGGCAAGAGGATCGGCGGCTTGGGTGAAGCCAGCTTCTGTTCGCGCGCGAAGAAGATGCTGTCGGTCCGATCTTCACCCTCTTGGCCCTCAACGGCGAGGAAGGTCGCGAGCTCCGCCAGCTTCGGGCGCCGCAGGTCGACGGCGCCCGTCTCCTTGCGCCTCGCCAGCTCCATCATGACGGCCTCATTGGTGAATGGGCCGAGCGCCGCTTGAATGTGCTTCTTCTTCCGCTCGTAAACGAGCTCCGCGACCTTCTCGACGGCGGAGAGGTCGCCAATCACCTTACCCACCGCGGTGCGAAGAGTTTGATCGGGCTCGGGCACCGAGATGCTGCGATCCACGAGGGAGAAGTAGGCGTTGCTCGCGTTCCGGACGAGCAGTCGGTACTCCACTGGCTTGTCATCGTCGGTGCGGCAGGGCTCGTTGGGTACGTTGCCAAGCCACGGGCGTGCGCCCTTGCACCAGTCCAGCACCGGCTTTCCCTCAGGACGCTTGGTCGCCTCGATAATGGAGCGAGCGGGAAACTCCTTGCACTCGCACTCGACGAAGATATCGACGAAGTCGCCGCTCGAACCGCGTTCGGCCCAGAGGAGTTGCCGCGAACAGCCGGTGTCACCCCGGTGCGCAAACACCTTCCAGTTGATGTCGTCGATGTGGCCGTGCTTGCACGCCCGCACGAACCGAACCGGAACCACCTTGTGCTTGCCCTGCTTGTCGTCGTCGAGAAAGTGGTTCTTCGTCAGGCTGGTCACGTGGACCAGCGGGCGAACCCCGGGTCGCCCGGGGAGTTCGTACTGCGCGATGAACCAGCGGGGGAACTGCCAGGCCGTGATGCCCGGAGCCAGGGTCTGGCCGAAGGTGTCTCCCTCGACGGGCGGAGAGAAGAGCTGGAGCTTCTCGATACCGAACTGCACCGCGAGCCGCGCGCGTGCACGCTCATCCTCGATGCGCGGGAACTTCTGGATCCAGGGATCCCCCCAATCCTCGAGGCCACCAACGATGACTGCATGCCGCGGCAGGTCGAGCAGCGAGCCAGGTCCGTTGCCGCCGACCACCTGACTTCTTCGCAACTGGCCATGTGGTCGCACTACCGCGCGCTGCTGCTGCCCTCGACCTCGACCACCACCACCACGACGCCGTGCCGCCATCAGTCCTCCTGAAGAATGTTCATTGAGCCCGGGACGCGAATGAAGAGGTTCACGCTCGGCTCGACGTCACGCAGTGAACGATTGGCGCGAAACCGATCGCGCGGTGGGGTGAGGTTGGCGAGCTCCGGATCGAGCGGCGTGTGCAGCAGCGCCGGATCGGAGCCGTTCTCTCTCTGGTACTGCAGGCCCGCGTTGTTGTCGGTCTGTTCCTTCGCGATCTGTTGCCAGTCATCGAGCAGGTTCATCACGCGGCCGCGAACGGTGCTCGCTTCCGATGCGTGGTTCGCGCGGATCGCCCGGTCACTGAGCGCGTCCGCGACCCAGGTGGCCTCCGCGCGGCGGGTGCTCATCTCCTTCGCGGAGCGAGCTGCGGTCAGGTTCTTATTTCCATGTCGAGCCAGCCCGACGACGACCCCGGCGAGCGCTCGGTCGATGGCCCGTGGTGAGAACGGCGTCACGCTCGTCGCCTCAACGCTCCGATAGAACGTCTGGTGGAAGTGCTCGAATCGCTCAAAGTGGCTGCGGTCTCGCGGTTTGTGAACGTTGAGCAGCGTGATGACGAGACCCGGCCGATTCTCATCGCGGCCCACACGGCTGCTCGCCTGAATATATTCAGCCGTGGTCTTGGGCTGACCCAAGACCACCATGAGGCCAAGTCGCGTGATGTCGAGACCGACGGAGATCATGTTGGTGGCGATGGCCACATCGACGCGCTCGTCACGTCGATGAAAGCCGTGTTCGAGCCGCCTCTTCGCGCGCGCGACGTCGGCGTTGGACTCGCGGCTGGTGAGCTCCATGACCTGGAAGTTGATGCGGCGATTGGCGAAGTCGGGGGCGTCCTGTTCGCCGTGTCGGCGTCGTGACTTAGTCATCGAGTCGGCCCGGCTCAGCACCTCGTCTTCGATGATCCGCCGCGAGCCGCCCAGATCGCGCAGGCTGTTGAAGTAGCCGAGCAGCGTCATGTACGGGTCAGCGGCGTTCTTCTCGTTCTTGTCGCCACCCTCGAGCATCAGGTGGCGCTGCGCCCCGCCCAAGAGGGCAAGGTAGGTGCGCAAGAGCACGACCTTGAGGCTCCGGCCGGGCGCGGCGATGCCGAGGTAGAGGCGAGCAGGCTTGACGTTGGGCGAAACGGTTCGGGCAAAGAACGAGTCCCTGCGGTCGGGACCCGGGGGCGGGAAGATCTCCACGTGCTGCCGGGCGAAGAGCTCACGGATCTGCTCCTGCGCGCGCCGGACCGTGGCCGTCGATGCGACGAGCTTCGGACGAATGGTGTGCTCGCCCTGCTTTCGGCTCGAGAGATGCTCGATGGCCGCCTCATACAACCCGGAGATCGTGCCAAGCGGCCCGCTGATCAAGTGAAGCTCGTCCTGAATGATCAGGTCTGGTGGGAGCAGTGGCGAGGTGAGTCGTTTGCCAGTGCCGACGTCGGCCTCGCCGTAGAAACCGTTGCTGTCGTGGCGGTCGACCTTCCCGAACAACGCCCCGGCCCGACCTTCCCAGGGCAGCGCCGCGAACTTGTCCATGGTGGCGATGAGGAAACAGGGCAGTCGCCGATAGATGGGCTCGTCCACAGTCAGGATGGGGAGCGACTGCCCGCTGAACTCGCACACCAGCGTCCCATCGGGTCGCTTCTCCCGGTTAGTGCATGCAATGCGGAGGTCGAGTGGCTCGTTCTGGTTGGGCTCGAGCCGAAAAGACGCCTGCGTCAGCGCGGCCGCGCACCACGGACAGTTCTCGAGTGGAATGGGCAGGGGCTTGCTCGAGTTGGCGAGATAGTCGAGTACGCGCTTACGAGCGCTGTGCTCATCTGGCTCACCCTGCTTGCCCATGCGATTCGGGGTCGCTGCGCGGCCGACCCAGAGACCGATCTCAAACGGCCATGTACCGAGGTCGCTGTTCGCGACGCGAATCAACTCGAGCGCGCACACCAGCGTCGCCGCGCGCTGGAGCTGGTCGAGGGTGAGCAGACGCAGCGTGTACCGCATCAGCACCGAAACTCCGGCTGAGGCGAGACCGGCGTTGGTGAGTCGGCGGTAGAGCAGAGTGAAGGCGGCGAGCCCGAGGTACGCCTCCGTCTTGCCGCCGCCGGTAGGGAAGAACAGCAGGTCGACGCGCTCGCGATCAACATGGGTCGGCTCGACGATGCCGCGCAGGTTCATCAGCACGAAGGCGAGCTGAAACGGGCGCCAGGTCGGTGCCGTCGAGTCACCCTTCTGAACGTTTCGCTGACGGGCCTGGGCATCCATCGACTGGTTGGCGAGGCAGAAGGCGCGGAACGCCGCAGGCTGCTTGAGCACCGCGATGCCCTCTTCAATTCGGGAGCAGACCGCCTTCGCATCGGCGAGCAGCCCGCCGGCCACCTCCTGACGCGGAGCACTCAGCCCGGGAGCCTTCTGGTCCCCAATCCACTTGCGGTAGGCGGTGACGAGGGGCGTCAGCTTCTCCGCGAGAACGGCATACGTCTTCGCCTCAGCCAGACGCTTCATGTCGAAGTCGCCTGGAACAGGAGCGGCGATCACCTTCTCGACTTGAGCGCTCGGAATCCAAGCGGTGGTGACCTCGTGGCACTCGTTCCCCTCGACGAGCGCGTGCGTGCCGACGCCGTGGCCGACCGCGAACTCGGCGTCGTCGCGGTACTGCAGGTCAGCGATCTTCTCGTCCGTCTCACTTGCGTGCATGCCGCGGAGGTTGGGGCGGGCCACGAACCCGTCTGCGCACGCGAGCCGCATCGCGACCTGGAACATGAAGAACTGGTCGCGTTTCCGAGCCGTGTCCTGTTTACGATCGTTGACGAGGAAGAGTGAGACCGCGATCGCACCCTCAAGGCCGGCTCCCTTCGCGGTCTTGGCGTCGAGTCGAAGCGGCCTGGCGATCACCGACAGCTTGATGTCCGGAAAACCCGGAAGCTTGTGGGGCTTCGTCTCGATCGGCACGGTCAGCTTCACGAGCCTCGGCGTTCGCTGCCAGACCCCTGCCTCCTCGTCTTTTTCGTCCTTCTTGTCGGCGATGCGCTCGTAGTCGCCCCAGGTCGCCGTCACCTCGAGCGTCTTCGTGTTCGCGCCGACGCACACGCTCATCCCGATTGAGGAAGGGAAAAAAACCTTGCGGGCAGAGGCCTTGTCCTTCGCGGCCTCGTCATCGCCGGTGCCATCGCCCACGACGACGTCGACCTCCTCCTGGCCGTCGCGCGCGCTCTTCCAGTCTTCGTCGGCCTCGTGCGGCACGATGAACCCGCTCAGGTAGAAGCGCGAAGGGGCGATGTCGACTGCCTCACGTTCGTAAGCGCCACCCGGTTCTGGGCCGATGAGATCGACGCCGAGCACCCGAGCGAGGTCGTTGCGGATTTCGAGCGAGGTCGCCATGGCCTCGAGAGGTTATCTCGGAGCTTCGCTGACGACCTGACGATCATCTCCGATCGACCAGACCTGAGCCGACTACTGCGCTGACGTGCGCCAGTCCTTCATGATAGCGGGAGAGATCGCATCAGGAGTGGAGAGCGCCGGTGCTCTCCGACAGCGCCCGAATGCTTGCAACGAAGCGCTGCCGTTCAGCGAAGAGGCTGGTGTCGACGATCGTGATGCGAGAGTCACTGAGGGCCTCGCTCAAGAACGCCAAGTTGGTCCTGGACGACCCGATCGCGTACACGGAAAAGTTGAGGTTGTGCTGCTTGCGCCGGTGCGCGAGGGAATCCCACGCGAAGAGCGTCCCCGTTACCTCCTGCAGCTCCTTCTCGAAGTTGTCAGCGTCGAGGTACACGGGCTCAAGCAGCATCGTCTCGTGACCACCGAGGACATACTGGGAGATGGGCTTCATCGAGTGGGCGCGAGCCCCGACCATCTCGGCCTTGAAGTACGGCTTCACGTACCTGAAGACCTTGTGTTCGCGGAGGAAGAGCTTCCCGAGTGTCGTTCGACGCGTGCGCTGTTGCCGCCGTACACCCCTCTTCTCCAGAAGCGCTGAATTCGGCAGGACGCTCGAGACGACCCAACCTGCTGCGTCGCCGACGCCAGCCGGGAGGTCGACTCTGGGCCTGAGGCGGACGTGCGGTCCAAGCGAAATGGGAAGGCGCGGACTGGTGAGGCTCTGCAGCTCGGCCACGAGTGCGCGAAACAGCGTCGTCGCCGCCGCAGGCAGCGCAGCGGGAAGCAGGCGCTCTCCCGGGCCAGCGGCTTCGAAGTGCCAGGTTCCATTCGCCTCGACGAGTGCCCCGAAGGTAATCGCCGTCTCCGTGAACGGGTCAGGCACAAACTGAAGGAGGTGATAGCCGGGTGTCATGGTGTCACCCCCATCCTAGCGAGGAATGATCGAGTCAGCTCGCGAAGCACCAGGCGGCGGGCAAAAATGGCCTCGGTGAGCCGTGGGGCGTCCGGATCCATCCCTACGAGGGCACAGGACTCGGCGACGATGCCCCGTACATCGGCTTCATCCAGCTCGTCGATCGCATTGAGCGCCTCCTGTGCCCCGCGCCACAGGAGCTCAGCCGCGACAGTCCGTCCGGCGAAATCGGCTGAGCGGGGGACGTATTCGAGTCGCTGCACGTAGTCAGAAGGATGGCCGATCATCGCGTTCCCGAAGTCGATGAAGCTGGGCGTGAAGGACGTGTCGCCGCTCACCAGGAGGATGTTCCCCGGGTGCCGGTCCTCGTTGATGACCCAGACATCGAGAGCGGCGATTCGCCCGAAGTCCTCCTGCTGGCTCGTCATCGGCAGTCGCGAGGGGCTGTAGTGAGTGACAATCGGCTGACAGGCGCTGAACCACGCAAGGGTGTCACCGCTGCCGCCTACAGCGCCAGCGGGGACGGGCAGCCTGAGGAGGTGAGCCAGTTGGTACGAGATCGCCTCTGCAAGGAGCTGGTTAGGCCCGGTGATCGCGACCTGTTTCATCACCCACTTGGACCCGTCTACAGCGAGCACGTACTTCGCCTCATTGTTGTGCTCGACGGTGACGGGTCCCTGCTCCTGCCAGTCGGAGAGGCGTTCAAGGCGCTCGCGGAGCGCGAGTTCATTCGCTTGGCCTCTCAACGTCCTCGGCACGTTCAGCCTCCGCCAAAAAAGAATTTGCTCACGTCTCTGGCACTCGAACAGACCACGCGGTCAGGCCCGTCTCGAGTTTCGTGATGCAGGTTACGGGACCATCCGCGGACACAATAAAAGCGACAGAGCCGGCGTGCTGATCCGTGAAGCGGACGCCGGCCGCGTGCCGAGCGCCCCCGCCACGGAAGTTTGAGAAGCGGGTCGCCGCGATGTCGAGGGCACGTTGAACCGGTGGGGGTTGGTCTCCGCGTCCGGTGACGAGGTACCCCGCTCCCAGGAACTTGAGCCCGGGATCGATCAGGAGCGCACCGTCGATGGCAGACAGCCGTCCCATCTGTTCGAGATAGTCCTGCACCTGCGCGCGGGTGCTTGCGTGCTGCGCCTTGATGCTCTCGAGGACGTCGGGGGGATCGGGGGTCGGGCCAGTCGCTGCCACTTCCGATTCGACGCGCTGAACAGCGTACTCCTGCTGATCGTGCTTCAGTCGGGGCAGGGTGTCGGGCTCGCTCATTCGGAATCGAAGCTGGGCGAGCATCTCCGGCGTCGCGGCTTGACGAAGGAAAAGGATCAACGCACCGCAGCCTGTGCTGCGGGCCTGCTTCACGAGTTCTTCCACGTCCCACTCCGCCTCAACGCCGCACTCGTTGAGCGCTCGGCGGAGCGGGCCATCACGACGCACAACTTCGAGGTCGTCTTCACCGAACTCGCCCGCCTCGTACTTGGTGAGGAAGTACGTTGCGCCTTCAAGCACCAGCACACCCGGGCGCGGCGCCGCGACACGCAGAACGTTTCCTCCATCGGTCCTGAGGTTGCGACGAGCAATGGCCGTGATCTGCAGTCCGGTTGGAGGGTGGGCAACAACCACTGCATCTCGGCCGTAGGTGACCCCTCTCGCGATTCGCTTGAGGTTTGTCGGTGTGAGGGGGGACGGGTCCAGTCTAGTCACGGTCCAAGCGCGTTCTGGCGTGCCGTCCCGAAAATCATGGTCCACCGATGTGACCCGCTCTAGTTCTCCGTAGTCGATGAGCACCGCAACCGGCAGCGTGCCGCCCTCCTCGAGCATCATGCTTGCGAAGAAGACGACGTCGATGATGGCGAGGCAGCTCGAGAGCGTCGGCTCCTGGATATCCAGCTTGGCGAGAACCGCTGCAAACGCCTCGCGAGGGTAGGTGCGGGAGGCCATCAGTCTTTGTCGAAGTCGAGGGAAGGTTGGTTCTTCTTACGTTTCTTCACTTTGGGCTTGCCGGGGCCCGCTGCCGTGTCCGGCCCGGAGACGGACTCGAGGGCGGCGCGCTCGGCGTTGAGGGCGAAGAGCTTGTCGAGGACCTCGTCTTCGAAGGCCTCGAGGCGGGCGCTCTCGTCGTCTGTCTCGGGCGTCGTGTACGGCGGGACGCCGATTGAACTCCAGCCGTAGGCCTCGAGCACCGCGCGGTCGAGGTCTACGTGCAACGCGCGCAGCGAGACGATCTCCGGGTCGTCGCAGCCGGGGTCCTTCAGCTTGTTGTATGTCTGCGTCAGGCCTTGGTTGGTGGACTTCATGTACTCAGCTCGCGCGGTGTAAAGGCGCTCACCGAGTTCCTCGAGGGCGGGGATGAATGTTCGCGGGTCGGACTTTGAGAAGGGGAAGTTCTCGAAGCAATCGGACGGGCCGTAGCGAAGCCGCTCTTCCAATGAGGACGCCAGCAATCGGGACCACACCTCGTGAATACGTGATTGGAGCGGAGCTAAGGCGCTTGAACTGCTTAGGGCGAGCACGATGAGTTGCTCAGAGAAGATCCGGCTTCCGGGTTGGAAGCTCCAGACGAGGTGCTTGGTGACCCGCGCCGTTACGAGGCAGCGCGAGCGGCCTGCAATCGTCTCGTACAACTCCGGTCTTGGCCGAAGAAACAACCACCATTCGTCACGGTCAGCGCCGCTTTTGGCTCTCTCCGGTTTTACTTTCTCAACCAAATGCCGATGGAGATCGGGCCAGTTTCTGACTTCCGCCTCCTCGAGTGAGGCGAGCTTCTCGCCAGCCTTCTGGGGAAAATTCGAGAAGCAGATGACGTAGCGATTGAACTCCTGCGTCGGGCTGGTGTTGACCTCCTCTCCGCCCAAGTAGGGGATGATCCGCGCGGCATTGCGCTTGTCCTTCCTCACGAACTCTTCGCGTTCTTCCGGCGTGAGGACGAAGCCCATGCCGAGGACGTACGTTCCAACGAAGGCCAGGTTCGCGTTAGAGAGCAGGGGGACAGGGTCTGGGCGCTCGGGCTTCCCACGAAGACGCGAGTTGATGTCTTGCACTTCCTTGCCATCGAGGCACTTTTTCGAGATCGACTCCCGATCCCTGCCCTTGGCGACGTGAACAACGGATACCGCCACAGCCGCATTTCCGGGCCACATCATCGAGCGTGTCGCAACGAAGACGACTCCGCCCTTGCCCACGATGTGCTTGAGTCCCGTCGCACGAGTGTCGCCCTGGGCGATCGTGTTGGTGCTGATGAGGCCGAACGTGCCGTGGTCACACAGCAGTCCATATGCGCGTCGGAAGAAATGCGCCGATAGGTCGGCGTTACCGTGCGAGCCTTCGTGAAGCGCCTGCAGCCAATGGATGTACTCGTCGCCGCCCGACTCCAAGATGCCGTTCTTGCCTGAGAAGGGTGGGTTTCCCACGAAGCTATCGAAGCCATCGCGGCCCTTGCCGAAAACCTCTGGGAACTCGAGTTCCCAGTGGAATGGCCGTGCGGGTACGTGCTCCACCTCCTCGCGCATTGACTCCCACAGCGAGCGGAGCTGCAGGTTGAGCGCTGCTAGTTCCGGCGCGGCCCCGTCTTCACGGACCGCGCTCCGGTTACCAAGGTGTTCCACGAAAAGCGCCTGGACCTTCGCGGCGAGTCGCTGCAGCCGCTCCTTCTTCAACTTCGCGCTGCCTCCGTGGAAGAACGCCGCGACCGTCAGGTGCCCGATTAGTCGCGCCGTCTCGAGGGAACTCTCTGCTGCTTCGTTCAGTTCCTTGAGTTCGGCTGTGTCGGGCGGGTCCGGCAAATCATGAATCTGAAGGCGGAGCGCCTCTCCGCGCTCGACCAGACGTTCCATCGAGGCGTGAAAGGGTTGAGTGAAGCTCGTCGCGTCGTCCTCCCAAGTCATCCGCTGCGCTTGCGTGCGCGTGAGACCTACCAACGAGTCGCCAGCCTTGAGCGCGTGGTCGAGGAAGGTGAAGGGGTGATCCTTCGCGAGCGTGAACAACCACAGCGACAGCTTCGAGAGCTGCACCGCCATCGGGTTCTTGTCGACTCCGTACAGACACTTCTGCGCCACCACGCGCCGCGCGTGCAGCGTGAGGTCTTCGTCCGGTGGCACCTTCGGAGTGAGCCGATGACGCGCCCATGCGTCCTTGAGCGCCTCTCCGAGGTAGCGACAGGTCTCCACCAGGAACGCTCCCGAGCCCATCGCCGGGTCGCACACCTTGAGCGAGAGGATCTGGCGCGGCGTCGGCGAGGGGCCGAGCGTGCGCAGCATCGGCTCCAACGTCGCCCGGACGATCGGCTCGGTCAGCGAGCGCGGTGTGTAGTGCGAGCCAGAGCGCCGTCGCTCCTTGCCCGGCTGCAGATAGAGCGACCCCTTGGGCAATGGTTGTCGTGTGAATGGAGATAGGCGCCGATCCAGCGCTGCCAGGAGTTCCTCGACGGACGTCGCCGCCTGGACCGCCTTGCCCGTCGCACCGGAGACATCGATCCCTCCCTCTTCCTTGAGGTACTCAAGCCGCTTCTTACCTGCGAGAGCAGTGAGCGCGTCAAGGTCCACCACCACGTGCGCGGGCTTGAGCGCGACCGAGCGACCGTCCGCCTGCTCTAGCTCGAAGCCCATCATCGACTCATAGACCGAGCCGATCTGCTCCACGTCGAGCGCGCGGTACGAGAGCCGCTCACCTTCAAGCACAAGAAGGTTACGGAGGACCCCCAGCACCGTCCCGTCCGACACACGCGGCAGGTGTTGCAGCTTTTGGCTTCGGTCCGATGAGAAATGGTCGTCCCGCCCACGCCCCTCGAGGAAGGGGAAGCGATCCGGATGGAACAGGTCTCCGTGGCGCTTCGGCAAGTGGAAGTCGCCACTTGCGCCACCGCGGAAGACCAGGCGGAAGAGCGTCAGGAGCCGGGCCCACGCACCGAAGCGCTGGTGCATCACGTCGGGATAGCGAGCCTCGTCGTCCCGCAGTTGCTCGAACAGCCCGGTCACCGAGTACGACGACAGATACGTCGTCGACTGCGGCATGAGGCCCTTGTCCTCGGCGTAGAGCAGGAACACGAGCCGCAAGATGACGGTGAGCAGCCCCTCAGACAGCTCCTGCCGATGCTCCGCGCGGCGCAGCTCCTTGAGCAGAGCACCTTTCGCCGCAGCATCCGCGGCATCGAAGCCGCGCAGGAGCAGGTGCAACGCTTCGAGCACCTGCTCGGACAGCCGCGTCGACACCTCGCTCTGGTAGCGGCGCGAGTCGGACATGATGGCCGACAGCCGCTCCGAGGGCTTCATCGTGAAGAGCCGGTCTGCGTCGAGCAACATCACCAGCGCGCTCAGCAGCGGTCTGCCAGCGACCTCGCACAGCGCCTTCATCTCGAATGTCAGGTGGCCGGCGCTCTCGCCCCGTAGTGCGTAGACCAGCCGCAGCGTGTGCCCGTTGGAAAGGAGCCCCACCGGTACGCGCGTGTCACGCAGGAGGCGCTCGAAACGGATCTGCGCCGTCGCGTGCCAGCCATCGGATTCACCGGGGAGAGCGTCGAGGTCGAGGCCGTTGGGCACCTGCAGCACGTGAGCGACGCGGGCTCCGTCGGCCCAGACCACGGTGTCCGCTGTCAGGGTCTCTTTGTATTCCTCGAGGAAGACGCTGTCGGCGGTCTCCGGCGCGCGGAAGTCAGTGATCTGCCAACGAAGGAACTCCACCAGGAAGTCCTTCAGGTCCTTGATGACGCAGTCCTTCCCAACGATCGCGCGCAGTTGCTCCTGTTTGCCCGCGATGTTTCTGTCGGGCCACGCCCCAGCGGCGGCGAGCGCCGGCGCGGTCACGACCAGGCCGACCGGCTGCGCGTAGCCCAACCACTCAAGGTGCAGCCTCAGCTCGTGGTCCGCCATCGCCTCACCCCGTCACCGGCCATAGATAGATGACGCCGAGCACTTCGACCCGGCGTGCGTGTACGTCGTAGGTGCCCTTAAGGCGCTTCGGCTCGTCGACCAACTCGCGATTGATTTCCGCGAGCCGCTTCTTTTGATGCGCCTGCTCCGAGAGGGCCTGCTTGCGCTCCTCGTCCGTGAACTGCATTGACTGCTGCTTCGTGCCCTCCAGCGTTTCGCGAATGCGCTTCTGCTGCGCCACAAGAAGCGCGTGCAGGTCCTTCGCTTCACGGGTCGCGCGGGCGTCGAGCGCGGTTCGGGCTTCCTTCTCTGCCACCTCCGCCCGGCTCCGGAGCTCCGGCTCGAGCGCTGCAACGTCGGCTTCCAGCGTCGCCCGCAGCTTCTTCTGCACGGCCTCTGTCGGCGCCTTGACCTTCTCGTCCGACAACAGCGCATCGAGCTCGAGCAGGGTCAGGGTCTCCTGCGTCGTGCGGTACGGCTTGAGGCCGTCCTTGCGCTGCGAGAGGTCGAGGTAGGGCGCAGTCACGTGAAACAGCGTGAATCCTCGCCGCGCCCCATGGCGACGTGAAATCGATCGCCTGGAGAGGCCGTCAGCTCAGACTTCGGGCGAGAGTTCGAAAGGCAGAGGGATGC
>JAYVFP010000054.1:0-5617 GCA_043773025.1 Archangium sp.
AGCAAAGGGAACAACGGGAACAACGGGAACAACGGGAACAACGGGAACAACGGGAACAACGGGAACAACGGGAACAACGGGAATCAGGGGACTGGCAACAACGGCAACGGGAACGGAGGGAGCGGCACCAACAGCGGGAACGGGAAGGGGAAGGGGAAGTGAGCCGGCGGGCTCCACTTGCCTCAGAGCGTGCACTCCGCGAACGGATCGAGCGCCGCGATGGTATCCGCTGGCCTTTTTTTGACCAACGCTCCCAGCCCCGTAACGTACCTGTTGCGCGATGAAGCGCCCCCAAGCGGAGCCGTGATGACCGAACAGCGCCAGGACGATCGCCAGCACCTCGAAGACACTTCTCTTTCCGTCGTGGATCTCGAGAGCGGGGTCGAGTTCGAAGGTGAAGGGAAGAACCTCTCGGGCCGCGGCCTGCTCTTTCACGCTGCGATGGAGCCGGTGGTCGGCGCCGACATGCAGGTCACGATGGGCGGCCCGAACGCGATCAAGGCGAGCATCCGCGTGGTGCGTGTGCAGGCGAACGAAGGCGGCTTCGACGTCGCCGGCCGCATCACCCGCGCGCGCTGATCAGCGGGCCACACAGCGACGGCTGACCCTGTCGCACCGGGATGGCGACCGGCCGCTGAGTCCCGTCGCTGGACGCCTGCATTCTGACAATACGATTTCTGAAGCACGCGTGAACATCGGCCCGCTCGCGAGTGCAGAATCGCATCGCGATGTATGACACCGACGATGTCGGCATCAGAGGACAACGCGCGCGCTGGTCTCTCCTCCTTCGTCACCAACCTCTGATCAACGGAGTCGACGTGCGTGCCCTGAACTGGAGAGCACTGACGACGTGCTTTCCAAGGGCAGTGCCTCGGAGAACATGGAAGACGATGACGTCCTGACCGAAATGGTCGCGAAGCGTCTCAGAGCCGAGTTCCTTGGCGGTCCCGGCGATCTTGGTGCCGCTCGCGAGAATCAGCGTGAACCGCAGTCGCTGTATCGAATGGTTTCGAGGCGACCTGCGAGCCTGACGCGACGCGAGCTGTAGGCTTGGCGCGCGAGCTCGACGACGTGCTCGATTCGCTCGGCACTGGGCGGCGTCGAGGTCAGAGTCTCCAGAACATGGCTGAGAAGAGCCTTCGACCCCTCTTCAAAACCTTCCCCGCGGTCGGATCTGCAACCTGGTCAAGCCGTTGGCGTGCTGCTCGCGGTGCTGAGCAATCACCGGCGTGACCCGTGAGCACATCGAGATCGCGCACTGCACTCGTTGGAACTAGGGTCCGCTGCATGAAGCGAATTCTTCTGCTCTCCCTGTCGATCGCTCTCTTTGCCGCGTGCGGCCCCGCATTGAAGAAGGGGTGCAAGGACACCGGCTGCAGCGCCGGCAGCGTGTGCAACCCCGTCACCGATGCCTGCGAGACCATCAACGTCGGCGGGGGCGGCGGCTCTCAAGGCGGCGGCACTGGCGGTGGTGCTGGGGGCGGCACCGGCGGTGGAGCGATGGGCGGCGGCGGCAACACCACTGACGGCGGCGTGGATGCGGGCCCGCCGGTCGACCCCTTCGATGACGGCGGCGTCTTCGTGCCCGGCGACATCTGCACCTACGCGCTCCCCGTGGCGTTCGATGGCGGCGCCATCAGCACGGTGAGCGTCGACCTCGCCGCGGCGAGCAATCAGTACAAAGCGGTGTGCAACCAGTCGACTGGTGCCGGCAACGACCTCGTGTTCGCCGTCACGCTCACCGAGCCGAAGGGGCTCATCGTCACGGCCACCGACACCTCGGGCAAAAGCCAGGACGGCGTGCTCGCGCTGGTGAACTCTCCCTGCGCGCTGTTCCAACAAGCCGCGTGTTCCGACGAGACCACGGGCCCCGAAGTATTGACCCTGGACCGTTTGCCCGCGGGCACCTGGTACGTGCTGCTGGAGAACTTCGCCGACGACGCGACCGGTGACGGCACTTACGACGTGCAGTTCGAGCTCATCGATCCCGTCGCGGGCCCAGCCAACGACAGTTGCAGCGCCGCGCAAGAGCTCACGTTCACGGCCGGCACGGTCTCGGTCAACGGAAGCACCGCGGGCGCCTTCAACGACACCTTCGGCCAGCCGCTCAGCTGCAGCATGCAGTCGGCCCTCGCACCCGAGGTCTTCTACAAGTTCACCCTCACCCAGCCGCAAGACGTGGTGGTGACGGTGGGTGCTTCGTCGACCTCGAATCTTTCACCGGTGATCGCGCTCACCACCACGTGTGGCGTGGGCGGCAATCAGCTTGGCTGCGATCGATCGGTGGGACGTTTCACGGCGCGCGGAGTTCCTGCGGGCACGTACTTCCTGGTGGTCGATGGCGACGGCAGCGCGACAGGTGACTTCACGCTCACCGTGACCATCTCGCCCCCGACGCCGCTGCCGATGAACGACACCTGCGTGACCCCGGCCACCCTGGTGCCCAACGTGAGCCAGATGGTCGACGCGAACGCCGCAGTGTCCGACTACACGTTCTCGTGCGCCAGGCCCACGGGTGGCGACGTGGTCTACCAATTCACCACCACGATGGCGCAGAAGGTCACCCTGACGGCCACCGGTGTGGGCGTGGCTGACGCGGTCATGTCGCTGCGAAGCGCGCCGTGTGACGCCGACACCAATGAGCTCGGGTGTATCGACGACACGGTCTCTGCGCCTGAGGTGCTCACCCTGCTCAACGTTCCTGCGGGCACGTACTACGTGGTGCTCTCGGCGTACTCGCTGACCGCGGGTCAGTTCGGCATCGACCTGGTGCTCGCGCCGCCCGTGCTGCCGCCTGGCAACGACACCTGCTCCGCGCCTTCGACCTTGGTGCCGAACATGAGCCAGACCATCGACCTCGCGAGCGCAGTCGCGGACTACGGGTTTGCCTGCTCGGTCGTCTCGGGCGGTGACGCAGTCTACCAGTTCACCACCACCCAGCCGCAGCGCGTGGTGATCACCGCGACGGGCGTCGGCAGTTCCGATGCCGTGCTCGCGCTGCGAGGCGCTTGCACCGACGCGATGTCGGAGCGGCGCTGCGCGAACAACGCGGGCTCGTCGAATCCGGAGATCCTGATCAGCAACAACCTGCCCGCGGGCACCTGGTACGTGATTCTCGGCTCCGATGGCGTCGACGCGCAGTTCGGCATCGAGCTCGCGCTCTCGGCCGCGATTCCTCCGCCTGCGAATGAGACGTGCACTACGCCTGAGGTGGTCACGCTCACCGCGGGCACCGCGACGCGCACGGTGGACCTGACCGATGCGCAGGCCGACATCACAGTCATCTGCGGCACCGACCCCAATGCTGCCGGTGCGGACGTCGTCTATGAAGTGTCCATTCCGGCGATGCAGACGTTGACGGTGAACGGCGTGCCGGTCGGCGGCGTTCTCGACCCGATGCTGTTCGCGTCGTACCCCATGTGCTCGGCGCCGCCTGTGGTGTGCGTCGATGCCGGCGGCGGGGGTGCTGCGGAGACGTTGACGGTTCCCAACTTGACGACGGGCCCGCTGACGGTGTTCGTGGTGGTCAAGGCCTACAGCGCCTCGAACCCCGGCGTGGTCAACCTCACGTTCACCGCGATGTGACTTGCGCTCTCACCCTGACCCTCTCCCCAAGGGAGAGGGAACGAGTCACGTCAGGAGCAACACGATTGCGCTGATCAGCAGGAGAACCGAGAAGCCTCGCGTCAACCTCGCGGGGCTCACCACCTGGTTGAGCTTCGCTCCGAGGAACGCGCCGAGCACGAAGCCGCAGGCCACCGGGAGCAACGAGCCCCAGGGTATTCCGCTCTCCTGCGCGTAGACCCAGACACCGGGCAACGCGATGGGCGGCAACAACATCGCGAGGCTGGTGACCTGCGCCTGCTTCTGGCTCATGCCCAACCGCCGCGTCAGCAGCGGGATCAACACGATCGCGCCCCCGATGCCGAGCAGGCCTGAAGCGAACCCGGCCGCCGCGCCCGCGAGCACCGCGGTGGGGATGTAACCCTCGGGGAGCGTGGTGAGGTCCGGTTGCACGCTCTGCCCTTTCGTCGCGCGCCACGTGCGGATGGCGGTGGCAGCGAGCAGCACCGCGAAGAGGCTGCGCAGCACGAAGGCCGGCAGCTCGTTGGCCAACAGGCTGCCCAGAGGAATGACGGGCAGGAAGCCCAGAATCGCGAAGCCGACCACCGGCCAGAGCAGCGGCACTCCGGCCCGGCGGTATTGCCAGACCGCAGGCGCTCCGAGCGGCGGGAGCAGGGCTGCCAGGGTGAGGCCTTGCGCCTGGTGCTGGTTGAGCCCGAGCGTCAGGCCCAGCAAGGGGACGAGGATGAAGTTGCCGCCGACTCCGAAGAACCCGGAGAGCAGGCCGCCGACCATTCCGGCCGCGGCGGCGCCGATGAGCTGGGCGGTGGAGAGCATCGAACGGCCGATATACCGGAACCTGGGTGGCAGGTAATCCCTCGACTGCTCTCGGGATGACCGGGATCGGCCGACCCACCGTTCTCCCCGAGCCCAGTCGAGGGGGCACTTGCAGCGCGTGGCAGAGGTGATCCCTCGACTTCGCTCGGGATGACCGGTTACGAGTCGCGGCCATGCGGATCCTTCACGTGGTGGTGGTGCTGCTGCTTTCCTGCGCTGGTGCACCGCGCGCGCTTCACACCGCCCCGCCCGGCGTCGAGAAGCACGTCGAAGGGCTCGACTTCACCCAGGCCGGTGACGAGGCCGTCGAGGTGCTGCGCGGCTACCTGCGCCTCGATACCATCAACCCGCCCGGCAACGAGACCATCGGCGCCGAGTACCTCAAGGCCGAGTTGGCGAAAGACGGCATCGAGTCCCAGGTGCACGAGTTCGCGCCCGGCCGCGGCTCGCTCATCGCGCGGCTCGAGGCCACCACGCCTTCAGGTGAGAAGCCGTTGTGTCTGCTCTCGCACATCGACACCGTGCCCGCGGAGACCGAGCTGTGGCCCAAGGAGCAAGGTCCGCTCTCGGGTGCGCTCGTCGATGGAATGATCTGGGGCCGCGGCGCGCTCGACATGAAGGGCATGGGCACGCTCGAGCTGCAGGTCTTTCGCTGGCTGTCTCGCAAGAAGGTGCCGCTGCACCGTGACGTGATTTTGCTCGCCGTCGCTGATGAAGAGGTCGGCGAAGGCGGCATGAAGCTCGTCACCGGCCCGCTGTGGGATGAGCTGCAGTGCAGTCATGTCATCAACGAAGGCGGCATGGGCATTCGGGGGCTCTTCACCGAGAACCAGACCGCGTTCGCCATCTCGGTCGGCGAGAAGGGCATTCTGTGGCTGCGGGTCACCGCTGAGGGCGAGGCAGGTCACGGCAGCACGCCGACTGACAACCGCGCACCGATGCGCCTGGTCGCCGCGATGGAGAAGCTCGCCGCGCGTCAGGCCAAGCCTCGCATTCAACCCGCCATGTACGAGCTGATGCGCCGCGTGGGCGAGAAGAACGGCGGCTTCACCGGCTTCGTGATGCAGCACCCCGCGCTCGTCGACACCTTCGCGATGAAGAAGCTGCTCGGAAAGCCCACCACCCGCGCGGGGGTGACCGATACGTGCCAAATCACCGGCTTCGAGGGCAAAGGCAGCGCGCCGAACGTCATTCCTTCGCGGGCCGCGGCCATCAT
>JAYVFP010000055.1:0-5601 GCA_043773025.1 Archangium sp.
TGGTACCTCTGGCGGGTGGCCGATGGACTCTGAGCCGAAGGGCGAGCTCGAAGCGCTCGGCTACAAGCAGGAGCTGCTGCGCGACATGGGCGCGTTTCAGAACTTCGCGCTCAGCTTCTCCATCATCTCCATCTTGACGGGCGCGGTGACGCTCTACGGAGCGGGCCTCACCGCGGGCGGGCCTCGCGTGATGCTGCTGGGCTGGCCGCTGGTGGCGGTCTTCACCGTGGCCATCGGGCTTTCGCTGGGTGAGCTCGCGTCGGCCTTTCCCACCGCGGGTGCGCTGTACCACTGGAGCTCGATTCTCGGAGGTCCCGGCGCGGGCTGGGCCACCGCATGGCTCAACGTGCTGGGCCAGTTCGCGATCACCGCGGCGATCGACTTCGGGCTCGCGGAATTTCTCGCGCCCCTGCTCGGGCTCGACGGCTCTCGCGGTTGGGTGCTCATGCTCTACGCGGCGCTGCTCACCAGTCACGCGGTGCTCAATCACGTCGGCGTGAAGGTGGTGGCCGCGCTCAACACCATCTCGGCCTGGTACCACGTGGCAGGGGTCGTCGTGCTGGTGGGCGCGGTGCTGCTGTTCGCGAAGAAGCAGCCCATCTCCTTTCTGTTGCAAGACGCCGCCCCCCTCAAAGACGCAGTGATCCCGGGGTTCCTCACGGGGCTGCTGCAGGCCGCGTGGACGTTCACCGGCTACGACGCTTCGGCGCACGCGTCAGAAGAGACCAAGGACGCCGCCCGCAACGCACCCAGGGGCATCTTGACGGCCATCGTCGCCAGCGCGATCGCGGGCTACGCGATGTTGATCGTGATCACCCTGGCCATCGGAGATCTCCCGGCGACGCTCGCTGCGAAGAACCCGTTCATCTTCGTGCTCGAGGGGGCGCTCGGAGGCTTCGGCACGGTCCTCGTCTGGGTGGCGGTCGGGGCGATGTGGTTCTGCGGCCTCGCGTCGATCACCAGCAACTCGCGCATGCTCTATGCGTTCGCGCGTGATGGAGGGTTACCGTTCAGCAGGCAGCTCGCCCGCGTTTCCCCCCGGTGGCAGACGCCGCACGTCGGGGTCTGGGTCTCGGTGTTCGTCGCGTTCGTGCTCGCGCTGTTTGCCGATGCGCTATCGGTGATGGCCGCGCTGTCGACCGTCGCGCTGTACGCGAGCTACGGCTTGCCGGTGTTGCTGGCCCTGCTGGCGCGCCGGAAAGGCTGGCCCCGCGTGGGTCCGTGGACGCTGGGACGTTTCGGCGCGGTGGTGAACGTGATCGCCGTGGTGTGGGTCATCTTCATGGTGGTGCTGATGTCGTTGCCTCCCAATGGGCTCGCGGGCATCACGCTGACTGCGACGTGCGGGCTGCTGCTGCTCGTCTGGTTCGGCGGCATGCGCAAACGCTTCAAGGGTCCGGTGCTTCCGACGCGGGACGGGAGGCCTCAGCCGCATGAACGCCGAGCCGCCCCTCACGCAGGGTGAACAGCGTCAGCGTGATCGCATACGCCCCAATCACATCGATCGTGTAGTGCAGGTGCGCGAAGAACACGCTCATCACCACCAGCACGTGCGCCGCCAGCATCACGCCGCGCAGCGAGGGGTAGCGCCACACGTAGAGAAGCAGAAGCAACGTGGTCGCCGTGTGACCTGAGAAGAACAGATCCTTGGTCAGGTACACGCGCGCCCCCGCCCCGGTGTCGAAGAAACCGAACGGCGTGATGAGGTGGAGAAACGCACTCCACCGCGTCTCGAAGTTCATGCCCGCATGAAGATCATCGCCCCGCACCGGGCCCAGGCCCGTCACCATGATGCACGCGCCGCGGATCAACGCGATGAAGCCAGCCGACATCATGTAGCGAATGAACCGCTCGGCATCTTTGGCGAGCAGCCACAGGGCCACCGGCACGTACGCCACCAACCACAAGATGTAGTTGTACCGATCGACCCACGGCACGTAAGGCACCAACTCCAGCACCGCATCGGGCAGGCGCGGCGCCGCGCGCGCTTCGGCCCAGAGCGCCATCCACATCATCACGAAGTAGCAGCTGACCCGGAAGACGAGGCTGCCGACGATGCGGGCGATGAGCCGGGGTTGGAACGTCACGAGGGGCTGCCGTCTAGCAGCCCCCGGGCGCGTTTAGAAAATCGTCTCGAGCGCCACAGCCGCGGCAGAGATCACCGCTCCGATTCGCACCGCGTCGTGCACCTGATCGGTGGTGAGCCCACCTTCGATGACCACCGCTTCGTGCGACTTGATGCAGGTCTCACAATTGTTCACCGCCGAAACGGCGAGGCAGAACAGCTCGAAGTCGACCTTGTTCGTGGTGACCTGGTTGAGCCTCATCATGCGCAGCCGCGCCGGCGTCTGGGAGTACTCCTCTTTCCCGACCAGGTGGCGGAACCGGTAATAGATGTTGTTCATCCCCATGAGGATGGCTGCGGCCTTCGCGTCTTCCAGCACCGCGTCTTCGATACCCGCGGTCTTCGCGTCGGCGAGCAGCGCCCGGGTGAGCTTCTCGTTGCGCGAGGCGTACGCCGTCGCAATCCCCACGCCCCACGTCTGCGCCGCGTTGAGCGCGCCAGGCTGAAGCACGTTGCCGATGTTGATCTTGATGTCGCGCGCCGCGTCGGGGAACTGCTCGCGGAGCAGGTTGAGGTTTTCCATGGGGTAAAAGTCTCCTTGAGAGTCGAACGGTGGACACAACACGGGCGTGGCGGCTGCGTGCACCACCACGCCCGGCGAAAAGAAACGTCAGAACTGCGAGTAAATCAGCCGACCTTCTTCAGCTTGGCCGAGAGGGTCTCGTCGCCCTTCTTCCAGTTGCAGGGGCACAGCTCGTCCGTCTGCAGACCGTCGAGCACGCGCACGATCTCGTCGACGTTGCGGCCGACTGAGAGGTCATTGGCCGCCGCGTAGCGGACGACGCCCTGGGGGTCGATGATGAAGGTGGCGCGCAGCGCGACACCCGCAGCCTCCTGCAGCAGCCCGAACGACTGGGCCATCGTGGGCGAGACGAACAGCAGCGGGTGCTTGATGCCCTTCAGGTCAGCGTGCTGCAGACGCCACGCGAGGTGGCTGAACTCGTTGTCGGTGGAACCGCCGAGCAACACCGCGCCACGATCGGCGAGGTCCTTGCCCTTGTTGTCGAACTCCACGATCTCCGTCGGGCAGACGAACGTGAAATCTTTCGGGTAGGTGTAGAACACCACCCACTTGCCTTCGAGCTCCTTCGAGCTGACGTTCTTGAACTCCTTGCCCTTCTCGATGGAGACACAGGCGGGAACGTCGAACGAGGGGGCCTTCGAACCGGGGGTAATCATTGTTTTGAACTCCGTTGGTGGGGTGTTGTTGAGGGTGAAACTCAGCGCTTCTTCGTAGGGCCGGATGAACGACCCTGCATGCGGGACCCGCCGAGTTTCCGGCCCCGCATCACGACCATGTATTCCCGTACTTCGTAACCTTTGAGCCCTTTGAGATCGCCGACCCGCACCGCGTCCCAGGGGACGTCTTCGATGCGCCCGGTCTCGTCGTCGATGAAGTGATGGTGCGGCTCGAGGCGAGGGTCGAACACCGTGCGCCCTTCAGCGAGCACCAGCTGCCGCAGAATGCCCTTCTCCACGAACAGGTTGAGCGTGTTGTAGACGGTGGCGCGCGAGAGCATGGGGAAGCTGGCCTGAACCTGGGCGAGCACCTCATCGGCCGAGGGGTGCTGGTCGGTGCCGAGCACGTATTCCGCCACTGCGAGGCGCTGCGCCGAGGGTTGAATGCCGGCGCCCTTCAGCTGTGTCACCAGGTCTGGACTCATTTGAGACTTAGACTTAATCCAGATATTGACGCTGTCAACCAGAACTTTGTACGCGCAACCCAACCGCGAGAGGTGCATCTTCCCCCCGTAGACCCACGCAGCAGGCAACCGGAGGTGGAGTGTCATGGCGAAGAAGAGCGAAGCGAAGCAGGGTTCACTCGCAGTGGACATCGGGATTGCAGAGGCAGATCGCAAGGCCATCGCGGATGGGCTCAACGCGCTGCTCGCCGACAACTACGCGCTGTATCTGAAGACGCACGCGTTCCATTGGAACGTGACGGGGCCGATGTTCCAGACCCTGCATCTGATGTTCGAGACCCACTACAACGAGCTGTGGCTCGCCAACGATCTCATCGCCGAGCGCATCCGCGCCCTGGGTTTCCACGTGCGCGCGACGTACGCGGCGTTCAGCAAGCTCTCGTCTATCCCCGAGACCGAAGGTGTGCCCGAGGCGACGGACATGGTGCGTGAGCTGACCAAGGGTCACGAGGCCTGCGCTCGCACGGCTCGGTCGATCTTCCCCCGCGCTGAGAAGGGCGGCGACGAGTCGACGGTCGACCTGCTCACTCAGCGTCTGCAGATCCACGAGAAGACGGCGTGGATGCTGCGCAGCCTGTTGGCCTGAACCGTGGAACGGCTCGACAACGTCATCCAGCGGTATGCGTGGGGCAGCCACACGGCCATCCCCACGCTGCTCGGTCGGGCGCCCGACGGAGGTCCCCAAGCGGAGCTCTGGCTGGGTGCTCACCCGTCGGCGCCCTCGAAGCTGCGCGGGGGCGGCACGCTGGAAGAGCTGATTGCAAGCAATCCGGAGCGGCTGCTGGGCACCACGAGCACGCGCCAGTTCGGGCCGCGGTTGCCCTTTCTGCTCAAGGTGCTGGCCGCCGGCCAGCCGTTGTCGTTGCAGGCCCACCCGAGCCTGATGCAGGCGAAGGCGGGCTTCGCGCGCGAAGAGGCGGCGGGGATTGCGCGCTCGGCTCCGAATCGGAACTACCGCGACGCGAACCACAAGCCGGAGATCATCTGCGCGCTCACCGACTTCCAGGCGCTGTGCGGCTTTCGCGCGGCAGAAGAGTCGGTGCGGCTGCTCAAAGGCCTGGGCCTCGACACCACGCTGCTCGAGAGCCAGGACCTGCGGGCGTATTTTCAGCACGTGATGTCGCTGCCCAAAGAAGCGCAAGGCGCGCTGGTGGATCAGCTCGTCGATGCAGCGCGCAGTCCGGTGAAGGGGTTCGAGGGTGAGTGCGCGCTGGCGCTGCGGCTCTCGGCGCTCTACCCGCGCGACATCGGCATCGTCGGCGCGTTGCTGCTCAACCTGGTCACCTTGAAGCCCGGCGAGGCGCTGTACCTCGATGCCGGCAATCTCCACGCGTACCTCGAAGGCACCGGTGTGGAACTGATGGCGAACTCCGACAACGTGCTGCGGGGTGGGCTCACGCCCAAACACGTGGACGTTCCAGAGCTGCTCTCGGTGCTCGATTTTGCAGAGGGTCCGGCGAAGGTGCTGCGGCCCAGCGGAGAGGCCGAGGCGGTTTATGAGACGCCTGCTTTGGATTTCCGGCTGTCTCGAATCGACGCGAAGGGTCAGCAGGTCACCCTGCCCGCTCGCGGCGCTCAGCTGCTGCTGGTGGTGGAAGGTGAAGTGACCGTGCAGGGCGTTTCGTTGAAGCGTGGTGATTCGGTGTTCATCGGCGCTGATGAAGGCGACGTGCCGGTCTCGGGGAGGGGCGTCGTCTTCCGGGCTACCGCGGGAAGTTCATGAAGTTGGCTCACTTCTCAGACATTCACATCACGCACTTCCCCTTGAGCGGA
>JAYVFP010000056.1:0-5598 GCA_043773025.1 Archangium sp.
CGAGGGATTACCTCGCCTTCGGGCGGTAAGTGCCCCCTCGACTGCGCTCGGGGAGACCGGTGATTGGAGTCATTTTTATTTCGGCCAACCCTGTCGGGCTGAACGGATTTCGGCCGGTTCCGTTCGTGCCGAGCGGAGTCGAGGCACCTATTTCACCGGTCTCGTAGGGAGAGGGAGCTCATCACTCGAGCAGCGACTTCAGGCGTTCATCGATGTCTTCCAGCGCGCGATCGACGACTGCATTCTCAGCCTCGGCATCGAGCGCACCGAGGCCCGCTTCAGCCGTTCGATCCCGCAGCCGGCGCTCACTGCGCGCCAACGCCGGCGGCAGCCCCTGCGTCCCGAACGTGCGCCGGAGCATCTCGGCGAGATCCGCGCCGTAGCCGCGCAGATCGTTCTTCGTGTCTGCATCGAGCGTGGGGAGCAGCCCTTCTGCCAGCTCCCACGCCACGCGCACGTGCACCGCTTCGTCCTTCAGCGTCTCCGCCAACACCGCCCGCACCACGGGGTGTTTGGTCTGTGCGTGACGCGCGCGGATCAACGCCAGCGACACCGTCTCGGAGAAGCACCCGTTCGCCAACGCCCACACGTGAACCGGAACATCCGACGGCAGGGCCAGGCCCCTCGGCGCGTAGGCGAGCCCTTCGGGGATCTCATCGACGTACCCGCCCAGCTTCTGCGCGAGCTCTCGGCTCAACAGCGCGTGACGGACCTCGTCATCGGCGATCGAGGTGTACGCACCCAGCGTGTCGAGCGGAGCGCCTTCGCGCACCAACGCCAGAACCACCTGAGAGACCGCAGGGACCGCCGCGAACTCGCTCCAGGTGCGCTCCGACCAGAAGCGCCTCGCGGCGTCGTTCTTGGGGAGCGCCCCGGCAGGCAGCTCGAACATCGCCGAACGAAGGCGGGCCGCTCGAGCGCTGCGCAGCTTCTTCCACGTACTGCCCGGGACTGCGTTCGCCCCGGCGCGTTTAGAAGCCATACCGTGATTCCCCGACACCGGTTTCCCCGAGCGAAGTCGAGGGGGCACTCGCCGGGCGAATCAGAGGTGATCCCTCGACTTCGCTCCTAAGGAACAGCCAGCACCGTTCGCATCGAGCGAAGTCGAGATGCCTCTTGCTGCGCGAGGAGGAAGTGCTCCTTCGACTTCGCTCAGGAGGACCGGTTGTTCTTCGGCAAGAAATCGCCGGCGAAGCCGGTTCCCTGCTCGGGATGACCGGTGGCGTGGCATCACTTCTTCTTGCCGCCCCAGAGCGCATCCACTTCGCCCGAAGGCGCGACTTGATGACGCTCGCCGTTCTTCACCACCGGCAACGCACCGTCATCGAAGTCACCTTCTGCTTCGCCCACGACGCCGAACTGGCCGAGCAGTGAATCAACCTCGGCCTTCACGTCAGCGTCGGTCTTGAGCGTCTTCTTCCCGGCCATGAGAAGACTCAGCCCACCGGGTGAATCGGGCGCGCCTGGCCCGAGACGAACTTGAGCTCGACGCCGAGCTGCTTGGCGAGCTTGTTGAGCTCGGCCGCGCCGTCACGGGTCAGCGCGACCGTGCCCTTGGACATCGAGTTGGTGCTGGAGCGCGCGTGGATCTCCTTGAGCACGCGCTTGGCCGTCGCCGGATCGTAGTTCGAAACGATCGACTTGCTGAGCTTCACGGCCTCAGCCTTGCCGAACTTGTACTGCTGCCCGAACAGCGGCGCCGTGTGACCCGGCAACGTGCGCCCGTAGGATCGGTAGTCGTTGGACTCGGTGTTGATCTTCTTGTTCGACAGCAGGGTCTCGACGCGCTTCGTGGTGCGGATGGCCATGGTGTGCTCCTTCGGGTTTGAGTTTGGGCAGCTTACTCTTCGGGGTCGGGGATCAGCTCTTCGCCGAGCTCCTCGACCTGTTCTTCGACGCCTTCATCACCTGCGTCACCGGGCTCGCGGGGCACGGTCGACTTGCCTCCGCCGCCGCCCTCCTTCGAGACCACGTACCACTGGCGGCCCTGCTGAATGCGCTGGCACAGACCTTCTTTTTCCATCGTCTCCAGCATGCGGCTGAAGGTCGAGAAGCCGAACTCGCGCTCGTCGAAGTCGGGCTCCTTGCGCACGATGGTCTCCTTGATGAAGGAGGGGTTGATCGGCCCCGTCGCGCGGCTGAGCAGGCTGGCCACCACCTCGCGGGCGATCTGCGGAATCTCGCGCTTCTTGCTGCCGCCGGTGCTGGCCGCGCCTTCGGCTTTCGGCTTGCTCTCGGGGCGGCGCTCGCTGCGGCCTTCGTCTCGGTGATCTTCACGACCGCGCCGGCCGCCACCTTCGGTCTTCAGGTAGAGGAACTCGTCGCACGCCTTCACGAAGACGGGGCTGGTCGACTGCTTCACGCCGATGCCGATGACGTACTTGTCGTTCTCGCGCAGCTTGCTGGCGAGCGGCACGAAGTCGGAGTCACCCGAGGCGATGACGAAGGTGTCGATGTGCTCGCGCGCGTAGCAGAGCTCGAGCGCGTCGATGACCAGGCGCATGTCTGCGCTGTTCTTGCCGGCGCGGGTGGAGGGCGGCACTTCGACCAGCTCGACGCCGAACTCGTGCAGGTGGGTCTTCGCTTCCTTGAAGCGCGACCAGTCGCAGTACGCGCGGCGGAAGATCACCTTCCCCTTTTCGAGGAGGCGATCGAGCGAAGGCTGGAGGTCGAAGCTCGAGGGCGTGATGCCCGTGTTGGTGACGAGGTTTTCGAAGTCGATGAACAGCGCGATGCGCCGGGGAGCCGTGTCAGACATGAAGGGAGCTTGTTTCACGTTTTCCAGCCCGCTCTGAGACTTTCTGGTTCTCACTTTGGGGGGCCTTACCACACCTTTTGAGTGCTCCCTCTCCCCTCGGGGTGAGGGGCGAAGTTGGTGAGAGGCTTGAGCCGTAGCTCTGCATCGAACAGGGTGCGCCGCATGACCGCTCACGCGCCCGGAAGCATCAACCCCGCCGATCTCAAGGCCCTCGAGCCAGTGAAGTCCTCGACCCCCGACGAGGTCCGAGCTGCCGTCGCCACCGCCCGCACCGCCCAGGCCAACTGGGTCGCGCTGCCCCTCGCCACCAGGGCCGACGCGATGCGCGCCCTCGGCCAGGCGGTACTCGCCAAAGCCGACGAGCTCGCGAAGGTGATGTCGATGGAGACCGGCCGCTCGGTGGTCGAGTGCAAGGCCAGTGAGCTGACCTCGCTGGTCCCGTACATCGAGACCGCGATCGTGGTGGCGAAGCAAGCGCTCGCCCCCTCGAAGGTGCGGCTGTCGATGCTCGACTTCCCCGGTAAGAAGGGCGTCACCGAAGCGGTGCCCCGCGGCGTCATCGGCATCATCGCGCCGTGGAACTACCCGCTGGGCAACTTCTGGAAGTCACTCTTCCCCGCCTTGCTCTCGGGTAACGGCGTGGTGCTCAAACCCTCCGAACACACGCCGCGTACGGGAGCGTTCCTCGCTGGGCTGTGCGCCGAAGTGATGCCGAAGGGCCTCGTCGGTCTCGTGCAGGGCGCAGGTGAAGTGGGCCAGGCGCTGGTCGATACCTCCGATGCGATCGTGTTCACGGGCTCGGTGCCCTCAGGCAAGCGCGTCGCGGCGCGCGCGGCAGAGCGGCTCATTCCCACGTCGCTCGAGCTGGGTGGGAAAGACGCGGCGCTGGTGCTGGCCGATTGTGACCTCGAGCGCACGGCCATCGGCGTCGCGCAGTGGGCGATGCACAACTGCGGTCAGAACTGCGCGGCCATCGAGCGCGTGTACGTCGAAGAAGCCATCGCCGACCGCTTCGTGGCGACGCTGAGCAAGGTCGTCTCGAAGCTGCGCGTGTCGACGGGGGACAACGAGAGCGACCTCGGCCCGCTGCAGAACGCGGCGCAGTTGGCGATCGTCGAGAAGCACGTCGAGCAAGCGAAGGCGAAGGGCGCGAAGGTGACCGCGGGCGGCGCGCGTGTCGGCCCAGGTCTTGGTTTTCAGGCGACCGTGCTCGACCACTGCACCGACGACATGGAGGTCGTGCGCGATGAGACCTTCGGCCCGGTGATCGCCGTGGTGCGCGTGAAGGACGCCGAAGAGGGGCTCAAGCGGGCGAATGATTCGCGGTACGGGTTGAATGGTTCGGTGTGGACCAAAAACCTCGAGCGCGGCGCTGCGCTGGTGCGACGTATGGAAGTGGGCGTGGGCTACGTGAACAACCACGGCTTCGCAGGAATTCTGGCGGACGTGCCGTGGACGGGCGTGAAGGAGACCGGCCCTGGCGTCGCGGCGAGCGCGCACAGCTACGGCGTCTTCACCCGGCCTCGCACGGTGATCGTCGACTCCGGCAAGCAGCCCGATGCGTGGTGGATTCCGGCCAACGCGGACTTGACTCAGTTCGTCGACGCGCTGATTGCCCGCGGGCGCGGCGGCGGTCTGGGCGTGCTGCTCAAGCTGGGTGGGCTGGTGAAGAAGCGCGCTGCGGCCATTCGCGAGTTGGCCAGGTAGCTGCTGCTTCGCCTCAGGGAACGCAGGGGGGTCGGGATCTCATCGAGGTCGCATCGGGCAGGCCTCTCGGCCTCGGGCGAGGACCCTCGCTTGTTGCAGAACAGACAATCGACGACGCAAGTCACGACCGACCGTTGGACACATCGTTGGAAGCGGCGTCGATTGATGAATCTGCAATGGGCCTTGTTACAGAACTCGCAATCGATGAAGAAAATCGCGACTCACCGTCCGGTGTGTCGGCAAAACCGACGTCGATTGCGAGTTCTGTAACGGGCGAGACAGGGCGACCTGGTCTCATGAACATCTTCGGCAGAAGTCCAAGGGGCCTGCCCGCTGACGCGCCCGCATCAAAGACCTTCGACACCACGCTCTTCAGGGCAGATCGGTCTCGAACAGCTCAGCGAAGATCACCTGGCAGGCGTGCTCGAACAGCCGGCCCGACGCGATCAGCCCGCCGCAGTGTGACGGCTCGCGCGCAAAGGTGAAGCCCACGCACTTGCTCAGCACCGATGACCAGAACTCTTCACTGCCTCGCGGCTTCATGAAGTCGCGGATCAACTCGAGTGACCACGGCACCACCGTCGTCGGATCCGCGTCACTGGGCGTCGTGAAGCAGTCGAGATCGACATCGAGGATGATCGACTTCGTTCGCTCCATCGCTGCGTGCGCCCTTTTTCCTTCAGGCGTCGCGTGCGGTGTGCCCCACTCCGCGGTGATCAGATCGAGCGTCGAGGCTGCGATGATCTCGTGCTCATGCCAATCTGAAGTGACTGCGCCCACCGGCTTGGCTCTGGCCACGATGATCGCGTCTGAGATGATCCCCGCTTCCATCGCGGCGAGCACGTGATCGTAGTTGTGGTGATCGAGCAGATCCCGCGCGTGCCGATCGTACTCGTCGACTGACAAGCCTCGCGGTGGCGGGTTCTTCGGCACCACCGTGTCGAAGTGTCGATCGAACGTGAGGAGCAACGACGGGCCGCGAGATTCCGCCCAGCACGGCAGCGCGAGCCGATGCTGATCGAACACGTACCCTCGCGTCGGGCCCTTCCCTGCGATCCCCAACTCGATGATTCCCGCGCGGCTCATAGAAGAGACATTCCGTGCCACCACCACGACGCGTACAGCACCCATGC